>JAKFES010000271.1:0-3525 GCA_036675585.1 Burkholderiaceae bacterium
AGCCATTCCACCGACGGGACCAGGCCCGACACCCCGGCCAGGCGCGCCAGCGCCAGTTCGGCCTGCCGGTTCAGGTCGACGAAGCAGGTCGGCGCCAGCGGCGGGTCCGCCGGGGGCAGCGGTCGCGGCACGAAGGCGCGAACCGACTCACCCAGGGTGGTCGTGATGGCGTAGTTGCCGGTGGTTCGGGGCATTGAAAGCGTGCTTTGATTTCTCGGCTCAAATTAAATCACGCTTTACTTTGAGGCGACAGTATCAAAGCGGGCTTTCATAGAGCCCACCCTGAGATCGTCGTGCGGGTGCGCGGCTCGGGCTTCAGCGCCGCCACGGCGGGAAGCGCCAGCACCTGATCCAGCCGCTCGGAGAGTTCCTCGTGCCGCCGACTGGACATGAGGAAGTCCCGGAAGGCGCGGAAACTGCGGCCCTGGTCGGAATCGCCGTGGATCCGCAGGAACTTCTGCAGACTGGCACACGCGCGATTCGCGCAAAAAAGAAAGCCAGGCCGACATTGACATGAGGGCCTGGCTGTCCGGATGGGTGGTGGAGCGGAGGAGGATCGAACTCCCGACCTTCGCATTGCGAACGCGACGCTCTCCCAGCTGAGCTACCGCCCCGAAGAGCGCGGATTATACACGGATGGGCAACCGGTCCGGGCGCTGCCCGCCTGCAGCTTCGTCACTGCAGCTTGGTCAGTTCCGCGCGGAACTCGCGCAGCACCTGCTCGGGCCGCTCCAGGCCCTTCGCACGCGCGTCGGCGATCCATTTGAGCTCGATCGGCGAGGTGCGTGCACGCACCGCCTCGACGAAGCTGCGGTTGGCGAAGTTCGCGCGCACATCGCTCGCCTGCATTGCGGCCATTGCGCGCCGGTCGACTTCGTCCCACGCGCGCCCGAACAGCCGCGCCGCATGCTCGCCGGAAAGACGGGTGATCGCCGCCTGGTCGAGCGGGCCGATCCGGCTCCATGCCGCCTGGTTCATGACGAACGCGAAGCTCGTGTTGTACAGCCCGCCGGGAAAGACCGCGCGATAGCGGACCACTTTCTCCAGGCGCAGCGAATCGATCGCCTCGGCCGGACCGAAGAGCCCGTCGATGCTTCCGGCGGCGAGCAGTTCCTGCGTCTCGACGTTCGGCTTGAGGACGACGCTCGCGCCGATCGCCTTGCCCACGCTCGCGACCATGCCGCCGTCGGCGCGCAGCTTCAGTCCCTGCAGATCGGCGAGCGACTGCACCGGTTTCTTCAGCGTGTACAACTGCCCGGGCCCGTGCGTGAACACGGCGATCACCTTCAGCCCGCGATGCTCGTTGAGCGCGGCGAAATGCCGCTGGAAGATGCGCTGGTAGGCGATCGAGTTGACTTCGGCCGAATCACCGGAGAACGGCAGCTCGGCGATCTGCGAAAGCGTGTAGCGATCCGGGGTATAGCCGTGCACCGAATACGAGACGTCGGCGAGCCCTTCGCGCACCGCGTCGAAGGTTCCCGGCGGCGCCGCGACGGGCTTGGACAGCAGCTTGCACGTGACGCGCTTCTCGGTCGCCTCGGCGACCTCGTCGCACCATTTGCCGACCGACTGGGTCAGCGCATGCGTTGCCGGCATCCAGCTCGACACGTTCAGCGTGAGCTGCTGCGCGGCCAGCGGACCGGCTGCAGCGACGAGCGTGATCGCGCACGACCACACCCGCCAGTTGGCGACGCGCATTCTCGTTGTTCACTCCCGTTGGCGCGCGACGCGCGCAAGCGCCGCACCGCCGCCGAAGTATAAGCACCGCGCCTGTCGCACCGAGGCCATCCGGGGCTTCCCGGCGGTGGGGGATTACCCGAGGGTAGCCGCGCGCGCGCCTTTCTTCGTGTCGACCAGGCGCTCGAAAACGCGCAGGTCGACGTTGGGCACGAACAGCTCGATGAAGCTGAGCGCGTAGCCGCGCAGGAACGCGTCGCGGCGCACCGCGAGCTTGACCGAATTCATGCCGAACAGCGCGCCGGCCGGCGTCATCGCCAGCCCCCGGTCCTGCACCGGATCGAACGCGAGGCCGGTGACGATGCCCACGCCCAGGCCGACGCCCACGTAGGTCTTGATCACGTCGGAATCGATCGCCGACAGGACGACGTCGGGGCGCAGCCCGGCGTCGGCGAATGCGCGGTCGATCCGGCGGCGCCCGGCGAATTCCTCGACGTAGGTCACCAGCGGGTGGCGGGCGAGCGCGTGCAGCGACAACGGCTGGCCGGCCAGCGGGTGCTTCTTCGGCACGATCACCACGTGCTCCCACTCGAAGGCCGGGATCGAGAGCAACTCGTCGGCGTCCTCGGGCACTTCGGTGGCGATGGCGAAATCGACCTCGCGCGCCAGCACGAGTTGCGTGATCTGGCTCGGGCTGCCCTGCAGCAGCGTCAGCCGCACCGCCGGATAGCGCTTGCGGAACTCGCGCACGACGTTGGGCAGCGCGTAGCGTGCCTGCGTGTGCGTGGTCGCGACGCGCAGTTCGCCGTCGTCGCGCGCGCGGAAATCCGCCGTCACGCGCTCGATGCCCTCGATTTCGGCGAGCACGCGATCGGCGCGTTCGAACACGGCGCGGCCCGGCTCGGTGAATCCGAGGATGCGCTTGCCGTGCCGAACGAAGACGTCGACGCCGAGCTCGGCCTCGAGTTCGAGGATCCCCCGCGAGAGCGCCGGCTGCGAAGTGCCGAGCGCCTGCGCGGCGCGCGTCAGGCTGAAGCCGTGCTGTGCAGTCTCGCGCAGAAAGCGCAATTGCTGGAGGTTCATCTAGTGCGCGCGAAAGAGCGGCCCGCCGGCCGGGGTCAGGGCGCCCGACACGAACGGTCGGGGAAATAGCGATCGCAAAAATAGCACGCGTCGCCGGGCAGCCATCTCGGCACCGCGTAATAGCGCTCGCGCACGGCGTCGAGCACCTCGTCGCGATACTTCGCGTAGCGGAAGCCCCGTCCGTCGATCAGGTGGAAATTCGCGCCGCGGATCGCGATCGTCCGGTGCACGGTTCGCTCGAAGTACGCATCGAACTCGCCGACGCGATCGGCGCGGCGACGCACGATCAGGAAATCGCGCCCGTCGAGCGCGCGGAAGTCGGTCAGGATGTCGTCGTGCCGCGCGTGGCTCGTACCGCGCCCGAACACGACGACGTGCTCGCCGAGCGCGTGTCCGATCGTCACCGCGGGCGAATAGCCGTCGGATGCGATCACGTGCGTGTCGCGCCACGGCTCGAGCGCGTGCGCGAGCTCGTCGCTGCGCACGGTCATCACCAGCCCGGGATAGCTGCTCCATGCGCGAAACGTCTCGATCGGCAACGCCGCGAGCACGCCGATCGCGATCCAGTGCAGCAGCGCGAACACCGCTGCGAACGCGAGCGCGCGCGCCATCGAACGCGCGCCGGCGGTGCAGGCGAACCACAGCACCGCCGGGAACGCGAAGCTCGCGATCCAGTGCAGGCCGACGGTCTTCGCGAGCGAGAGCGCGGCGAGGATTACGAGCGGAACGAGCGCGAGCCAACGCAGCGCACGCCGCCCGCCGGCC
>JAKFES010000298.1:0-3512 GCA_036675585.1 Burkholderiaceae bacterium
GCATCGCCAGTCCGACGGCCGCCGAGACGATCAGCAGGGCCCAGACGATTCTTCGCATCGCGCGGCTCGCGGCGGCCGGTCAGCGGCCGGCGTCGCGCGGCGCACGCGACGCGCGCGCGGCACGGACCCCGCCCAGGCTCTCGGCGAGCGTCGGCGGATCGAGGACGATGCGCGCGGCGACCAGCTGGCGCAGCTGTGCGATGCCGCCCGCAACCGCGCGGTCGTCCTCGTCGTAATACGTGCGCAGCCAATCGATCGCACGCTGGAGGTCACCGCGAAACAGCGTCTCGTTGCGCGACAGCAGCGCCAGGCGCGCGTTGAGCAGCAGCAGGCGCAGGTTCTCGCGCAGGAAATACGCCTGCTCGGGCGCGACGAGCATCGCGTCGGGCGCATCGATGCGCCGCACGCGGAACAGCTGCTCGAGTTCGTCGCGCAACGCGCCGAGCCCGGCCGTCGGTGCGGCAGCCGACTCGTGCCGGCCCTCGGGAACCGAGGAGAGCAGCGCGAAGCGGTCGATCGAGCGCATGACCGCGTCCAGGCGCAGCGCCAGCGTGCCGATGTCGGCCGCGGGGTATGCCTTGACGCGCTCGATGTCGTGCAGCAGCGACGCGCGCAGCGGCTGCAGGCCCGGATCGTTCAGGTGGGCGAGCCGCGCGTCGATTTCCTGCAGCGCGGCGAGCACGGCCTGTGCGCCGATGCCCAGCGCGAGCTGCTGCCCGGCGAGCACGAGCGACGACTCGATCTCGGCAAGCAGGACGTCGGTGGAATCCTCGGCGAGATTGCGGTAGAGCTTCTCGATCTGCGCCTGCATCCCGGCGGCATCGAGCGCGCGGCTTTCGAGCACGGCCGTGCGGTCGCGCGCGTCGCGCAACTCGGCGCGCGTCTGCTGCTGCGCGGCCTGCAGCGCGGCGAGCCGCTCGTCGATGTCACGCAGCCGGTGCGTTGCCTCGCCCTGCAGCGAATCGATGCGCGGAACCGTCCACACGAACGCGACGAGCGCGACGGCGACGGCCAGCAAGGCGATCCAGGCGGGACCGATCCGCGCGAGCCGCGAGCGCAGTGAAGCGCTGCCCGGCCGGGACGTGTCCGACGATGCGCTCGCGCCCTCGGACGAATCGACCTCGCCTGCCTTGCCGCTTTCACCCACCATGACGACTCGACCCATCGGATGCGGATTCTAGCGCGAGCACGAGCGCGCGTTCCCCGGGTTCGATGCAGCGCACGTCGCGCCAGCCCACCGCGCGCAGCGCCGCTTCGATGCGAGGATGGATCGCGAGAATCGTCTTTCCGTGCGCGGTGCCGAGCAGCCCGGCGCGCGCCAGGGCGGCCTCCAGGCGCGCAACCGTGGCGACCTGCGTCACCGCGAAGACGAGCGGCTGCGACGGCGGCGAAGCCGCTTCGAACCAGTCGCGCAACGCGCGCAGCGAATCGGCGCACGGCTCGACGGCTTCGTGGCGATACGCGGCATGGACCTCGACCGTCGCGCCGCGATCGCGCAGGCGCTCGATCCATTCGTCGTTGCCGCTCTCGCCGCGCAGCACGAGCACGCGCAGCCCGGCGGGCGAATCGAGCGGCGGCAACGAGGCGAGCGCGGCGCCGTCGAACGGCGCGTGCGCCGGCGAGAGCACGCGGCGAGGGGCGTGCTGCGGCCACGGCGCGTCGTCGATCGCCTGCCGGCTTCCCGGCCCCACCACGGCGACGCCGGTCGACTCGGGCCAGTGCGCGACGAGCCGCGCGCACGCCCGCACGGCCGCGGGGCTGACCAGAACCACCCAGTCGAAGCGATCGAGACGGGCGATCGCCTCGCGCAGCGCCGGGTCGTCGCCGCGTTCGAGCGTGCGTCCGAAGGCAAGCGCCAGCGTGTCGTGCCCGCGCGCACGCAGCCGCCCGGCCAGCGCGTCGACGCGCGGAGCCGGCTGCGTCAGGACGACCCGAGCCACCGGGTCGCGCCCTGCTCACGCAACGACTGCGCCGCGCGCTCGCCGAGCTGCAATGCCGATCGCTCGTCGGCCGCGTCGCATTCGACGATCGACTCGGCCATCCCGCTGCCGTCCTCGGCGGCGACGCGCGCGACGAGCTTCAGCCCCCCCGACGGCGTGGAGACGCACCAGGCGGCGAGCGGTACCCGGCAGCTGCCGCCGAGCAGGCGCGAAACCGTCCGTTCGGCGCGAACCTCGATCGACGTCCGCGCGTCGGCGAGCGGCGCGAGCCAGCCGGCGAGATCCTCGCGCCCGGCGAGCGTCTCGATCGCCAGCGCGCCCTGCCCGGCCGCCGGCACGCTCAGCGTCGGCTCGACGATCGCGCGGATGCGATCGGCGAGGCCGAGCCGCTTGAGCCCGGCGGCGGCGAGGACGATCGCGTCGTAGCGCCCTTCGTCCAGGCGCGCGATGCGCGTGATCACGTTTCCCCGCAGCGGCAATACCTCGAGTGCCGGGAAACGATGACGGATCTGCGCGGCGCGGCGCAGGCTCGAGGTGCCCAGCCGCGCGCCGGCGGGCATCGCCTCGAGCGAGGCGTAGCGCGTGGACACGAAGGCATCGCGCGGATCCTCGCGCGCGAGGACGGCGGCGAGCGTGAACTCCGGCGCCAGCTCCATCGGCACGTCCTTCAGCGAATGCACCGCGAGGTCGGCCCGGCCGTCGAGCAGCGCGAGCTCGAGCTCCTTGGTGAACAGCCCCTTGCCGCCGATCCCGGCGAGCGCACGGTCGAGGCGGCGGTCGCCCTCGGTGGTCATGCCGAGGATCTGCACGTCGCATTGCGGATGGAGCGCGCGCAGGCGCTGCTGCACGTGCTCGGCCTGCCACATCGCCAGCCGGCTCTCGCGCGAGGCGATGACGAGCCGCTGCGGTTTCGGCGCCGGCGCACCGGACTGCGTCATCGACTCCCTCAACTGACCAGGTTCTTCACGGTCGACCATTGTCGCCGACTCACCGGCAGACGCTCGGTGATGTCGCGCAGCACGACCTGCCAGTACGGGTCGCCGCCTTCGGCCTCGCCCTGCGGCATCACGCGCTCGAAGCCGGCGATCGCCGGCCGTGCGACCAGCGCATTGCGGTGGATGCGCACGAAGCGGTCGCCGAATTCCTCCTCGAGCGAGGTCAACGACTCCTCGATCAGGTACTCGCGCTCCTTCGAGCGCACCGTGATGTATTTCAGCTCGGCCTTCAGGTAGATCACCTGCTCGAGCGGAACGAGGATGACGCGGCCGCGCTCGTGCACCGACAGATGGCGCCGGCGCGTATTGGTGGCGCGCGCGAGCTGGTCGATCGCGTGCGCCTGCTCGAGCGGGATGCGCGTGAGCGCGCGCTGCAGCGCCTGTTGCAGCCGTTCGGCGCGCACCGGCTTGAGCAGGTAGTCGATCGCGCGCACCTCGAAGGCGTCGACCGCGAACTCGTCGTGCGCGGTGACGAAGATGATCAGCGGCATCGGACGCGGCGGATCGGACTGCGCACGCGCCGAAATGTGCCGTGCCAGTTCGATTCCGGTCATGCCGGGCATCTGGATGTCGAGCA
>JAKFES010000022.1:0-3486 GCA_036675585.1 Burkholderiaceae bacterium
ATAATCGATGTAGTACGCGTGCTCCCAGACGTCGATCGTCAGCAGCGCGGTGTCGCCCGAGGTGAGCGGCGTGCCGGCGTTGCTCGTGTTGACGATGTCGACCGAGCCGTCGCCCTTCTTGACGAGCCAGGTCCAGCCCGAGCCGAAGTTTCCGACCGCGCTCTTGGCGAAGGCTTCGCGGAATGCGTCGAACGAGTTCCACTTGCGCGAAATCGCATCGGCGAGCGCGCCCGACGGCTGCGCGCCGCCACCGGGCTTCATGCACGACCAGAAGAACGTGTGGTTCCACACCTGGGCGGCGTTGTTGAAGATCCCGCCCGAGGACTTGCGCACGATGTCCTCCAGGCCGAGGTTCTCGAACTCGGTGCCCTTGATCAGGTTGTTCAGGTTCGTGACGTACGCCTGATGGTGCTTGCCGTAGTGGTACTCGAGCGTTTCCTTCGATACGTGCGGCGCGAGCGCGTCCATCGCGTAGGGAAGAGGCGGCAGCTTGTGCTCCATGCGTGTTCTCCTTGTCGTCGACCCGCAGCGTTGCGCGCGGGGATCCTCGATTCTAGGTCGTCGGCGCAGGCATCGCATGAAGGTGCCGCGACTTCGAGCCCCGGACAGGCCCCGGACGGGTCATCGAGCGGGGCGTCCGCCTGGCTCGACGTCCGTCGGCGACGACAGGAGATCGGCCTCGCCGCGCGTGCCGAGCGCCTGTGCGTCGATGCGCCCGTCGGCCAGCGTGAGGCGCAGCGCATCGCCGGCCGCGACGCCGGCCACCGAAGCGACGACGTGTCCCGAGCGGTCGTGCACGATCGCATAGCCGCGCGCGAGCACCGCCTTCGGGCTGACGAGCTCGAGCGACGCGGCCGCGCGGGCGGTGCGATCGTCGAGCCGCGCGACGCGCGTGCGCGCGGCGCGGTCGAGTGCCTGCACGGCGTGCGCGAGCCGTTGCGCCGGCAGGTCGGTTCGCGGCGCACGCACCGCCGAGCACAGCCGCGCCAGCCGCATCGCGCGCTGCTGCAGCGACAGGCGTCCGAACGCGACGACTCGCTGCGACAATGCATGCAGCCGGTGCGCGCGCGCCTGCCATTGCGCCGACGGCGAACGCAGCAGGCGCGCCGCGGTGTCGAGCCGCTGCTCGATCGACTCGACGCGGCGCGACCACGACCGCTCCACGCGCGCGCTCGCCCGCAGCACGCGCTCGGCGAGATCGCGCCGGTCGGGCACGGCGTGCGAGGCGGCCGCGGTCGGCGTCGCAGCCCGCTCGTCGGCGACGAAATCGACGATCGTGAAATCGGTTTCGTGTCCCACGCCGCTGATCACCGGAATCGGCGACGCGGCGACGGCGCGGGCGAGCGTCTCGTCGTTGAACGCCCAGAGGTCCTCGAGCGATCCGCCGCCGCGCACGAGCAGCAGCACCTCGCATTCGCGGCGTCGACCCGCCGCGGCGAGCGCGCGAACGATCGCGGCCGGTGCGTCGACGCCCTGCACCGGCGTCGGGTACACGACGACGGCGACGCCGGGCGCGCGGCGCCGCAGCGTCGTCAGCACGTCGCGCAGCGCCGCGGCCTGCGGCGATGTGACCACGCCGACCGTGCGCGGGAACGGCGGCAGCGCGCGCTTGCGCTGTGCGTCGAACAGGCCTTCGGCCTGCAGCTTCTCCTTCAGCTGCAGGAAGCGCTGGAACAGGTCGCCCGCGCCGGCGCGCCGCATCGCTTCGACCGTGAGCTGATATTCGCCGCGCGCCTCGTACAGGGCGACCACGGCGCGGACCTCGACGCAGTCGCCGTTTCGCGGCGCGAACTCGACGTACTGCGCGCGCCCGCGAAACATCACCGCGCGCACCTGCGCGCCGGCATCCTTCAACGTGAAGTACCAATGCCCGCTCGCCGCGCGCGTCGCGTTCGAGATCTCGCCGCGGACCCATACCGGCGGGACGCTGCGCTGCAACAAGCCCGAAACGGCGCGGTTCAACTGGGTGACCGACAGGATTTCCCGCGCCGCTGCGATGTTTGCGCTCGCAAAATCAGCGCTCATGCGGCTCTCCCGCCGATGGCTATCCACACGCGGACTCCGATCGGCTCGCTCGCCGCGGGTGCTTGCCACAGCGGCGGCCATCTCGTCAACTGCTTGATTTTGCTTGCCATTTCTGTCGAGATTGTGCAGCACCGGCAGGCACGTCGCTTGAATTCCGGCGCGAGTGCTCGCAAACCAGCGGCTTGTTCACAGAGTTGTCCCCAGGCGCGCCGGGCCCGATTCCGCGCGCTCCGGGGCGCCGGCGACGCCGCAACGGCGCCACCGCACGCCGTTCGCCGGTTCGACTTGATGCATTCCCGAGAAAAAACCGACAATTGCGAGCCTCGCGGCCTCGACCCACGGTACCCGGAGAACGATTTGCTGTCCCTGATCCAGGCGGCCGGATGGCCCGTATGGTTTCTCATTGTCGCCTCGATCGCCGCCGTCGCGCTGATCATCGAGCGCTTCGCGTCGCTGAAACCCTCGCGGGTGCTGCCGCCGGGGCTGCTCGAGGAGGTCCTCGGACTGCGACGAACGCAGTCGATCAGCCCGGACATGCTGAACCGGCTCGCCGTCAATTCGCCGCTCGGCCGCGTGCTCGCCAGCGGGCTGCGCCACGAGAACGCGGGGCGCGAGCTGATGAAGGAAGCCATGGAGGAAACCGGGCGCGCCGTCGCGCACGACCTCGAACGCTACCTGTCGGCGCTCGGAACGATCGCGGCGATCGCGCCGCTGATGGGACTGTTCGGCACGGTCGTCGGAATGATCGAGATCTTCGGCTCGCAGGCGCCCGGCGGAACCAATCCGCAGCAACTCGCGCACGGCATTTCGGTCGCGCTCTACAACACCGCGCTCGGGATCCTGATCGCGATTCCGGCGATGATCGCGTACCGGCACTTCCGCGCGCGCGTCGATTCGTACCTGGTCGAGATGGAACAGCAGTCGCTTCGACTCGTCGATCACCTGCGCACCGCGTCGCGATGAATTTCCGTCGCGGCATCCGGCGCGACGAGCCGGAGATCAATTTCGTCCCGCTGATCGACGTGCTGCTCGTCGTCCTGATCTTCCTGATGGTCACGACGACGTACTCGAAATTCACCGAGCTGCAGGTCGACCTGCCGAGTGCGCAGGGCGAAGCCGCGACCGAACGGCCGAGCGAGATCGACGTCGGCGTGGCCGCCGACGGGCAGTACCGGATGATGACCGAGCAGGGCGCGCAGCTCGTCGCGCCCGAGGCGCTCGCCTCGGAGCTGCGCCGGATTGCCGGCGAACGCAAGGATCCGGTGCTCGTCGTGCACGCCGACGCCGGCGCGCGACACCAGGCGGTGATCGCGGTACTGGCCGCGCCGCGCGAGGCGGGCGTCGCCAAGGTGACCTTCGCCGCGCAAGGCGACGCGTCCGGCGCGGCGGCGGCGTCCCGCCGGCGCTGAACGCGCGGCGCCGGCGATGCACCGCGTAGCGCATCGCCTGCGCGCCGCGCTC
>JAKFES010000083.1:0-3476 GCA_036675585.1 Burkholderiaceae bacterium
GGCGGCGAAACGCAGGCTCGCGCCGAACGCGTTGTACAGCCCGCAGACGAAGGTGGCGAGGCACAGCAGCGCGAGGCTTCCGACGACCATCGCATACCAGGCGAGCACCGACCCGCCGATCGCGACCAGCGAACCAAGCGTGTACCCGGCCCGGCGCCCGTAGCGGCGCATGAACAGCGCCGCGGGCATCGCCCACACCGCCCCGCCCAGCACGTAGCCGGTGACCGGGAACGTCGCCAGCAGCGGGGTGTCGGCCAGCCGCAGCCCGGCGAGCCCGTTGACCGCGATCAGCGTGACGTTGTTGGTCAGCAGCAGCGCCTGCAGCAGCGCAAGCAGGGCGACCTGGGAGCGGAAAGCGGCGCGCACGCGCGCAGTCTAGCGCGGCGACGGTTGTTAGAATGGCGAGTTTTCGCGCACCCGCCAAACTCCCGGGAGAAACCGATGTCGATGGCTGACCGCGACGGTCATATCTGGTTCGACGGCAAGATGGTCGACTGGCGCGACGCCAGGATCCACGTCCTCACGCATTCGCTGCACTACGGAATGGCCGTGTTCGAGGGGGTGCGCGCGTACCAGACCGACTCGGGCACGGCGATCTTCCGGCTGCACGAGCACACGCGCCGGCTGTTCAATTCGGCCAAGATCTTCCAGATGGAACTGCCCTACACGTTCGAGACGATCGTGCAGGCGCAGAAGGACGTCGTGCGGATGAACGCGCTCGCGTCGTGCTACCTGCGCCCGATCGCGTGGATCGGCTCGGAGAAGCTCGGCGTTTCGGCACGCGGCAACACGATTCACGTCTCGGTCGCAGCCTGGCCGTGGGGCGCCTACCTGGGCGAGGAGGGGCTGTCGAAAGGCATCCGCGTGAAGACTTCGTCCTACTCGCGCCATCACGTCAACGTCTCGCTGGTGCGCGCCAAGGCGAGCGGCTACTACATCAACTCGATCCTCGCCAACGCCGAGGTCACCGCCAACGGCTACGACGAGGCGTTGCTGCTCGACACCGACGGGTACGTGTCGGAAGGCGCCGGCGAGAACGTGTTCATCGTGCGCAACGGCGTGCTCTACACGCCCGACCTCGCCTCGTGTCTCGACGGCATCACGCGCGATTCGGTGATCACGATGGCACGCGACAGCGGAATCGAAGTGCGCGAGAAACGCATCACGCGCGACGAGATGTATTGCGCCGACGAGGCGTTCTTCACGGGAACCGCCGCCGAGATCACGCCGATCCGCGAGCTCGACGATCGCACGATCGGGGAAGGACGACGCGGCCCGGTCACCGAGCGACTGCAGGGCCTGTTCTTCGATACGGTCGCCGGCCGCAGCGAGCGCTATCGTTCGTGGCTCACGCCGGTCGGCGGGTCGAAGCGATGAACGGCCCGGCACCGGTCGACGGGCTCGAGCAGGCGCAGGACGCGGTCGTGGAGATCGACGGCCGCGACCTGCCGGCGTTCTGCCCCAATCCGAAGATGCCGTTGTGGTCTTCGCATCCGCGCGTCTACCTCGAGCTCGCCGAAACCGGCAAGGCGATGTGCGCGTATTGCGGCACGCGCTACCGGCTCAAGCCCGGAACGCTGCCCGGCGCAAGCCACTGATCGCGCGTTCCCCGCCGCCGCGAAGCAGCGTTTCGCAGCGGCGGCGCATCCCGTCGTTTCCCGGCGTCGCCCCGGTGTCAAAGCGGGCGACGTGCGAAAGATCGACGCGCCGACCTGCCCTTCGACCCACAATCGCGTCTGCGAGGTAGGATCGAAGGGAGCGAAGGCATGGCGGACCGGAAACGACGATGGGTCCTCGAGCGCTGGTGATCGCGCCGAACACGATCGGCGAAGCCGTGATGACGCAGCCGTTGCTCGCGCTGCTGCAGCAGCAGAGCCCGCGCCTGCGCATCGACGTGCTCTGCGCGCCGCACGTCGCGGCGATCTTCCGCTGCATGAGCGAAGTCGCCCGCGTCGTCGAGGGGCCGGCGCCCGAAGGTCGCACGCTGTGGGCGACGCGCTGGCGGTTCGGACGCCGATTGCGCGCACAGCGCTACCAGCGCGCCTTCGTGCTCCCCGAAACGCGCATCTCGGCGCTCGTTCCGTGGTTCGCCGGAATCCGCGAGCGCATCGGCTACCGCGGACAGGGTCGCGCCCTGCTGCTGAACCGGATCCACGAAAGCGGCCGCTCGCGGCCGCCGCAGGCCGAGCAATACGCCGCGCTCGCCTTCGAGGCGCGCGCGCCGCGCCCCGGAACGGTTGCCGAGCCGCGGCTCGTGCGCCGCCCCGAGCGCGAACGCGCGGTGCGCGCGAAGTTCGATTTCGGCCGCGAAACGCCCCCGATCGTCCTGTGCCCGGGCACCGGCGCCGGCGCTTCGCACCGCTGGCCCGCCCGGCATTTCGCCTCGCTGATCGCGATGCTCGCCGCCGAGACGCCCGAGGCCGAGCTCCTGCTGCTCGGTCCGGCGAACGAGCGCAGCCTCGCCACCGAGATCGCTGCGCTGTCGGGCCAGGCGGCGCGCAACCTGTGCGGCGAAACGACGTTCGACGAGGCGACGGCGATCCTCGCGCAGGCCGCCGGCGTCGTATCGGTCGACACCGGGCTGATGCACGTGGCGGCAGCGTACGGCCGGCCGCAGGTCGCGCTGTTCGGCCCGTCCGACCCGCGGCGCGCGCCGCCGCGCTCGTCGCGCGCGCACGTCGAATGGCTGCACCTCGCCTGCAGCCCGTGCTTCGAGCCCGTGTGTCCGCTGGCGCATCACGCCTGCCTGAACCGGATCACGCCCGCCCAGGTCTTCGAGACGCTCTCGCGCGCGATGCGCTTCGAGACGTCCGGCGCGCGGCCGTCGCGTTGATCCGATGCGCAGAACGATCCTGTGCACGGCCGACGCGGTCGAGGAAGCGTTCTACGAGGCGATGCAGCGCGGCGACCTGGAAGCGATGATGGCGCTGTGGGCCGACGACGAGGACGTGGTGTGCGTGCATCCGTCCAGCGATCGTCTGGTCGGGCTCGCCGCCGTTCGCGAGTCGTGGGCGGCGATCTTCGAATCCGGCTCCGTCGACATCCGGCGCAGCGACGTGCACGCGCACACGGGTGCCGTGCTCGCGATCCACAACGTCGTCGAACAGACGCTGGTCACGAGCCGCACCGGCGTGCAGATCGTCGAGTGCATTGCCACCAACGTCTACGTGAAGCAGGCGAGCGGCTGGCGGATGATGCAGCATCACGCCTCCGTTCGAAACGACACTGCGGAGTCGGCTTCGATGGAGAGGTTGCATTGAGGAGGGGAAGGGTGAAGGGGGAAGGGTGAAGGGGGCCGGGCCGGCTGCGTCGTGTACCGCGCTTTCTCTGCGAGCTCCCGGCACCGACGGAACAAAATGCGGTACACGATGCAGCCGGCTCGGCCCCCTTCACCCTTCACCCTTCACCCTTCACCCTTCACCCTTCACCCTTCACCCTTCACCCTTCACCCTTCACCCTTCACCCTTCACCCTTCA
>JAKFES010000071.1:0-21678 GCA_036675585.1 Burkholderiaceae bacterium
CGAGCCGCCACACTTCGTTGCCGGCTCCTTGCGTGGAACCACCACGCGCGTCGCCGGCGCCTCGTTTGGCGGCTCGGCAGGCCCCGGCGCGGGGACGATCGGAGTGTGAACAGGCCCTTGGCGCGCTTCGCCGCGCCGATCGCCCGAAACGGCGCCGCGATGCCGCTCGCCGTCGCGCACAGCCGCGGCCTGGTCGGGCTCGATGCACCGGCCGTGAGCGTCGAAGTCCACATCGGCATCGGACTGCCCGCATTCCACGTCGTCGGGCTCCCCGAAGCCGAAGTGCGCGAGAGCCGCGACCGCGTCCGGGCCGCGTTGCTGCACGCCGGCTTCGACTTCCCCAATCGGCGGCTCACGGTGAACCTCGCGCCGGCCGATCTGCCGAAGGCGTCGGGACGATTCGACCTGCCGATCGCCGTCGGCATTCTGGCGGCGAGCGAGCAGGTCCCCTCTGCCGCACTCGACGAGCTCGAGTTCGTCGGCGAACTCTCGCTCACCGGGGCGATCCGGCCGATCCGCGGCGCGCTCGCGATGGCGCTCGCCGTCGCCCGCGAAGCGCGCGCCCGCACGCTGCTGCTGCCCACGGCCAACGGCGACGAAGCCGCGCTGGTCGACGGCGTCCGGCTGCTCGGCGCCGACGACCTCGCCGGCGTCGCCGCGCACCTGGCCGGCGCGAGTCCGCTCGCGCGCATCGAGCCGCGGCTGCCGCCGGTGCACGCGGCGACGGGCGTCGATTTCGCCGACGTCAAGGGCCAGGAGAGCGCCAAGCGTGCGCTCGAGGTCGCGGCCGCGGGCGCGCACAACCTGCTGATGATCGGCCCGCCGGGCGCCGGCAAGTCGCTGCTCGCGCTGCGCATGCCGACGATCCAGCCGCCGATGGACACCGCCGACGCGCTCGAGAGCGCCGCGCTCGCCAGCCTGACCGGCGCGTTCCGCACCGAGGACTGGGGGCGGCGCCCGTTTCGCTCGCCGCATCACGGCGCATCGGCCGCGGCGATCGTCGGCGGCGGGTCGCATCCGCGGCCCGGCGAGGCGAGCCTCGCGCACCACGGGGTGCTCTTCCTCGACGAACTGCCCGAGTTCTCGCGCACCGTGCTCGAGGCGCTGCGCGAGCCGCTCGAGACCGGCCGCATCGGCGTCGCGCGCGCCGCGCGACAGGTCGAGTTCCCCGCGCGCTTCCAGCTCGTCGCCGCGATGAATCCGTGCCCGTGCGGCCATCTGGGCAGCGCGCGCTGCCGCTGCACCCCCGAGCAGGTCCACCGCTATCGCGCCCGGCTGTCGGGACCGCTGCTCGATCGCATCGATCTCCTCGTCGGCGTCGTGCCGGTGAGCGAGACGCAGTTGATGCAGCCGGCCGACGGCGAGACGAGCGCGAGCATCGCCGCGCGCGTGGCGCGGGCGCGCGAACGCCAGATCGAACGACAGGGCGTGGCCAACGCGTTCCTGCCGCCGCCCGAGATCGACCGGCACTGCGCACTCGACGCGCCGGCGGCATCGCTGCTGCGCGAGGTTGCGCGCCGCCGGCACTGGTCTTCGCGCGCATTGCATCGCGTGCAGAAGCTCGCGCGAACGATCGCCGACCTGGGCGGCGCGCAGCGGATCGCCGCGCTGCACGTCGGCGAGGCGATCGGGTATCGACGCGCGCTCGACGCCGATGACGGGCGGCGGTAGCATCGGTCGGCCATGCCCGATCCGTCTTCGTCTTCGTCTTCGTCCTCGACTTCAGCTTCCCCGCCGCTCGCGGGGCTTAAGGTCGTCGAGCTCCACGCGATCGGCCCGGTGCCGTTCGCCGGACAGTTGCTGCGCTCGCTCGGCGCGCGTGTCCTGCGCGTGTCGCCGCCGGCCGACCCGGGTCTCGGCGTGCGCGTTCCGGCGCAATACGACCTGCTCAACGTCGGCAAGGAAGAGCGGCTGCTCGACCTGAAAAGCGGCGCCGGAATGCAGGCGCTGCGGCGCGAGCTCGACGACGCCGACGTGCTGCTCGAGGGCTTTCGTCCCGGCGTGCTCGAGCGCCTCGGCCTGGCGCCCGAAACGCTCCTCGGGCAGCACCCGCGCCTCGTCGTCGGCCGCCTGTCGGGCTGGGGCAGCCGCGGCACGCTCGCGCCGCGCGCCGGACACGACATCAATTACCTGGCGCGCGCCGGCGTGCTCCACGCGATCGGACTGCGCGACCAGCCCGTCGTCCCGTTGAATCTCGTCGCCGATTTCGGCGGCGGCGCGATGCACCTGCTGGTCGGCGTGCTGGCCAGGCTCGTCCAGCGCTCGATCTCGCAACGCGGCGGCGTGGTCGAGACGAGCATCCTCGCCGGTACCGTCGGGCTCACGCCGATGTTCTACGGCCTGCTGGCCGGCGGCGTGTGGAATCTCGCGCGTGCGAACAACGTGCTCGACGGCGCGATGCCGTTCTATCGCGTGTATCGCTGCGCCGACGCGCGCTTCGTCGCGGTGGGCGCGCTCGAGCCGAAGTTCTATCGCGAGCTGCTCGACGTCACCGGGCTCGCCGGCGAGGTCGATGCGGACGATCAATACCGGCCGGCATCGTGGCCCGCGAGCGCCGCGCACTTCGAGCGGCGCTTCGCCACGCGCACGCGCGACGACTGGGCGCAGGCCGCCGACGGGCGCGACGCGTGCCTGTCCCCGGTGCTCGATTTCGCCGAGGCGGCGCGCGACCCGCACAACCTGGCGAACGGGCTGTATCGCGCCGAGCCTTTCGCGCAGCCGGGCGAAACGATCACGTTCGGCTGAGTCGCGCGCCGGATGTCGGCAGCCGGGCCTGCGCACTCGGCCCTGCGCACGCGGGCCCGAGCGCTCGGCGCGCTCACGCCTCCGCGCGCCGCGGCTGCACGCGCCAGAAGACGAGCACCGCGAGCGCCGCCGCCTGGAGCACGACCCAGACGAGCATCGCGCGCCGGAATCCCTGCGCGCTGTGCTCGCCGCCGGCGGCGCTCATCGCGTCGACCAGCACGCCGAACAGCCACTGTGCAACGAACATCCCGCTCATCGTGAGCAGGTTGTACGCGGTGAACGCGCGCCCGGTCAGGCGCTCGGGAAACGACAGGCTCACGTGCGTCTGCGACATCGTGTGGCAGGTCGCGAAGACGCCGAGCGCGACCCACAGCACCCACGCCCATGCGCCGTCGGCCAGCGCGATCGCGAGCTCGATCGCGAGCATCGCCGCGGTGCCGATCGCGACCACGCGCACCGTCGTCCAGCCGCGCGCGATCAGGCGCGGGACGGCGATGCCCAGACCGAGGTAGCCGAGCATCAGCACCAGGTTGAAGACGAAGAGCGCCTGCGCGGCTTCGTCGGCGCCCATGCCGAGCACCTTGCGCAGCCACGGCCCGACCCACAGCCCCTGGAACGCGACGAAGCTCGCCTGCACGGTGAGCGAGACGACGCCGAAGCGCCAGAAATACCGGTCGGAGAAGACCTGCCGATAGACGGCCCACGACGACTCGTCGTCGCGCCCGGCGGGTACCGGCTCGTCGCCGGGCAGCAGGAGGAAGATCGCCGCGCTGGTCGCGCACAGCAGCGCCGCCGAGACCCAGAACACGCCGCGCCAGCCGATCGCCGGCATCGCCCACTGCACCGGGACCGTCGTCGACAGCGCACCGAGCGTGCCGGCGACCAGCATCCACGCGGTGAGCTGCTGCTGGCGGTGCGGCGCGTACCAGAAGCGGAACGCGCGCAGCGACGCCATCAATGCGCCGGCGACGCCGACGCCGATCAGCGCGCGGCCGATCCACAGCATCGACGCCGACTGCGCGAGCGCGAACACGGCGCAGCCGGCGGCGGCGATCAGCAGCAGCGTCGAATCGACGCGGCGCGACCCGAAGCGGTCGAGCAGCACGCCGAGCGGCATCTGCACCGCGGCGAACGCCAGGAAATACGCCGACGACAGCGAACCGAGCTGCGCGTTGGTCAGGCCGAACTCGTCGATCAGCTCGGGCGCGATCACCGCGTTGACCGAGCGCAGCCCGTACGACATGAAGTAGCCGCTGGCGAATGCCAGGAAGACGCGGATCGCGGCCGGAGCCGCCAGGACCGCGCTCACTCGGCGATCCGCAGCGAGTCGTGGAACAGCTTCGCGATTTCCGGGTCGGACGCCGGGGCGATCATCACCGCCTGCCATGCGCGGGCGCCGCGCGCGACGAAAGTCGCGCTCATGTGCGAGGGCTTTCCGTCGACGCGGCCCTCGACGTCGATGTGCGATCCGGTCACGCTGCCGATACGCCGGCCCGCGCCGTCGAGCACCGGGACCTCGACTTGCGTGGACCGCGTTTCATGACCCTGCAGATTGCGGACCATCGCCGTGCGCATCGCGCCGGTGGCCTTCTCGCGCAGATCGGGCTGCGCGGCGGGCAGCGCGACCGCGCCGACCGTGAACATCGTCTCGCCGACGCGTGCACCGGTCATCGACATCGTGACCTTCAGGCCGTCGAGGTCGATCGGGCGCGTCATCGAGACCGGCTTGGCCGGCAACAGGATCCGGTAACCGGCGTCGGGTTCCTGGATCTCGCGCCAGTTGTACGAAGGCTGGCACGCGGACAGCGCGAAGGCGAGGACGGGAGCGAGTGCGCCGAAGACCGGCCAGCGCGTGCGCGGGCGCGTCACGACGGGAAAGTTCATCCGATAATGGTATCAATGCCCACGGGTGCGGATCGGAGGTCCACATGATCTACGAGTTCAAGTCGCGAGCCACGGGCTCGGTCATCATGACCAGGGCGGTTGCCGAATGGATCCTGCAGATCGTCGGCAAGGCGCCCGGCCGCACCGGGATCATCACGGTCGACCAGATGCCCGGCGCGATCGATGCGTTGAATCGCGCGATCGAGCAGGAACGCGAAGCGCTGCGCGCCGAGCGGCGTGCGATGGAGTTCGGCACGCCGGGCGCGAGTGCGCGCGGCGTCGCGCCTGCCGCTGCGCCTGCCGGGTCCGTGGGAAGCACGGGCGCGAGCGGTGCAAAGGCCGACGACACCGATCCGACCGACCACGATCCCTATCCGGTGTCGCTCGCGCAGCGCGCATTCCCGTTCATCGAGATGCTCACGCAGGCGCACAAGGCCGGCAAGGACGTGACCTGGGGCGTCTGAGGCGCGCGGAACCCGAGCCGCGCGGCGAAGGGTCGCGCTACGCCGGGCTCGTCGGCTCGGTGCTCGGCGACGCCCCTCGTTCGACGCCGATGTGCTGCGGCGACGTGATCCCCATCGACACGTAGATGCTGGTGAGCGCCTCCACGCCCAGTTCGGCCTCGCGCACCCATTCGGGCGGCACGTAGAGCAGCCCGCCGCCGACCGGTACCGGCGCAGTCGGCACGAGCACCGCCAGGTACTCGCGATCGCCGATGCGCACCGGCTCGGGCGTGGAAAGCAGCCCGAGCACGACGACGCCGTTCGCGCCGCCGAAATGCAGCCACACCGGGCTCATCGAGCGCAGTCCCTCGCGTTCGCGCTGCGCGATCAGGTCGACGAAGCGGCGCGCGGTCTCGTAGACGCTGCGCACGACCGGGATGCGCTGCACGACGCCCTCGAGCATCTCCTCGAGCACCGTGCGCAGCCGCGTACGCACGACGACCCCGAGCAGGAAAATGGCAAGCAGCACGATCGCGACCCCGATCAGGTAGGCGACGAACTCGTAGGCGGTGATGCCGAGCCCGATCGAGACGAGGAGGCCGCCGAAGAGGCTGCCGGGGCCGACCCAGTCGACGATCAGCCGCGCCCCCCAGACGACGATCAGCACGGTCGCCGCCAGCGGAAGCGCGGCGAGCAGGCCGGCGCCGAAGATCTTCATGACTTCGCGGATCGGGGCTTTCATGGGCAGGCGACGGGGGGCGGCGATGCGTACAGTCTCGCACGCTCGATGCACCGCGCCGCCGATGCGCGGGCCCGCTTGCCGGCCTGCACGCCCGGGTTTGTTGCACGTTCGTGCAAACAAGATGAAAATGCGTGCATGAGCGACGCGCCGATCCGCCACGCCGACCTCGCCGTGCGCGTGGCCCGGCTCTATTACTACCAGCGGATGACGACCGAGCAGATCGCCGACGAACTGCGCACGTCGCGCTCGACCGTCTCGCGGCTGCTCTCGTGGGCGCACGAGCACGGACTCGTCGAGATCCGCGTGCACGATCCGGCCGAGGAGCCGGGGAAGATCGAGGCGCAACTGCGCGAACGCTTCGGCGTGCGCGCCGTGCGCATCGTCCCGGTGTCCGAATCGGTGCCGGAGGCCGAATGGCTCGAACGCGTCGCCGCCGACGCCGCCGGCTACCTGAACGAGGTCGTCTCGGGCGGTCAGGTCGTCGGCATTGCCTGGGGCACGACGGTGCGCAAGGTTTCCGAGCGGCTCAAGCCGAAGCCGACCCGCAACGTCGATTTCGTCGCGCTCAACGGGGCGGGAACGCCGCAAAGCATCGACAACGCCTTCGGCACCGACCTGCTGTTGCGCTTCGCATCGAACTACGGCGCGCGCGCGCACGCGTTTCCCGTGCCCGCGTTCTTCGACCACCCGGAAACGAAGACCGCCCTGTGGCGCGAACGCGGCGTTCGCCGCCTGCTCGACCTGCAGCAGCGCGCCGACCTGCTGCTGTTCAGCATCGGCGCGTTCTCCAGCGAGGTGCCCAGCCAGGTCCACGCCGGCGGGTTCCTCGAGCCGGCCGACCGCAGGAGCCTGCGGCGCGAGCGCGTGGTCGGCGACATCGCCACCGTGTTCTTCCGCGCCGACGGCAGCTACCGCGACATCGCGTTGAACGCGCGCGCGAGCGGCCCCGACCTCGCGCTGTTCCGCACGCGGCAATCGATCTGCGTCGTCTCGGGCACCGGCAAGGTCGACGGGATCCGCGCCGCGCTCGCCGGCGGCTTCGTGCACACGCTGATCGTCGACGAACCGACGGCGCGGCTCGTGCTCGACGTCGCGGCAACGAAGCGGCCGGCCCGCACGCCGAAAGACGCCGAAGCGCCCGCACCGGCGCCGGACGCGTCCTGAGCGCTGCGTGCGAACGACGATGAGCGCTGCGTGCGAACCGCGATGAGCGCGCCGCGCGAGTTCGACCTGCTCGTCGTCGGCGGGGGGATCAACGGCGCGGGCATCGCGCGCGACGCGGCCGGGCGCGGCGTGGCGGTCGCGCTCGCCGAACAGGGCGACTTCGGCGGCGCGACCTCGTCGGCGAGCACGAAGCTCATCCACGGCGGGCTTCGCTACCTGGAGCATCTCGAGTTCCGGCTCGTCTCCGAAGCGCTCGCCGAACGCGAAGTGCTGCTGCGCATCGCATCGCACCTCGCCTGGCCGCTTCGCTTCGTGATGCCGCACGCCGACGGGCTGCGCCCCGGCTGGATGATCCGCGCCGGGCTGCTGCTGTACGACCGGATCGGCGGACGGATCAGCCTGCCGAAGTCCGAGGCGCTGGACCTGCACGCCGACGGCTGGGGCGCCGCGCTCGCGCCGCGCTACCGCAGCGGCTACGGCTATTCCGACGCCTGGGTCGACGATGCGCGACTCGTGATCCTGAACCTGCGCTCGGCCGCCGCACACGGCGCGACGCTCTATCCGCGCACGCGATTCGTCGGGGCGAAGCCCGAAGGCGGTCGCTGGCGTGCAACGCTCGAGCGCGCCGACGGCCGTCGCGAAGTCGTCGTCGCGCGCACGCTCGTCAACGCGGCCGGCCCGTGGGTCGAGTCGGTGGCCGCCGCGGCGGGCGGGCGCTCGCCGCGCGCGTCGGTCCAGCTCGTCAAGGGCAGCCACATCGTCGTCCGGCGCATCCATCCGCACGCGCACGCACTGATCCTGCAGAACGACGATCGGCGCGTCGTGTTCGCGATCCCGTACGAGGAAGAGTTCACGCTGATCGGAACGACCGACCTGCGCGTCGACACGATCGAGCAGGCGCGAACGATCGAGCGCGACGAGATCCGCTACCTGCTGCGCGCGGTCAACCGCTACCTGGCGCACCCGCTCGCCGAGAGCGACGTCGTCTGGAGCTACTCGGGCGTGCGACCGCTGTACGACGACGGATCGAACGATCCGTCCGGGATCACGCGCGACTACACGCTCGAGCTGCGCGTTTTCGACGGCGCCGCGCAGCTCGACCTGTACGGCGGCAAGATCACCACGTACCGGCGCCTGGCCGAAGCCGCGCTCGAGCGCCTGGCCACGCACCTGGCGTACCGGCGCGGCGCCTGGACGCACACCGAGCCGCTGCCCGGCGCGCCGTCCGATCCGCCCGCCGCGCGCAGCGCGTTGCACGCGCACTATGGGCGCTTGCCGGCCCGGTTGCTCGACGCGCTGTTCCGGCGACACGGCACGCTCGCCGGCGAAGTGCTCGGCGACGCGACGACGATCGCGTCGCTGGGCGAGGACTACGGGGGCGGCCTGTACGAGCGCGAACTGCACTGGTTCGTCGAGCGCGAATGGGCGCACAGCGCCGACGACGTGCTGTGGCGGCGCTCGAAGGCGGGATTGCACATGAGCGCCGCCCGGCGCGAGCGCTTCACGCAGGCGTTCGGCGCACTGGAGAAAACCGGATGAGCCTCGTATTCGGCGTGATCGATCGGGACATGATCGACATCGTCTCGCACCTGATGGTTTCGGTGCTCGCCGGCGGACTGATCGGCATCGAACGCAGCTACCACGGGCGTCCGGCCGGGTTCCGCACGCACGTGCTGGTGTGCATGTCGTCGGCCCTGCTGATGCTGGTGACGATGTACCAGTCGCTGTGGTTCCCCAATGCGGGCGCCGACGTCGTTCGCATCGACCCGACGCGGATGGCGCAGGGCATCATGACCGGCATCGGTTTCCTCGGCGCCGGCGTGATCATGAAGGAAGGCCTGTCGGTGCGCGGGCTCACCACGGCGGCGTCGATCTGGATCACGGCGGCCATCGGGATCCTCGCCGGAATCGGCTTCTATTTCCCGGTCGTGGTCGGCACGCTGCTGACGATCTGCGCGCTGTCGCTGTTCCGCTGGATCGAATCGCTGCTGCCGGTGTTCTATTACGCGTACCACTACGTGAGCTTCCGCCGCGAGCAGGCGCCCACCGAGGCGGACCTGTGCCGCGTGATCGCCGCGCACGGCTTCAGCGTGAGCAACCTGAGCTACCGGCTCGACAACGACGGGCGGATCTACGAATACCGGATGACGATCCGCTCGCGCAGGCGCGAGAACGCGAGCCGGCTCGCGCAGACATGGAGTCGTAACGAAACGGTGCTGGAATTCCGGATTACACCGACATGAGCACCTTGTCCCTCGAACACGTGAGCAAGCACTGGGGCCCGACGATCGCCGTCGACGACGCGAGCTTCCTGGCGGGCAGCGGCCGCTTCGTCGTCCTGCTCGGCCCCTCCGGCTGCGGCAAGTCGACCACGCTGCGGATGATCGCGGGGCTCGACACGCCGACGAGCGGGCGCATCCGGATCGATGCGCGCGACGTCACCGACCTGCCGCCGGCGAAACGGCGCATCTCGATGGTGTTCCAGTCGTACGCGCTCTTCCCGCACCTGAACGTTCGCGAGAACATCCTGTTCGGCGTCAAGGTGCGCCGCGAGCCGGCGGCCGAGCGCGCAGCGCGTCTCGAGCGCGTGAGCGAACTGCTCGGCCTGTCGGCGCTGCTCGATCGCAAGCCCTCGCAGCTCTCGGGCGGCCAGCAGCAGCGCGTCGCGCTCGGGCGCGCGATCATCGCCGAGACGCCGGTGTGCCTGATGGACGAGCCGCTGTCGAACCTCGACGCGAAGCTGCGCCAGGAGATGCGCCGCGAGATCCGCGCGCTGCAGCGCAAGCTCGGCATCACGATGGTCTACGTGACGCACGACCAGACCGAGGCGATGAGCATGGCCGACCAGGTCGTGCTCCTCGACGCCGGGCGCATCGTGCAGGACGCCCCGCCCGCCGAGCTCTACGCGCGTCCGGCGACGATCTTCGCCGCGCGCTTCATCGGCACGCCGCCGATGAACGTGTTCACGATCGGGCACCGCGATGATCTTCGCGTCGGCGTGCGCCCCGAGCACGTGCGGCTCGGGCGCAGCGGGCGGCTGCGTGCAATCGTGCAGAGCGCCGAGTATTTCGGCGCCGACACGATCGTGACCTGCAGCGCGCAGCGCGCGGAGTGGGCGCCCGACGCGAGCGCGGGCGACGACACCGTCGCCGCGCGCGTGCCCGGCCGGCTCGAGATCGCCGCGGGCGAAGCGGTTTCGCTCGACTGGGACGAAGACGCCCAGCATTTCTTCGACGCCGCGACGGGCCGGCGGCGCGACGACATCCGGATCCAGGCCGTTCCCCAACCGAGGAGTGTTCCGTCATGAGAAGAAGATTGCTGCAGGCGATCGGCGCATCGCTGCTCGCCGGCGCGCTGCCGGCCGCGCACGCGCAGAAGCCGGTCGAGCTCACCTTCTATTACCCGGTCGCCGTCGGCGGCCCGGTCACGAAGACGATCGACCAGATGGCCGCCGATTTCGAGAAGGAGAATCCCGACATCCGCGTGAAGCCGGTCTACGCCGGCACGTACCAGGAGAGCATCGTCAAGGCGCTGACCGCGTTCAAGAGCGGCCAGCCGCCGAGCCTGGCGGTGCTGCTGTCGACCGACATGTTCACGCTGATCGACGAGGACGCGATCGTCCCGATCGACGGGCTCGCCGGCGCCGACGGCAAGCAGTGGCTCGACGGCTTCTACCAGGCGTTCATGATGAACAGCCGCACCGGCGGCAAGACCTGGGGGGTTCCGTTCCAGCGCTCGACGATCGTGATGTACTGGAACAAGGACCTGTTCCGCGAAGCGGGGCTCGATCCCGAGAAGGGCCCGCGCAACTGGGACGAGCTCGTCGAGTTCGGCAAGAAGCTGACCCGGACCGACGCCAGCGGTAACGTCTCGCAATGGGGCGTGAAGATCCCCTCGTCGGGCTTTCCGTACTGGCTCTTCCAGGGCCTGACGACACCGAACGGCGCCGTGCTGATGAACGAGGCCGGAACCGAAACCCGGTTCGACGAGCCCGCGGTGGTCGAGGCGCTGCAGTACTGGGTCGACCTGTCGGCGAAGCACAGGGTCATGCCGGGCGGCGTCATCGAGTGGGGCACGACGCCGAAGGATTTCTTCGAGAAGAAAGCCGCGATCATCTGGACGACGACCGGCAACCTGACCAACATCCGCGCCAATGCGGGCTTTCCGTTCGGCGTCGCGATGCTGCCCGAGAAGAAGCGGCGAGGCAGCCCGACCGGCGGCGGCAACTTCTACGTCTTCAACAAGACCTCGCCCGAAGAGCAGCAGGCGGCGATCCGCTTCGCGCGCTGGGCGACCGCGCCCGAGCGCGCGGCGCAATGGAGCATCGCGACCGGCTACGTCGCGGTCACGCCGGCGGCGTGGGAAACCGACGCGATGAAGAAATACGTGCAGGAAGTGCCGCAGGCCACCGTCGCCCGCGACCAGCTCGAATTCTCGGTCGCCGAGCTGTCGACGCACGAGAACCAGCGCGTGACCAAGGCGCTGAACGACGGGCTGCAGGCCGCGCTCACCGGTGCGAAGACGCCGGACCAGGCGATGAAGGATTCGCAGCGCGAAGCCGATCGCATCCTGCGCGCGTACCGGCGCTGAGTCCGGACGCATGGCCGTCGTCGTCGCCCAGCGCGAAGCGCGCTTCGCGCCGCGAAACCTGCAGGCACAGGTCGTCGCCTGGCTGCTGCTGCTGCCGGCGATGGTCCTGCTGGTCGCGTTCACGCACTGGCCGGCGGCGGCCACCGCCTGGCACAGCCTGTTTTCGACACCGAAGGGTTCGCGCCCGGCCGTCTGGGTCGGCACCGAGAACTACCAGCTGATGCTCGAAGACGACGTGTTCTGGCAGGCGTTGTGGAACAACCTGTGGTTCGCGCTCGGAACGATCCCCACGTCGATCGCGCTGGCGATCGCGATGGCGCTGTGGGTCAACGGCAAGATCGCGGGCCGCGGGTTCCTGCGGCTCGCGTATTTCACGCCGACCGTGCTGCCGATGATCGCGGTGGCGAACATCTGGCTGTTCTTCTACACGCCGCAGTACGGGCTGCTCGAGCAGGTCACGCAGGCGCTCGGGTTTCCGAGCCACAACTGGCTCGGCGATCGCGACACCGCGCTCGGCGCGATCATGGTCGTGTCGATCTGGAAGGAAGCCGGGTTCTTCATGATCTTCTACCTGGCGGCGCTGCAGCAGGTTTCGCCGACGCTCGCCGAGGCCGCGGCGCTCGAAGGCGCGTCGCGCGCGCAGTACTTCTGGCGCGTGCTCTTTCCGCTGCTGATGCCGACGACGCTGTTCGTGCTGATCAATGCGCTGATCAACTCGGTGCGCATGATCGACCAGCTCTTCGTGATGACGCGCGGCGGCCCCGACAACGCGAGCACGCTGCTGCTCTACTACATCTACGAGGTCGGATTCAGTTTCTGGGATTCGGCGTACGCCGCCGCGCTCACCGTCGTCGTGCTCGCGATCCTCGGCTTCACCGCGCTGGTGAAATTCCGCTGGCTCGACCGCAGGATCCATTACCAATGAGCGGCAGCGCCGGATTCCGTCGTCATCCGTTCGCGCATGCGCTCGAAACCGTCGCGGCGTGGCTGCTCGGGCTGCTGTGGATCCTGCCGCTCGTCTACGCGTTCTGGACGGCTTTCCATCCGCCCGAATTCTCGACGCGCTTCGAGCTCGGCGCGCCGCTCACGCTGCAGAACTTCGTCGACGCGTGGAACGCCGCGCCGTTCGCGCGCTATTTCCTGAACACGTTCCTGCTGGTGTCGATGGTCCTCGCCGCACAACTCGTGCTGGGCACGCTCGCCGCCTACGCGTTCGCACGCTTCGAGTTCCGCGGCCGCGACCTGCTGTTCTTCCTCGTGCTGCTGCAGCTGATGGTGATGCCCGACGTGCTCATCGTCGAGAACTACGCAACGATGAACAAGCTCGGGTTGCGCGACACGATCGTCGCCATCGGCCTGCCGTATTTCGCCTCCGGCTTCGGCATCTTCCTGCTGCGCCAGACGTTCAAGACGGTGCCGCGCGAGCTCGACGAAGCCGCGCGCGTCGAAGGCGCGGGCCCGTTGCAGGTCCTGCTGAAAGTCTACGTGCCGCTCGCGCGGCCGATCTACCTGGCGTACGCACTCGTGTCGGTCAGCTATCACTGGAACAACTTCCTGTGGCCGCTGATCATCACGAACTCGGTCGAGACGCGCCCGCTCACCGTCGGGCTGCAGGTGTTCTCGTCGACCGACCAGGGCGTCGACTGGTCGATCATCACCGCGGCGACGCTGATGACCTCGGCGCCGCTGCTCGTCGGATTCCTGCTGTTCCAGCGACAATTCGTCCAGTCGTTCATGCGCGCGGGAATCCGCTGAGAACCGCCCGAGCGCGACCGGAGCCGATCGTGAAGCTGATCACCTGGAACGTGCAGTGGTGCCGCGGCGTCGACGGCCGCGTCGACCCGCAACGCATCGTCGAGCACGCGCGCGCGCTCGCCGACTTCGACGTCCTGTGCCTGCAGGAAGTGGCGGCGAACTTTGCGGCGCTGCCGGGCAGCCGCGGCGAGAACCAGTTCGCACGCCTGGCCGGGTTGCTGCCCGACTACACGGCGATTCCCGGCGCGCCGGTCGACGTGATCGCGCGCGGCCGCGGCGCGAGGCCGGGCGAGCGTCGCGCATTCGGCAACCTCGTCCTGTCGCGACTGCCCGTATTGCAGGCGCTTCGTTTCCAGCTGCCGTGGCCGTGCGACCCGCAGGCGAAGAGCATGCCGCGCATGCTCGTCGAGGCGACGATCGAGGCGCCGTTCGGACCGCTGCGGGTGATGACGACGCACCTCGAGTATTACTCGGGCCTGCAGCGCGCCGCACAGGTCGAGGCGATCCGGACACGGCACGCCGAGGCATGCGGCCATGCGCGCGCCGGCGCCCCGCACGACGACGCCGACAGCCCGTTCGGCGGCGCCGCACGAACGGTGTCGGCGATCCTCACCGGCGACTTCAATTTCCGCCCCGACGACCCGCTGCACGCGCGCATCCGCGAGCCTTTCGACGACGGCACGCCGGAGTGGCTCGACGCGTGGCAGCAGCTGCATCCGGGCGAGGCGCACCAGCACACGAACGGCGTGCACGACCGCGAGCAGTGGCCGCAGCCGCACACCTGCGACTACGTCTTCGCCAGCGCCGACCTCGCGCCGCGGCTGCGCACGCTGCGCGTCGACGCGGCGACGCAGGCATCGGATCATCAGCCGGTGCTGATCGAGCTCGAATGAGCGCGCCGACACCGCGGCCGCTGCGCGAGTGGCCGGCCGCCGAGGCCGGCCGCGTGCACACGGTCTTCGCCGACATCGACGACACGATCAGCACCGAAGGTCGCATCACCGCGCGCGCCTACGAGGCGCTGGCGTCGATGCGCGAAGCGGGCCTGCGCGTCGTGCCGGTGACCGGACGGCCCGCCGGGTGGTGCGATCACATCGCGCGCATGTGGCCGGTCGACGCGGTGGTCGGCGAGAACGGCGCGTTCTGGATGTGGCGCGACGACGCGGCGGGCAAGCTGCGCGCACGCCACCGGCTCGACGCCGCCGCGCGCGCGGCGAACGCGACGCGCCTGCGCGCGGTGGCCGAGCGCATCGTGCGCGAGGTGCCGGGCTGCGCGCTCGCTTCCGATCAGTTCTGCCGGCTGTACGACGTCGCCATCGATTTCCGCGAGGACGTCGCGCCGCTCGCGCCGCACGCCGTCGACGCGATCGTCGCCCGCATGCGCGCAGCGGGGATGAACGCGAAAGTGAGCTCGATCCACGTCAACGGCTGGTTCGGCGACTGGGACAAGCTCGAGACGACGCGGTTGATGATGCGCGAGCAGTTCGGCATCGACGTCGATGACGCCGACGAGCGTGCGCGCTGCGTGTTCGTCGGTGATTCGCCCAACGACGCGCCGATGTTCGCCTTTTTCCCCAACGCCGTCGGCGTGGCGAACGTGATGGCGTTCGCCGACCGGCTCGACGCGATGCCGGCGTGGATTACCCCTTCCCGCGCGGGGGCAGGCTTCGCCGAACTCGCACAATGCCTGCTCGAGGCGCGCGACGCGCCGTAGACGGCGCCGGCCCCACGGTCGTCGCGGGGTCGTCGCGCTTTCCCGTTTCCATCTCTGGTCCAGGAGGTTCCATCCGATGAAGCTGTACTACTCGCCGGGCGCCTGCTCGCTGTCCACGCACATCGCGCTTCACGAAGCCGGCTTGCCGTTCGAAGCGGTGCTCGCCAGCACGAAGACGCACGCGCTCGCCGACGGCACCGATTACTACACGATCAACCCCAAGGGCTCGGTTCCGCTGCTCGAGTTCGACGACGGCACGCGGCTGACCGAGGCGTCGGTGATCCTGCAGTGGATCGCCGACCAGGTGCCCGAGCGCAGGCTCGCGCCGCCGGCCGGAACGATGCCGCGCTACCGCGTGATGGAATGGCTGAACTTCGTCTCGAGCGAGCTGCACAAGCAGTTCAGCCCGCTGTTCAACCCGGCGTACCCGGAGCAAGCCAAGGCACTGAACCGCGAAAAGCTCGCCGGGCGCTACGCGTGGGTCGACGGCCAGCTCGAGGGCCGGCAGTACCTGCTCGGCGACGACTTCACGGTGGCCGACGCGTACCTGTTCGTCGTCACGCGCTGGACCGTGCCGATGAAGATCGACCTGTCGGCGCGCGCCAACCTCGGCGCCTACCTGAAACGCATCGAGCAGCGCCCGTCGGTGCAGAAGGCGCTGCAGGCCGAGAAAAGCGCTCAGTAGTGCAGCTCGACGACGACGGCCTCGTTCTCGCCCGCCGGCCAGGTGCGCGCCGCGATCCGCTCGCCGTTGAATTCGGCGACGACGGTGCGCACCGGCGCCGGCGCCAGCACCAGCGTCGACGACGACACGCCCGCTCCGTCCGGCGGCACGCCGGGTAGCGGCGCGCCGTCGAGGCTCATCCGGTCGCGCTGTCGGTCGAAATAGCCGCGCGGGCGCGTCATCGTGATCACGCTTCCGGCCTGCTTCTGCACGTCGGTCAGCGTCACCGGCTCCAGGTGCACCAGGCGCGAGGAGCGCGGAAACGCCGAGCGATAGACGTGCGTGACGGCGAAGCCCGGTGCGCGCACGACGAACTCGTACGGCGCGTCGGGTCGCGAAGGCATCGGCCCCCAGCGACCGTCGGCGCCGGTCGTCGTCGCATGCACGGCAGAACCGAGTCGCTCTCCGGTAGAAGGCGCGACCTCGTAGACCTCGATCTGCGCGCCGGCGAGCGGAAGGTTCGTTCCCGGCGTCCAGAGGCGCCCGTCGAGCGTCGGCGCCGATTCGGGAACGATCGCCGCGCGTACCGGCCAGTCGCCGGTGAGGAAGCGCCACATGTGCTCGAACGCGCGCGGGCCGAAGCCCGCCTCGCGATGGTCGACCGGGCCCAGCGCCACGTTGCGCGCGCCCTTGAGCGCCGGCCCCGAGGCGTCGACGCCGGTCGCGAGATCGGGTCGCCCGAGCCAGCGGCCGTCGGACTGCGCGTACTTGTCGTTGCCGTCGGAGCGCAGCGTCATCCATTTCGGCCCCGGCGTCACTTCGAGCGCGCGCGGACCGCGCGGCGCGTTCAGCGCGACGAGCAGCGGCCCGTTGCCGTTGAACTCGCTGCCGGGAAGGAACTCGCCGGCCCAGACGCCGTGGTTCGGCGTCGCCGCGAGAATCACGTGCGAGACCTTCCCGGCGCCCCCGTTCTCGACGTAATTGCGAATCGCGTAGCCGCCGCGCGAATGTCCGACGAGCACGACGCGCGAAGCGCCGCTGCGCGCGCGCACGTGCTCGACCTGCTCGGCGAGGAACCGCATCTGGTCGACGCTCGAGGAGCGGCCGGGCTGCGGCGTGGCGTCGTCGTCGCGCGCCTGCGGGTAGGGGAAGTCGATCGCGTACAGCCGCGCGCGCGGCCAGCCGTTCGATTCGAAGCGCCACAGCGTCGTGGTCCACACCGCGGCGCTGTCGCCGTTGCCGTGGACGAAGACGACCGGAGGGCGGCGCTCGCCGCCGGGAACGAGCGCGGCACAACCAGCCAGGACCGCGGCGGCGATCAGCACCGCGACGACGGCCCATCCGTGTCGAGCGCGCGCCGCAGCGCGCGCGCGCATCGCGCTTCGCTCCATCCCGAACCCCCTTGCATCGCCGGCATCCGGCAAGCGTAGCGCAGGTTCGGGGCGCTCAGGCGCTCCTGCGTTGCCCGGGAGGCCCGCCGGCGCGTGCCGACGCGCGCTCGGCCCGATGCAGCGCGAGTGCGGCCGCGGGCCATGCGAACGCCGCGGCGATCGCACCGGCCGCGACGGCCAGCGCGACGAGCAAGGCCCAGTCGACCGCGTACGACAGGTCCGCGAACGATGCACCGCTCGCACCGGGCACGAGAGCGAACGTGACGGCGCCCACCGCGAGCGCGGCCCACAACGCATATCGCCCGCCATGCTTCCAGTGCGCGCGTCGGCCGCGCGCGGCGGCGGCAACGAGCACGACGAAGGCGACCCACGCGACGACCGCCCAGGTCGCCTGTTCCGCGACGATTTCGGCGACGATATTCAATCCGAGCCAGATCTCGTACATCGTTGCGCTCCTTCAGACGCGACCGCGCAGAACCGCGAGATACGCGGGCTTGAGCAGGCGGGTCTTCATGACCCACGCCGCCCAGCTCTCCTGCAGCGGGTCGACGAAAGGCAGCGTCGGCGTGAGCTTGCCGTCGTAATCGAACTCGACCAGCATCGCCGAGCCTTCGCGCACCAGCAGCGGACACGAGGTGTATCCGTCGAACTGCCCCGCCGGCTCGCGCCCCGCGATCGCGTCGACCAGGTTGGCGGCGACGATCGGCGCACTCTTCTTCACGGTCGCGGCGGTCTTGCCGCGCCCCGTGCCGTTGATGTCGCCGATGCCGAACACGTTCGGAAAGCGGCGATGGCGCAACGTGCGCGGATCGACCTCGAGCCATCCGCCCGGCGCGAAAGGACCCTCCTGCCAGGCGAGCTCGCTGTTCTTCACCGCGTCGATCGCGCGCATCGGCGGTACGACGTGCAGGAAGTCGTACGGCTGCTCGGTTCGCTCGCCCTCCGGCGAGGCGAAGACCGCGCGCCGCGCGCCCGGATCGACCGCGACCAGCCTGCTCAGGTATTCGGTCTCGACGCCGAGCGAACGCCAGCGCGCGAGCACGTTGTCGTTGACCGCCTTCACGCCGAACACCGTGTCGGTGGGCAGCGCGGAATGGAAACGAACCGTCGACCGGTCGCGCGTTCCGGCCTGCCGCAGCCGGTCGACGACCATGAACGTCATCTTCAGCGGCGCCCCCGCGCACTTGAGCGGCGTCGACGGCAGCGTCATCACGGCGTCGCCGCCCTTCGCGCGGAACGCGTCCATCGCGTGCCACGTCGCCTCGGCGGCGCGCGCGCTGGCGTACACGCTGCCCAGTCCGTTCGTGCCGATGGCGGCCACGTCCATGCCTTCGATCTGCGCGTAATCGAGATGCAGCCCGGTCGCGACGACCAGATAGTCGTACTCGATCGAACGGCCGCTCGCCGTCTCGATGCGGTTCGCGGCGGGATCGAAAGCGGCGACCGCCTCGCGGACCCACTCGACTCCGCCCGGGACGAACGTCGCGTTTGCGTCGCGCACCTTGTCGGTCGGCCAGACGCCGGTGGCCACCAGCGTGTATCCCGGCTGGTAGTTGTGCTCCTGCTTCGCATCGACGATCGTGATGCGCGCCCCGTCGAGCGCCCGCGCGAGCCGATTGGCCACCGCGAGGCCGCCGAGGCCGCTGCCGGCGATCACGATCCGCGCGTGGGACGAAACCCGCGCGGCCTGCGCCTTCGGGGCCGCCGCACCGAGCGACGCCGCCGCGGCGAGCGTCGCCGCACCGGAGAGCCACTCGCGCCTCGACCGCCCGCACGCTTCCGATGCATTCATCGCGTTCTCCTCCCCGGGACGGGGGCCCCGTTTTCCGGAACGTAGCGGAACGGCGAGCGGCCGGAATTGATCGCGGTCATGCTCCGGTCAATACTGGGGTGGGTATGCGAGGCGATACACTGGGACTTCGCGGGGCGCGCGCGACGCTCGCCTTCGCGCTTCGAGCATGCCCGTTCGTCCTTCCGCCCACTCTCCGAACACCCGGCCCCTGCTCGCGTTGTCCGTGACGCTCGGCGTGCAGATGCTCGCCAGCCTCGTGCTGACCGCACCGTCGGTGCTCGCGCCGGTCGTTGCGCCACGGCTCGGCTTTTCGCCCGAGCGCGTCGGGCTGTTCGTCGGTCTCGCCTACCTGATGGCCATGCTCAGCGGGCTGTGGAGCGGCCGCGGCATCGCGGCGTTCGGCGCCGTGCGCATCAGCCAGGCCGCGATGCTCGCGTGCGCGCTCGGCGCCATCGCGGCGACCGCGGGATACACGTCGGCGCTGATCGCCGCGGCCGTCACGATCGGCGTCGGATACGGCGTGATCAACCCGGCGTCGACCCTGCTGCTCGAACGGCATTCACCGCGCGCACGCCGCGGGCTGTTCTTCTCGATCAAGCAGACCGGCGTGCCGCTCGGCGTCGCGCTCGCCGGGCTGTTCCTGCCGTGGGGCCTGTCGAGCATCGGCTGGCGGCCCTCGGTCGTCGTCGCCGGCCTCGCCTGCATCGCGCTCGCCGCGGCGCTGCTGCCGACGGTGCGCCGGCTCGATGCCGCGCGCGCTTCGCGCGCACGCGATGCGACGCGCGCGCCCGACGCCGACTGGTCGGCCGAGCCGCTGAACGTCGCGTCGAGCGAAGCGCGCGCCTCGACCGAACCGTACGTCGCGCCCGACGCGGCCGACCCGCCGTCGCAACCGGCACGCGGCGGCGCGGCCGCGTTGTGGGCGGTATTGCGCGATCCCCCGCTGCGGCGGCTGAGCCTGATGTCGCTGACCTTCGCGTGCACGCAACTCGCGTTCGTCACGTTCCTCGTTTCGCTGCTGAACCTGCAGCTCGGTCACTCGCTGGCGTGGTCGGCGGGGATCCTGGCCGGCGCGCAGGTGGTCAGCACCGGCGCGCGCATCGCGCTCGGCTACGTCGCCGACCGCTGGGTCGATTCGGCGCGACTGCTCGGCGCGCTCGGGCTCGCGATGGCGGGCTCGTGCGTCGCGCTCGCGCTGCTGACGCCGCAGACGCCCGAGGGCTGGATCGTCGCCGCGGCGATCTTCTGCGCGGCGACCGGGATGGGGTGGAACGGCGTGTATTTCGCCGAACTCGCCCGCACCGCCGCGCAGCGCGCCGACCTCGCGACGGTGGCCGGCGCGTCGCAGTTCTTCACCTTCGCCGGCAGCATGTCGGGCCCGGTGCTGTTCGCCGAGATCATCCGCGCCGGCGGGTCGTACAGTCTGGGTTTCGCGCTGCTCGCCGTGCTGCCCGCAACCGCCGGCGCGGTGGTCCTGCGCGAGAGCCTGCGCGGACGCGCGCGCGCCGTCGCGACCTGAGGGCGCGGGCTCAGCCGGCGCGCGTGAGCGCGTCCTCGAGCGTTCGCACGGTTCGCTCGACGTTGCCCAGCTTGTCGAGGCCGAACAAGCCGATGCGGAACGTCCGGAAGTCGGCCGGCTCGTCGCATTGCAGCGGCACGCCCGCGGCGATCTGCAGGCCGCGCGATTGCAGCGTGCGGCCCGACTGGATGCCTTCGTCGTCGGTGTAGCTCACCACCACGCCCGGCGCTTCGAAGCCGGTCGCCGCCACGCTCGGATAGCCCTGGCGCGCGAGCAACGCACGCACTTCGTCGCCCAGTCGTTGCTGCGCCTGGCGGGCGTTCTCGAAACCGAAGCGCTGCGTCTCCTGCATCGCATCGCGCGCATGCAGCAGCGCATCGGTGGGCAGCGTCGCGTGGTACGCGTGGCCGCCGTTCTCGTACGTCTCCATGATCTGCAGCCACTTGCGCAGATCGCACGAGAAGCTCGTGCTGCGCGTGGCGTCGATGCGCTCGCGCGCGAGCGCGCCGAGCATCACGAACGCGCAGCAGGCCGGTCCGCTCCACCCTTTCTGCGGCGCGCTGACGAGCACGTCGACGCCGATCGCGCGCTGGTCGACCCAGATCGCACCCGAGGCGATGCAGTCGAGCACGAACAGCCCGCCGACCGCATGCACCGCGTCGGCCACCGCGCGCAGGTACGCGTCGGGCAGCACGATGCCCGACGACGTCTCGACGTGCGGCGCGAAGACGATGTCGGGCCGCGTGCGCTCGATCGCCGCGACGACCTCGTCGAGCGGCGGCGGCGCGAACGGAGCCTGCGGCCCCGGCTGCACGGCACGCGCTTTCACGACGGCGGTCTCCGACGCGATGTCGCCCATCTCGAGGATCTGCGACCAGCGGTAGCTGAACCAGCCGTTGCGCACCACCAGGCATTTGCGATGCGTCGCGAACTGGCGCGCGACCGCCTCCATGCCGAAGCTGCCGCTGCCCGGAACGATGATCGCCGACTGCGCGCGATACGCGTCCTTCAGGATCGCCGAGACGTCCTGCATCACGCGCTGGAACTTCTTCGACATGTGGTTCAGCGCGCGGTCGGTGTAGACGACCGAGTATTCGAGCAGGCCCTCGGGGTCGACGTCGGGCAGCAGGCCGGGCATTTTGCGTTCTCCGTTCGTTCTCTTGCGGTGGGCGAGTACGGAACGATAGTCCGCTTCGGCGCCGATCGGTCGAGACGTACTGCACGCACGCGGGTCGTTTGCGGTCGGCGCGAGGAGCCGACGGGCATGCGGCCGTG
>JAKFES010000152.1:0-3470 GCA_036675585.1 Burkholderiaceae bacterium
GAGCGCGAACGCGACGCCGACGCGGGCGAACGCGAGGCGCAGCCCGGCGCGCGCCGGCGTGCCCAGGTCGGTCACGCGGAGCCTTGCTCGTGCAGCGCGGCGCCGCCGGTGTGCAGCGCGGCGCCTGCCTCGCGGCGCGGCGCCTGCAGGTATTCACGCGAGTTCATCTCGAGCAGCCGGCTCACCGTGCGGTGGAACTCGTTGGCGAGCACGCCCTCGGTGTAGAGCTGATGCGGGGGGCATTCGGCCGACACGACGAGGTTCACGCGCCGATCGTAGAGCACGTCGACGAGCCACACGAAGCGCCGCGCTTCCGATGCCATCGCCGCGCTCATTCTCGGCACCCCGGAGAGGATCACCGTATGGAACTGGCTCGCGATCTCGAGATAGTCGTTCTGCGACCTCGGTCCGCCGCACAGCGTGCGGAAATCGAACCACACGACGCCGCCGGCGCGGCGCAGCGCGCGGATCTCGCGGTGCTCGATCAGCAAGCGGGGGTCCTCGTCGCGCGCCTCGGCGAGCGTCGCGAAGATCTGCCGCAGCGCACGATCGGCGCCGGCTCCCAGCGGGGTCTGGTACGCGTCGACCCCGGCGAGCGACAGGCGGCGATAGTCGACGCCGGCATCGACGCACAGCACGTCGACGTTGCGCTCGATCAGTTCGATCGCCGGCAGGATCCGGTCACGGTGCAGGCCTTCCGGATACAGGCCGTCGGGGCGGTAGTTCGACGTGATGACGAACGTCACCCCATGCGCGAAGAGCCCGCGCATCAGCCGTTCGAGGATCATCGCGTCGGCGATGTCCGAGACGTGGAACTCGTCGAAGCAGACGAGCCGGTAGCGGCGCGCCACCTGCCGCGCAACGGCATCGAGCGGATCGGGCCGGCCCTTCAGCTCGTCGAGCGAGCGATGGACGCTGCGCATGAACTCGTGGAAATGCAGCCGCGTCTTGCGCTCGACCGGAACGGCCGCGTAGAAGCAGTCCATCAGGAAGCTCTTGCCGCGACCGACGCCGCCGTACAGCCAGACGCCGCGCGGCACGTCGGGGTGACGGATCCACTTCTTCAGCCGGTTCGAGCGCGCCGCCTTGAACGCGACGAACTCGTCGTTCATCCGCTGCAGCCGCTCGATCGCCGCGCGCTGCGCAACATCGGGCGTATGCCCGCGCCCGGAGAAGGCCCGGGCGCAGCCCTCGACGACGGACACTAGATATTCAGCGCGCGCCGTTCGGTGGCCGCCAGCGCGGCCTCGCGCAACGCCTCCGACATCGAGGGGTGCGGGTGCGACACGCGCCCGATGTCCTCGGCCGATGCACGGAACTCCATCGCGAGCGTCGCTTCGGCGATCAGCTCGGACGCCGCAGACGAAACGATGTGCACGCCGAGCACCTCGTCGGTCGCCGCGTCGGCAAGCACCTTGACGAATCCGACCGAGTGGCCGGTGCCCAGTGCGCGTCCGTTGGCCGAGAACGGAAACTGCCCGGCCTTGTACGCACGGCCTTCCTGCCGCAGCTGCTCCTCGGTGCGCCCGACCCACGCGATCTCGGGCGACGTGTAGATCACCCACGGGATGCACCCGTACTCGATGTGCGTGTCCTGGCCCGCGATGCGTTCGGCGACCATGACGCCTTCGTCCTCGGCCTTGTGCGCGAGCATCGGGCCACGGACGACGTCGCCGATCGCCCAGACGTTCGGTGCGCTCGTGCGGCAGTGCTCGTCGACCGGCACGAATCCGCGCTCGTCGACGGCGAGGTCGATCGCGTCCAGGCCGAGGCCGTCGGTGTTCGGCGCCCGGCCGACGGAAACGATCAGCCGGTCGCACTCGAGCACCTGCTCGGCGCCCTCACCCACCGTGTAGCGCAGCCGCACGCCGTTCTTGCGCCGTTCGACCGCGCCGATCTTCGCGCCCAGCTCGATCTTCAATCCCTGTCCGGTCAGGCGCTTCCACGCTTCCTTGCGCACACCTTCGTCGGCGGCGCCGAGGAACGTGGGCATCGCCTCGAGCACGGTGACGTCCGCACCGAGCCGGCGCCAGACCGAACCGAGCTCGAGCCCGATCACGCCGGCGCCGATCACGCCGAGCCGCTTCGGCACCTCGGTCATCGCGAGCGCGCCGACGTTGTCGCAGACGATCTCGTTGTCGATCTCCACCCCGGGCAGCGAGCGGGGCCGCGATCCGGTGGCGATGATCACGTGCTTGGCCTCGACCAGCTGCGGCGCCGTCGCGCCGTTGCCGTCGTCGAGGACCTCGAGGCGGCACACCTCGTCCTCGAAGCCGACGAAGCGGCCGAAGCCCTGCAGCCACGTCACCTTGTTCTTGCGGAACAGGAACTCGATGCCCTTCGTCATCTTGCGCACGATCCCGCGCTTGCGCGCCTGCATCTTCTCGAGGTCGACGCGGATGCCGTCGACGACGATGCCGTGCTCCGCATATCCTTCGGCGAGGTGCTCGCGCGCCTCGCTCGAAGCGAGCAGCGCCTTCGAGGGGATGCAGCCGACGTTCAGGCAGGTTCCGCCGAGAGCGAGCTCGCCCTCGGCGTTGCGCCAGCCTTCCACGCATGCCACGTTCATTCCGAGTTGTGCCGCGCGGATGGCGGCGATGTAGCCGCCGGGACCGGCGCCGATCACGACGACATCGTAGGCCTGGGACATGGACGCGCGCTCCTTACAGGTCCAGGAGCAGGCGCGACGGGTCTTCCAGCGCCTCCTTGATCGAAACGAGGAACAGCACGGCCTCGCGGCCGTCGATGATCCGGTGGTCGTACGACACGGCGAGGTAGTTCATCGGGCGCACGACGATCTGGCCGTTCTCCACGACCGGACGTTCCTTCGTCGCGTGCACGCCGAGAATCGCCGACTGCGGCGGGTTGATGATCGGCGTCGACAGCATCGAGCCGAACACGCCGCCGTTGCTGATCGAGAACGTTCCGCCGGTGAGCTCCTCGATGCCGAGCTTGCCGTCCTGCGCGCGCTTTCCGTAGTCGGCGATCTGGCGCTCGATCTGCGCGAATCCGAGCTGATCGGCATTGCGGATGACCGGGACGACGAGCCCGCGCGGCGAGCCGACCGCCACGCCGATGTCGAAATAGCCGTGATAGACGATGTCGGTGGCGTCGATCGAGGCGTTGACGATCGGGTACTTGCGCAGGGCATGCACGGCGGCCTTGACGAAGAACGACATGAAGCCGAGCCGGGTTCCGTGCTCCTTCTCGAAACGGTCCTGGTAGCGCTTGCGCAGCTCCATGACCGGCTGCATGTTGACTTCGTTGAACGTGGTGAGGATCGCGTTCGTCTGCTGCGACTGCAGCAACCGCTCGGCGACACGCTGGCGCAGCCGCGACATCGGGACGCGCTGTTCCGGACGGCCCTCGAGCAGTTGCGCCGTATCGAGCGGCGGTCGCACCTCGGGCAGCGCGGGCGCCGGTGCCCGCGCGGCGGGCGCGCGCGACGCGGGCGCCGCTGCCGGGGCGCT
>JAKFES010000052.1:0-3449 GCA_036675585.1 Burkholderiaceae bacterium
CGGCGGCGCCCGCGGTCGGCGATGCCGACGGTGCGGGCGTCGTCGCGGCCGGTGCGCTCGCCGCGGCCGCCGGCGCAGCCGGCTTCGTGTACTCCTGCGGGAGCCGGTAGTCGAGCGGGAAGTTGGTGAACGCCTTGTCGAGCGCGCCGATCGAACGTTGCACGAGCAGCTGCAGCTGCCAGCGCGCGGTCGGATCGAACTCGCTGCCCTCGGGAATGCCGAAGACGCCGATCTCCTTGAGCTGCGGCGCGCCCTGCGCGGCGATGCGGCCGACCCGCCGGTGCAGGCGATCGCGAAAGCGGATCGTCTCCGCGCCCTGGATCAGCTCGATCCGGTCGAAGATGCCGCCGCGCACGTAGCCGGAGCCCTTGAACGAATACACGCCGTCGCCCGCGACGAGCACCGCGTGCTGGCCCGGCGCGAGCAGGCGTTGCACGGCGGCGTACTCGTCCTCGCCGAGCAGGCTGCGCCCGATCGCCGGGTGCGAGACGAGCGCGACGTACAGGTCGATGAACGTCGCATGGGGTGCGCCCGATTGCGGCCGCGCCGCCGCGGCGGCGTTGCCCGAATCGACGAACGCCTTGTTGACTTCGCCCGTCGTCAGGCGCAGGTGCCCGACCGCGCCCTGCGCGAGCAGCGTCTTCCAGTCGACGACGCCGCCGGCCGCCTCGTCGAGGACGCGCCCGGCGCCCGTGGCCGCCGCGCCCGCGGAGGCGCTGCCCAGTTGCAGCGCGCGCGACACACGAACCGCCGAGCGCGTGATGCTCTCGCCCAGGATCAGGACGGTGACGGTGGCGCCGCTGACGATGTCGGCGTGCGGCGGTCCCTTGCCCTCGGCGCTCGCGCGCAACGGGTTGTACCCGAGAAAGGCGCTCAGGTACTCGATCACGCGCTGTTCGGGAATCCCGATGAGCACGATCGGCTCGCTGTGCTCGAGGAGCTTCAGCCCGACGATCGTTCCCGCGTTGTCGATGCCCACGACGACGTGCATCGGCTTGCCCGAATACCCGTTGGTGTCGACGAAATCGGAAGTGAGATACGCGAAGCCGACGCGTTGCTGTCCCTTGTAGACGGGGACGACGGGCGGTGCGCCCTGCGCCGGGCCGAAGCGGTCGGCGCCCGGAAACACGTCGGCCGCCGAGAGCTTTGCCAGGAACGAATCGAGAAGCGGCGCCTTGTCCTGCGCGGAAGCCGAACAGCACGCTGCCGTGAACAGGACAGCGAGGAGTCGCAGCATCGCGAGCCGCCAGCGGTGGGGGAATACCACTGAAGCAACCTTGATGCGATCATTCAGTTCGGCCGAGTATAAGCCACCCGTCGAGGACCACCGCTTGCGTGCATCGCTGCTCACCCACGACCCTCAGATCGGCCCGGTCACGATGGCCATGCTGGTGGGCATCGCGAACGCCATCGAGCGCGAGTCGCTGCGCCGCTACGAGCAGCTCGAGCAGACGATGCAACGGCGCGGCGAGGTCGAAACCGCGGCGGCGTTCCGCCTGATGCGTGACGAGGAGCTCGCTCACGTCGAGTCGGTCGGGAAATGGGCCGCGTCGCTCGGCGTCCCGATCCCCGAAAGCGCCGCATTCCGGTGGACGTTGCCCGCCGACCTGTCGAGCTCGTGGGACGACATCGTCGGCAGCGCGCTGCTCACGCCGTATCGCGCGTTCGCGATCGCCGTCGAGAACGAGCAGCGTGCGTTCTCGTTCTACGCCTACGTGGCCGCGCACGCCGGCGAGCGCAGCGTCGCCGCCGAAGCCGAGCGTCTCGCCGCGGAGGAGCTGCGCCATGCGGCCCGCGTTCGCCGGTGGCGGCGCGAGGCGTATCACCGCGAGCGACCGGCCGGTACGCTCAAGGTCCCCAACGTCGCATCGGCCGACGCGCTGCGCGCGTTGCTCGCCGAACGCCGGGCATCGATCGTCGCGCTGCACCGCGCGATTGCCGCGCGCCTGCACGCGCTCGGCGACGACGAAAGCGCGCGGCTGCTCGAGGCTTTCGTCGCCGCGCACGCGACGGCGCCCGACGAGCAGGCCCTCTCCGCGCCCGGGGCCGACACGCTCGCGCGCGTGGACGCGACGAGCGATCCCGTGCACCTGCTCGTCGCCGCGCAAAAGCCGCTCGAAGCGCTCGGCGAGACGCTCGAGTCGATCCTGTCGACTTCCGAGGGCGAGTTGTTCGCGCAAGCCGAACGCGCGGCCACCGACGTCGTCGCATGGCTGGCCCGGGTCTCGCTGCAGACCGAGCGCCGGATCGCCTCGGCCGGCTGACCGGCCGGCCCACGAAGGGTCGCGCGTCCGGCGGGCGCGCCGAATGCTGCCGCTGCGGGTCGTGGCGCGCCGTTTCCGTTCGTGCGCCGCTCGCACTTGCCGAGGAGAGCTTTCGCCATGCCGCAACAACGCGCCGCGAATTCCACCGGACCGTCCGCTGCGTCGGCCTTTCTCACCGACATCGAGACGCTGCGCAGGCGCGCGCGCGAGAACATGGAGCTCGGCGCCGTCACGCAGGGGTACGGCGCCGACCGCCAGGCGGTGATCGAGGTGCTCAATGCCGCGCTCGCGACCGAGATCGTCTGCGTGCTGCGCTACAAGCGCCATTACTTCATGGCGCCGGGCATCGCCTCCGAAGCGGTCAAGGCCGAGTTCCTGGTACACGCCGACGAGGAACAGGCGCACGCCGACCAGCTCTGCGAGCGCATCGTGCAACTGGGCGGCGAACCCGACCTGAACCCCGACGGGCTCTCGTCGCGGAGCCACTCGCAGTACGTCGAAGGCAAGGGGCTCGTCGACATGATCCGCGAGGACCTGGTCGCCGAGCGCATCGCGATCGACAGCTATCGCGAGATCATCCACTGGCTCGCCGACAAGGACCCCACCACGCGCCGCGTGCTCGAGGAGATCCTGGCGAAGGAAGAGGAGCACGCCGAAGACCTCGGCTCGATGCTGCAGGACATGGGCGCGGGCCTGGGCGGCTCGCCCTCGTGAGTCGGGCGCGCCGATCCGGCTGATTCGCGTGGCGCCTGGCGCCGTCGCGAACCGATGCGGCCGGCGCGCGCAGCGCTTACCATGGCACAGAGCGAATCCGTACCGATGACCGGAAGACGAGCCCCGAGCGGAGGTTTTCGATGCCCGTCGTGATCCGCACTCCCCGATGGCACGCACGCGTTCCGCGGCTCGTATGGCCGCTGCTGTTCGTGCTCGCGTTGCTCGTCGCCGCGGTGTTCGCGCCCGGATGGGTCTGAAGCCGGTACTCCTGCCGGCGTTCGCGGCAGGCGGCAGCGGGCCGGTTGCGGCGGCGCGCACGGTACGCCGGTGCGTGAGCGCGCTGCGAGGGGACACGCCGGCGTGCGACCGCCCTCGGCGGGGCGATGGCCGCGGCGGTCGGTGCTGCGCACCGACGCCCCTGCGCTGCTCGCCTCGGGGTCGCGCGGCGAAACTCACTGCGCGAGCGTTGCT
>JAKFES010000158.1:0-3433 GCA_036675585.1 Burkholderiaceae bacterium
GAGCTCGGCGATCTCGACGCGTTCGTCGCCGCGCATCCCGGCTTGCTCGGCGTCGTCACCGCGCGCGACATCCCGTACAACCGGTTCGCGATCTTCCCCGACCTGCGCGACCAGCCGGCGCTCGCCGAAGGGCGCGTGCGCATGCTCGGCGAGGCGGTCCTCGTGCTCGCCGGGACGCGCGAGGCGATCGAAGCGATCGACGTCGCCGATGCGCCGATTCGCTGGCATCGGCTGCCGGCGCTCGAACGGCCCGAGGACGCGCTCGCACCGGGCGCGCCCGCGCTGCACGATCGCTGGCCCGACAACGTGCTGTGCCGGGGACGCGTCGTTCGCGGCGACGTCGACGCGGCGATCGCCGCCGCGCCGCTCACCGTCGAAGCGTCGATGCGCACGCATCACGTCGAGCACGCGTACATCGAGCCCGAAGCGGGCTACGCGCAATGGGCGACGTCGGCCGACGGCGTCGAGCGCCTCACCGTGTTCGCGTGCACGCAGACGCCGTACATGGACCGCGACGAGCTCGCGTCGATGTTCGCGCTCGATCCCGGGCAGGTGCGCATCGTGCCGTCGGCCGTCGGCGGCGGTTTCGGCGGCAAGCTCGACCTGTCGATCCAGCCGCTGATCGCGGCGGCGGCGCGCAAGTTCGCCCGGCCGGCGCGCATCGTCTATACGCGCCCCGAATCGATGCGCTCGACGACGAAGCGGCATCCGGCGCGGATGCGCGCGACGATCGCCGCCGACGAGAGCGGGCGCCTGCTCGGCTACCGCTTCGACGGCGACTTCGACACCGGTGCGTATTCGTCGTGGGGACCGACCGTCGCCAACCGGGTCCCGATCCACGCCAGCGGTCCGTACCGCGTCGAGAACGTGCGTGCGCTCACGCGCGCCGTGTACACGAACGCGTCGATCGGCGGCGCATTCCGCGGCTTCGGCGTCCCGCAGTCGACGCTGCTCAACGAAACGCTGATCGATCGCGTCGCCGAGCGTCTGGGCGTCGACCCGCTCGAGTATCGCCACGCGCAGGCGCTGCGCGCGGGCGATCGCACCCCGACCGGGCAGCGCCTCGAGGCGAGCGCCGGCCTGCAGGCGTGCCTCGACGCGCTGCGTCCGGCGTGGCGCGAGGCGAGGGCGCGCGCCGAATCGTTCAATCGGCAGCGGGCGCGCGCCGAATCGTCCGCTGCGCTGCCCGGCGATGCCGCAACCTGCGTCGCCGCACCCGCCTCGAGCGACCCGCACCGGCGCTACGCGACCGGCAAGCGGCGCGGCGCGGGCATCGCGTGCATGTGGTACGGGATCGGCAACACGGTCATCGCGAACCCGTCGTCGATGCAGGTCGGGCTTCGCGCGAACGGACGCGTCGTGCTGTACAACGGCGCGGTCGACATCGGGCAGGGCACGTACACGATCCTGCCGCAGATCTGCGCCGACGCGCTCGGCCTGCCGCTCGCGTGCTTCGACCAGGTCTGCGCCGACACCGACCGCACGCTCGATGCCGGCAAGAGCTCGGCGTCGCGGCAGACCTTCGTCTCGGGCAACGCCGCGCAGATCGCCGGAGAGGATCTGCGTGCGCGCCTGCTGGCGCTGCTCGGGCTGGCCGAGCCCGCGACGCTGCGGCTCGAGGGCGGCGTGCTGTGCGGTGACGGCCCCGACGCGGCTCGCGCGCGCGTCGATCTCGCCACGCTCGACGTCGACGAACGCGGCGACGTCGCGCTGGGCACCGGGTATTTCGATCCGCCGACGGTTCCCCTCGACGCCGATGGCCAGGGCGTCCCGTATGCGACCTACGGCTTCGCCGCGCAGGTCGCCGAAGTCGAGGTCGATCTCGCGCTCGGCACCGTTCGCGTGCTGTCGATCCATGCGGCGCACGACGTCGGGCGCGCGATCAATCCGACGCAGGTCGAGGGCCAGGTGCACGGCGGCATCGCGCAAGGCCTCGGGCTCGCCTTGATGGAGGAGTATCGCGCCGGCCGCACCGACAACCTGCACGACTATCTGATCCCGACCGCGGGCGATCTGCCGCCGATTGCCGTGCACCTGATCGAGGACGCCGAGCCGCTCGGCCCGCGCGGCGCGAAAGGCGTCGGCGAGCCGGCGCTCGTGGCCACCGCGCCGGCGATCCTGAACGCGATCCATCACGCCGCCGGCGTGCGGATGGCCGAGGTCCCCGTCACCCCGGATCGCCTGCGAGCGGCGATCGCCGCAGCGAGCGCGCCATGACGAAGATCGGTTCGAACGCGATCGGCGAGCACTTCGACGCGGCGACGCCGCGGGTCGTCGCCGCGCGCGCGCCCGAGCGCATGGCGAGCGACAAGATCCAGTGCGACGCGTGCCCCGTGCTGTGCCAGATCAGCCCGGGGCGGCTCGGCGCCTGCGACCGCTACGGCAACGTCGACGGCGTGCTCACGCGCACCGACCCGGTCGTGCTGCTGTCGAAGCCGGGCGCCGAGGCGGTCGCGTCGACCGTCGAAGGCTGGGACGGGTCGCTGCTGAACGACGCGCCGGTGTTCGTCTCCGGCGTCGCGAGCGGCACGACCTATCCCGACTACAAACCGGCGCCGTTCATCGTCTCCAGTCGCTGCGAAGGCGTCGACCTCGTCACGGTCGTCACCGAGGGCATCTTCAGCTACTGCAGCTTCAAGGTGAAGATCGACACCGACCGCTATCTGGGCGCCGAGCAGTCGACGGTGCGCCATCGCGGCGAGGCGGTCGGCCACGTGACGACGATCGAATACGGATCGCAGTTCCTGTCGCTCGGCGGCGTGCATCACCTCACCGGCGGCTCGAAGAAGGAAGGCCGCGTCACCTGCGACCTGATGATGCAGCTCGGCAACGGCGAGGCGGTCGATCTCGAGATCGAAGGCGGCGCGAAGCTGACCGTGCAGGCCGGTCGCGCGCCGCGCATCAACGGCGTCGAAGAGCAGCGGATGCGCGTCGGCTGCGGCTCGGCGACGATCGGCATCTTCGCCAGGCAGTGGTTCGGCCACGCCGACGAAGTCGTCGTCGTCGACGACCACATCACCGGCGTGCTCACCGAGCACCAGGCGGGGCGCTGCCTCGACATGCCCGCCTCGGGCATTCGCGTGCGCGGGCGCAAGTCGACGCCGGGCCGCTATTTCCAGGTGGCCAATCCGGGCACCGGCTGGGGCGGAACCGACATCGAGGATCCGTTGACGATCGTCGAGGGGTGGGATCCGAACGTCGCGCGTCCCGGGTTGCGCCTGCTGATGGTGTCGACCACCGGCGAGCACGCCGAGTGGTTCGAGCTCGACGAGGCGCTGCGCCCGGTGCGCGCGCCGATGCCCGCAGCGGTGCGCAAGGTCGTCGACCGCATCGGCGAGAACTGCGAGCCCGCGCTGGCGACCGTGCTGTTCGTCGGCGGCGCCGGCGGAAGCCTGCGCGCGGGCGTCACCGAGAATCCGGTGCTGCTCACGCG
>JAKFES010000192.1:0-21384 GCA_036675585.1 Burkholderiaceae bacterium
ACTCGTACGTGAACGAGAGATCCTCGGTTGTCGCGTAGAGCGCCGGTCGCGCTGCCGTCGAGCAGGACGTCGGCACTGCGCAGCAGTGCTTCGAAAGCGAGGCGATCGTTGCTGTCGTCGATATCGAGGACAACGGACTTCTTGCCCGCATGCCAATGCAAGTACGAATCACCCTGGGACTCGGTGCGACTGGGGTCACCGGTGGGTGGTTCTACCAGAATGACCTCGAAACCCAGCCCGACCAGGATGCGCCCGGCGAATCGCGCAAACGGACTGGAAATCTCTACGACCCGTACCGGGGGATGCACCACAACTACTCCGTTTCAATCGAAAGATATCGCCGAACCGACTGGAGTCGAACGTAGTTCTGCGGGCCGGTGGGCGACATGATTTCGGTCTGCCCACCGGACCCGTTCTCACTCTCCGCTCAGGCGGCGTTCTGCTCGAACCATCCCGAGAGGAGGACAGCGGACGGATCGATGTCCGCGGAGATCTTGCCCTGCTCGCGGAAGAATGCAACAAGTTCGTTTGCGCGCTCCACGTCGTCCTCGGTGAATCCGCGTCCACCGAAATCGATTTGGGTCACCCGGTCTGCGGCCTCGGCCGGGTCCATCTGGATAGACGCGGCAATTGCGGTTGCAGCCCGATCCGGATCCGAGTTCACGATTGCCGACGCTTCCGAGATCACCTTGAACACCTTGCCTGCGGTTTCTTCGTTCGCGGACAACCAGTTGTCCGAAGCGATGATCCATTGGGCGTACTTGGCGCCGAAGTCGCCGGTCGTGGCAACAACGCGCCCGCCGGTATTGACACTCTGCGTCACCCAGGGGTCGAAGGACAGGAAGCCGTCGATGTCACCGCGCGCCAGCAAAGCAGGCTGTTCGGGCGGGCTTGTGCTCACGAGTGTGACCGTCGTGGGGTCGATGCCGAGACTGGCCAGGTACTGGTTCGTGAAGTAGAGGCCGATGCCGGGGAAGACGCCCATGGTCTTGATCGACTTCGGCTCGACGCCATTCCTCAGTACAACCTGGAAGTATCGGTCGGATTCCTGAAATACGCCCAGCGCCCGCAGGCTCGGATTGGTGGCCATGACGGACAGTGCCGTCGAGTCGGCATTGCCGGAGAGTTCCGAAGTTCCGGCTACGACGTTCTGGGCGCCTGCTGCCCCGCCTTCGGTCTGGATGACCTGGACGTCGAGGCCGGCGGCCTCGAACATGCCCTCGTGGTCGGCGAGGAAAATCGGGGCGTACGACGGGTCTACACCTACCGCGATCCGTACCAGGCCACCACTTTCGGCGGAGTTGTCGGTAGCGGGGCGGGTGCATCCGCTGACGGCGATCGTCAGGGCGGCGAGAGAAGCGACTGCGCCCACCCATTTCTTCTGAAATTTGTTGAGCATGATGGCCTCTCGGTAAATGGGAGCTGTCAGCGTCCCGTGAAGGTGGGGGACCGCTTGTCGAGGAATGACTGAAGTCCCTCAGCAGCGTCGTCCGTCTTGATCAGGTCGAGCACTGCCTCGAATTCGAGATCCAGCGCTTGATCGAGCGGCAACGACATGCCCTCGTCGACAATGCGTTTGATCATTCCGATGGTGGCAGTGGGTTTCGTCGCGAGTTCGCGTGCGAGGTCAGCGCAATGCGCATCGAGGTCGGCGTCCGCAACGACGGTGTCGACCAGGCCGATATCGAGTGCATGCTCGGCGCTGAGGCGCTTGCCTTCGATCATGAGCACTTTGGCTCGGTGAGCCCCGATGAGGCGTGGAAGTCGCTGGCTGCCACCGGCACCCGGAAAAAGCCCAAGTCCGATCTCGGGGAAGCCGATGGTCGCCGACTGCGCCATGATGCGGAAGTCGCAGGCCAACGTCAGTTCTGCTCCGCCGCCGAGTGCGTGCCCGTTGATCTTCGCGACGACAGGTTTGGGAGCCGACTCGAGGATCCGCTGTACGTCGACCCACGGGCGCATCGCGCGCTGAGTTTCTTCCGTCAGCTCGCGCATCACGGTGATGTCCGCACCGGCGACGAAGAACCGTCCAGTGCCCGTCACGACAATGACGCGGACGGTCTGGTCCGACGCGAGTACCGGCAGTATCTCCAGAAGCTCGGCGATCATGCTGGGGTTGAATGCGTTGGCTGGAGGTTTGTCGATAGTCACGGTGGCAATCGAGTCTGTGACGTCGACGGTGACGAAGTTGTAGGTCTGGCCGGTCTGTCTCGTCAAGTGAGCTCCTGTCAGCGGGTTGGCGGGGTAAACCGGTCGAGCCGGGGGATGTGTAGTGGGAAGTATGGTGGGGACCCTCACGCGGCGGTACCGCTCGGGTTCGGTCAGTAGACCAATGCGGATGCTGATCGCGTAGGAACTTTCTTCGCTGTGATCACGGCGATATTTGCTCCTGTGACAGGATTGAGCCCGTGACTTCTGCAGTACCGACACCGCCCGCGCCCCGGCGGGATGGCGCTCCACCGAGACACAGGAGTCATCCAAATGAGAGAGAACCCGGTCGGCTGGTTCGAGATCTACGTGCAGGACATGCGGCGCGCACGCAAGTTCTACGAAACGGTCTTCGGCGGCACGCTGCAGAAGCTGGAAAGCCCCGAGGCCGAGATGATGGCGTTCCCGATGGCAATGAACGCATCGGGCGCGGCCGGCACGCTCGTGCGCATGGAGGGCTTTCCGGCGGGCGGCAACAGCACCATCGTCTATTTCGTCTGCGACGATTGCGCGGTCGAAGCGGGACGCGTCGTCGCCGCCGGCGGGCGCGTGCATCGCGAGAAGTTCTCGATCGGCGAACACGGATTCATCGCGCTCGCCATCGACACCGAAGACAACATGTTCGGCATGCACTCGATGAAATAGTCCTTCGATGCTCAAGGCCCTGCAGTTCGTCGCGATCCTGCTCACCGCGATCTCGATGTCGGCGGGCTGGGCGCATCTGCTCGAGTTGCCGAACAAGATGACGCTCTCGCGCGACGACTACCTGGTCGTCCAGCAGATCTATCGCGGCTGGGCGTGGCTCGGAATCGCCGTGATCGGCTCGCTCTTTTCCGCGATCGCACTGGCCTTCGTGCAGCGCGGGCGCGGTGCGCCGTGCCGTTACGCGATCGGTGCCGCACTGTGCATCGCGGCCTCGCTGGTCGTGTTCTTCACGGTGACGTTCCCGGTGAACCAGGCAACGCAGAACTGGCTCGTCGTGCCGGAGAACTGGCAGGCGCTGCGATGGCGATGGGAGTACTCGCATGCGGCGAACGCGGCGCTGTATTTCCTCGCGCTCGCGCTGCTCGTGCTTTCCGCGCTCACCGGTCGAAGAAGGCGCCGCTGAGGGCGTCAGGCGCCTGCCACCCGCCGCCGAGCGCACGCACGAGCGAGACGGTCGCCAGCGCGCGTTCGCGATCGGTCTGCAGCGCCGCGCGCTGCGTTGCGAGCACCTGGCGTTCGGCGTCGATCACCTCGAAGTAGTTCACGTAGCCGGCGCGGTAGCGCGTCGTCGACAATTGCGCAGCGCGTCGCGCCGCGTCGACCGAGCGTGCCTGCTCGCGCGACTGCTCGGCGAGGATCCGCAAGCCGGACAGGTTGTCCTCGACCTCGCGCAGCGCGGTCAACACCGTTTCGCGATAGCCCGCCACCGTCTCGTCGTACGCCGCGGCGGCACCGGCTTCGATCGCCTTGCGCCGCCCGCCGTCGAACAGCGTCATCGACAACGCGGTGCCGACGAGCGGGCCGAGCGCCCACGTGCGGCTCGCGCTGCGAAAGAGATCGCCGAGCTCGCCCGATTCGAAACCGAGCAGGCCGGTCAGCGACAGTCGCGGGAAATACGCGGCGCGCGCGACGCCGATGCGCGCGTTCGCCGCGGCCATCGCGCGTTCGGCCGCCGCGATGTCGGGCCGCCGCTCGAGCAGTGCCGACGGCAGCCCGGGGGGAATGGCGATCGGTCGAAACGCGATCGGCTGCGGCTCGAGCGAGAACTCGGCCGGCGCCTGGCCCAGCAGCACGGCGAGCGCATGCTCGATCTCGGCGCGGCTGCGCGTGAGTGCGATCCGCTCCGAGCGCGCGACCGACAGCTCGGTCTGCGCGCGCGCCAGGTCGATTTCGCCCACCTCGCCCGCGCGCTCGCGCCGCCCGACCAGGTCGACCGCATCCGAGCGCAGCCCGACCGTCTCTTCGAGCAGCGCGATCTCCGCGTCGATCCAGCGCAGCGACAGGTAGTGCTGCGCGACGTCCGCCTGGATCGCCAGCCGCAACGACTGCAGCAATGCCTCGCTCTGCTGCGCATCGGCCTGCGCGGCCTGCAGCGCATTCGCCACGCGGCCGAACAGGTCGACCTCGTACCCCGCGCCGACGTTCGCGCGCCACAAGGTCCGCGGTGCAGTCGACGCGTCGTCGGGCAGGTCGAGCGACGCGGGCGACGGGCGAAACCGCGTCGCGCCCGCGCCAGCGTCAACCTGCGGGAAGCGATCGGCGCCGGCGGCGGCCGCCAGCGCGCGCGACTGCTCGAGGCGGGCGATGCCGAGCTTCAGCGTCGGGTTCGCGCGCGTTGCCTGCCGCTGCAATTCGTTCAACTGCGCGTCGTCGAAGATCGTCCACCATTCGCCGCGCGTGCGCGCGTCGGCCGGCTCGGCGGGTTTCCATGCCGCCGGATCGACCGCCGCGGGCGCTTCCTTGAAAGCCGACGGGAGCACGAGCTGCGGCGGGTCGTAGGTCGGTGCCACGCTGCATCCGGCAATCGCAAGCGACCAGGCCAGTGCGGCCCATCCCCGCATCGTTCGCATCGGCATCGTTGCCCTCGACATCGTTCTCAGTCTCCCAGTCGATCGTCGCGACGCGCCTCGTAGCCGCGCACCGTCGCGCCGGCAGTACCCGAAGCGTGCGCATCCGGCGACTCCGGTTCGCCGCCGCCGAACCACTGCGCGAGCCGACGGAACAGCACGTAGAACACCGGCGTCAGCACGAGGCCGAACAACGTGACGCCGAGCATTCCGTAGAACACCGCCACGCCGATCGCGCGCCGCATCTCGGCACCGGCACCGGTGGAGATCGCCAGCGGAACGACGCCCATCACGAACGCGATCGACGTCATCAGGATCGGACGCAGCCGCAGGCGGCTCGCCTCGATCGCCGCGTCGACGATCGATCGTCCGCGCAGCTCGAGCTCGCGCGCGAACTCGACGATCAGGATCGCGTTCTTCGCGGCGAGGCCGACCAGCACGATCAACGCGATCTGCGTGAACACGTTGTTGTCGCCCCCGGTGAGCCACACGCCGGCGATCGCCGAGAGCATCGTCATCGGCACGATCAGGATCACCGCGAGCGGCAGCGTCCAACTCTCGTACAGCGCGGCGAGCACGAGGAACACGAGCAGGACCGCCAGCGGGAACGCGAGCAGGCCGCTGCGACCGGCGAGAATCTCCTGGTACGTCAGCTCGGTCCACTCGAACGCCATGCCGGGCGGCAGCGTCTCGGCGGCGACGCGCTCGGCGGCCGCCTGCGCCTGGCCCGAGCTGAAGCCCGGCGCCGCTGCGCCGTTGACGTCGGCCGACGTATACCCGTTGTATCGCATCACGCGATCGGGTCCGAAACTCGGCTGCACGTCGAGCAGCGCCGACAGCGGAACCATCTCGCCGCGCTCGTTGCGCGTCTTCAGGCGGCCGATGTCTTCGGCGCGCGCGCGATACGGCGCGTCGGCCTGCAGCTTGACCTGGTACGTGCGACCGAAACGGTTGAAGTCGTTCACGTACAGCGAGCCGAGGTAGATCTGCATCGTGTCGAAGACGTCGGTCACCGCGACACCGAGTTGCCGGGCCTTCACGCGGTCGACGTCGGCGTAGAGCTGCGGAACGTCGATCCGGTAGCCCGAGAACGTGCCGGCGAGCTCGGGCGTTTCGGCTGCGCGCGCGACGAACGCGTCGGTCGCCTCCTGCAACGCTTCGTAGCCGAGCGCCGCGCGGTCCTCGATCTGCAGCTTGAAGCCGCCGATCGTTCCGAGCCCCGGCACCGCAGGCGGCGGGAACACCGCGATGAACGCGTCCTCGATGGCCGCGAACTTCCCGTTCAGTGCTTCGGCGATGGCGAATCCCGACAGGCGCGGGTCGTGCCGCTCGTCGAACGGGTCGAGCGTGACGAACACGACGCCGGCGTTCGAGCTGTTCGTGAAGCCGTTGATCGACAGTCCGGGAAAGGCGACCGACGCCTCGACGCCCGGCTGCTGCAGCGCGATGTCGGACATGCGCCGGAGCACCTCCTCGGTGCGGTCGAGCGATGCGCCGTCGGGAAGCTGCGCGAAGCCGACCAGGTACTGCTTGTCCTGCGCGGGAACGAACCCGCGCGGGACGGCCTGGAACGCGGCGAAGGCCACGCCGACCAACACCAGGTAGAGCGCCATCGCCACCGACTTGCGCCCGAGCACGCGCGTGACGGCGCCGCCGTAGGCGTTCGACGCGCGGCCGAACGCGCGGTTGAAGGCACGGAAGAACCAGCCGAAGGCGAAGTCCATCGCGGCGCCGAGCCGGTCTTTCCTCGCACCGTGCGGTTTGAGCAGCAGCGCGGCGAGCGCCGGCGACAGCGTCAGCGAATTGAAGGTGGAGATCACCGTCGAGATCGCGATGGTCAGCGCGAACTGACTGTAGAACTGGCCGGTCAGCCCGGGAACGAACGCGAGCGGCACGAACACGGCGACCAGCACGAGGCAGATCGCGACGATCGGTCCGCTCACCTCGTCCATCGCGCGGTAGGTCGCCTCGCGCGGCGACAGGCCGTTCCCGATGTTGCGTTCGACGTTCTCGACGACGACGATCGCGTCGTCGACGACGATCCCGATCGCGAGCACCAGGCCGAACAGCGTCAGCGCGTTGATCGAGAAGCCGAACGCGAGCATCGGCGCGAAGGTGCCGACGATCGACACCGGAACGGCGAGCAGCGGAATGATCGACGCGCGCCAGGTCTGCAGGAAGACGACGACGACGATCACGACGAGCAGCACGGCCTCGAGCAGCGTCTTGACGACCTCGTCGATCGAGCTCTTCACGAAGCGCGTGGTGTCGTAGACGATCTGCGAGCGCACGCCTTCGGGCATCGCTTTCTCGAGCCGCGCCATCGCGCTGCGCACGCCGTCGGCGACCTGGATCGCGTTCGAACCCGGCGCCTGGAAGATCGCGATCGCAACGGCCGGCTTTTTGTCGAGCAGGCTGCGCAGCGAATAGTCGGCCGCACCGAGCTCGATGCGCGCCACGTCGCGCAGCCGCGTGATCGCGCCGTCGGGCGAGGCCTTGACGACGATGTCGGCGAATTCTTCCTCGGTGACCAGTCGCCCGCGGGCGTTCACCGACAACTGGTAATCGACGCCGGCGATCGACGGCGACGCACCGATGACGCCGGCGGCCACGTTGGCGTTCTGCTCGCGGATCGCGCGCGCGACGTCGGATGCCGTCAGCCCGCGCGCGGCCACCTTCTCGGGGTCGAGCCACACGCGCATCGAATAATCGCCGGCGCCGAACACCTGCACCTGCCCCGTTCCCTCGATGCGGCCGAGCACGTCCTTGACGTTGAGCACCGCGTAGTTGCGCAGGTAATTGACGTCGTAGCGGTCGTTCGGCGAAACCAGGTGCACGACGAGCAGCAGGTCCGGCGAGCTCTTGGCGGTCGTCACGCCGAGCCGGCGCACTTCCTCGGGCAGTCGCGGCAGCGCCTGCGATACCCGGTTCTGCACCAGCTGCTGCGCGAGATCGGGGTCGGTGCCGAGCGCGAAGGTCACGGTCACGGCGAGCTTGCCGTCGGCGGTCGCCTGCGAGCCGAGGTAGAGCATCCCGTCGACGCCGTTGATCGCTTCCTCGAGCGGCGAGGCGACGGTCTCGGCGATGACCTTCGGGTTCGCTCCCGGATAGCTCGCGTTGACCACGATGGCCGGCGGCGCGACCTCGGGATACTCGGAGACCGGCAGGTTCCAGATCCCGATCGCGCCGGCCAGGAAAACGAGGATCGACAGGACCCCGGCGAGGATCGGCCGATCGATGAAATAGTGCGACAACTTCATCGGGCCTCCGCGACCGTCGCGACGCCCGATGCCCGCACCGCCACCGTATTCGGCGCGCCGATCGAATCCATCGCGACCATTCTCGGGGCGACGCGCATGCCGGGGCGCACCCGCTGCAGCCCGTTGACCACGATGCGCTCGCCCGCCGCGAGCCCTTCGCGCACGACGCGCATGCCGTCGACGATCGGGCCGAGCTTGACTTCGCGCCAGGCGAGCCGATCGTCGTCGCCGACGACGAGCACGAAGCGCTTGTCCTGGTCGGTGCCGACCGCCCGGTCGGCGACGAGCACCGCCTGCTCGGGGCCGGCGCCGCCGATCTTCAGCCGCGCGTACATGCCGGGCTTCAGACGGCCGTCGTCGTTGTCGAACACGGCGCGCAGCAGGATCGTTCCCGACTGCGGATCGATCCGGTTGTCGACGAACTCGAGCTGTCCGCGATGCGGATGTCCGCTCTCGTCGGCCAGGCCGAGGAAGATCGGGATCGACTCGGCACCGGTCGTGCCGGTGCGCGCGAGCGTGCTCGACGCGTAGCGCAGGAAACTGCGCTCGTCGACCTCGAAGCTCGCATAGATCGGCGCGGTCGACACGATCGTCGTCAGCCGCGGGCCGGCCGCGCCGGCACCGACGAGGTTGCCGACCGTGACTTCGGCCCGGCTCACGCGACCGCTGATCGGCGCGGTGATCCGGGTATAGCCGAGCTCGAGCCGCGCGATGTCGAGCGCGGCCTGCGCGCCCTGCAGCGCGGCGTGCGCTTCGCGCTGCGCGTTCTGGCGCTGGTCGAATTCGCGCTGCGCGATCGCGCGCTCGTCGAGCAGGCGCTGCGCGCGGCCGAGCTCGGACGTGGTCAGCGCGAGCCGTGCGCGCGCCGAAGCGAGCGCCGCTTCGGCGCGTGCGACGGCGGCGGCAAAGGGGCGCGGATCGATGACGAACAGCGTCTCGCCCCGCTCGACGAACGAGCCGGGCTCGAAGTTCACCGATTCGATGTAGCCGGCAACGCGCGAGCGCACGGCGACGCCCTCGATCGCCTCGAGGCGACCCGAGAACTCGTCCCATTCGGTCACCGCGCGCTCGACCACGGCCGCGACGCTGACGGGCATCACGACCGGTGCCTGTGCCGCCGACGGCGCGGTGGCACCGACCGGCGTCTGGTACAGCAGGTAGCCTCCGCCGGTCCCCGCGAAAAGACCGAGCGCGAGCAGATAGGCCGTTCCCCGGTTGGGCCGGGACGCGGAAACTTCGGTTTTCATGGCCGGTATTCCTGGACGTGCGAGGAAACCACTTCGGGTGCCGGCGCGAGCACGAGCAGTCGAGTCGGCTCGAGCGCCTGGACGATCGTCATTCGCGAGCCGTCGAGCGTGAACGACTCGCCGTCGGCCAGAAAGATGTCGCGCGGATCGCTGTCCTGCGTGATCCAGACGACTCCTTCCAGAACGGTGACGATCTGGCCCCGTCCCTTGCGGATGCGCATCAGGGCATCCTTGGCGAGCGTTCTCGCCGCGTGCTCGAGATCGTTGTACATGGCTGCCGACTCCGAGGAGGTGACTGTTTGGAGTCTTCATCGTCGCAACCGGGCGTTGCACGAACGTTTCACGCAGCGTGAGAAAAATTTCAGGTGAAACCGCGGCCGAAACGGCCGCGCCGGCTCACGCCGCGGGCGGAAGGTGCTCGGCGGCGGCCTCGGTTTCGCGCAGCGCGCGCGCCACGCCGCGGGCGATCTCGCGCGACGCGAGCGGCTTGGCGAGCACGTCGACGACGCCCAGCTCGCGCACGCGCGCCGACAGCGCCGGGCTTACGTATCCGCTCATCAGCAGCACCGGGATGTCGGGGCGGATGGCGCGGATCGCCTGCACCAGCTCCGAGCCGGTCATGCCCGGCATCGCCTCGTCGGAGAGCACGAGATCGAAGCGCCCGGGCGTCTCGCGGAACGTCTCGAGCGCCTGCGTGCTCGACGAGAACCCGACCGGCTCGTAACCGAGCTGCGCGAGCATCTCCTCGCCCAGGCGCACCAGCGCGACCTCGTCGTCGACGAGCAGGATCGTCTGGCCATTGCCGAGCTCGGCCGGCGCCTCGTCGAGCGCTTGCGGCGCGGCGGCGGCCGCGTCGTCGCGCGGCAGGTACACGGTCATCGACGTGCCCTCGCCCGGCGTGCTCTCGACGTCGATGCCGCCGCCCAGGTCGGTGACGATGCCGTGCACCAGCGACAGGCCGAGCCCGGTGCCGACGCCGACCTCGCGTGTCGTATAGAACGGATCGAAGATCCGGTCGAGCACGCGCGCCGCGATGCCCACGCCGGTGTCGCGCACCACCAGGCGCACGTACGAGCCGGCGGCGAGCTGGCTCGTCGTCACGCAGCGCGCCTCTTCGAGCTCGGTCGCTTCGACGCTCACGCGAATCGTTCCCCGCGCGCCGATCGCCTGCACCGCGTTGGCGCACAGGTTCATCACCACCTGGTGGATCTGCGTCGGATCGCCGAGCACCGCCGCGGCCGGCGCGTGCAGCGCGCGCTCGAGCCGGATCCCGGACGGCAGCGACGCGCCGACCTGCCCGAGCACCTCGGCGACGATCGTCTGCACGTGCACCGGCCGGCGCTCGCCCATTCCGCTGCGGCTGAACGCGAGAATGCGCTCGACCAGCGACTTGGCCCGCATCCCGGCGCTGATCGTCGCATCGATGTGCCGCCGCAGCGCGGTGCCTTCGGGCGCTTCCTTCTGCGCCATGTCGCCGTAGCCGAGGATCGCCGCGAGGATGTTGTTGAAGTCGTGGGCGATGCCGCCGGCGAGCGTGCCCATCGCCTCGAGTTTCTGCGACTGGCGCAGCTGGCGCTCGAGCCGGTCGCGGTCGGCCTCGGCGTTCTTGCGGTCGCTGATGTCCTCCATCGAGCCGGCCATCCGGTACGCACGCCCCTGCGCATCGCGCAGCGCGATGCCATGCTGGCGATACCAGTGCCAGCTGCCGTCGTGATGGCGCAGCCGGTACTCGACGTCGAAGTGATGCGTCGTTCCGTGCAGATGCGCGGCGATCGCGTCGCGCACCCCGACGATATCGTCGGGGTGGTAGTTCGTCAGCTCGATCCACTCGCGACGCGGCCGACGCGGCTCGCCCGGCTCGATCCACAGGATCTCCTGTGCGCGCGGCGACAGGAACAGCAGGTCGGAGGCCAGCTCCCAGTCCCACAGGCCTTCGTTCGCCCCGTCGACCGCAAGCTGGTAGCGCTCCTCGGATTCGCGCAGCGCCTGCTCGCTCTGGCGCAGCGCCTCCTGGATCTGCTTGCGCTCGGAGACGTCGAGCGTGGCGCCCGCGACGCGCTCGGGGCGCCCGTCGTCGTCGCGAAAGCACTGGCCGCGCGTATGGATCCAGCGATAACGCTCGGTGCTGCGGTCGAGGACGCGGTATTCGACGTCGATGCGCGGCGTGCGCCCGGCAAGGTGCTCGTCGACGGCGTTGCGCAGCAGGTAGCGGTCGTCCGGATGCAGCGGGACGACCTTCATCCAGTCGCGCCCCTTGGTGGGCACTTCCTCGGGAGCCAGGCCGACCATGCCGCCGAGGTTCTTCGATGCGAAGACGTCGTCGCTGCGCACGTCCCACACCCAGTGCGCGACGTTCATCCCGATCATCGCGATCGCGTAGCGCTCTTCGGATTGCCGCAGCGCCTGCTCGGCGCGTTTGCGCGAATCGATGTCGCTGATCGAGCCGGCGATGCGCAGCGGCCGCCCGGTCTCGTCGCGCACGCACAGCCCGCGCACGTGAATCCAGCGATAGCTGCCGTCGGCATGGCAGACGCGGTACTCGCCTTCATAGGCAGGCGTGCGACCGGCGAAATGCGCCTCGAGCGCCGCATCGCGCTTCGCCGCGTCGTCGGGATGCAGCCGCACCGCCTTGAACAGCTCGTCCTTCGACTGCACCTCTTCGCTCTTCGGCAGCCCGAGCAGCTCGTGCGCGCGAGCCGAAGCGAAGATCCGCTGCGACACCAGGTCCCAGTCCCAGATGCCGTCGTCGGAACCCGCGACGGCGAGCGCGAAGCGCTGCCGCGTCGCCTCGAGCGCGTCGCGTGCCGCGCTCACCTCGGAGAGCTTGCGCATCAGCAGCCACAGCAGCAGCAGCGCGAGCGCGCCGAGCGTGACGGTGCGCGCCGCCGTGCCGACCGCCTGCGCGCGCCACGGCGCGAGCGCCGACGCGGTGTCGCGCGACACGACGACGGCGAGCGGATAGCCCGACACGAGCCGCGCGGTGCCGAGACGCTCGGCGCCCGCCGGGCCCTTCGAGTCGCGCATCGGCTCGCCCGCGCCGCGCTCCTGCGAGGCGATCCACTCGTCGAACATCGGAAAGGCCTTGCCGAGCGCCGCCTCGTCGACCGGATACCCGGCGACGAGCGTTCCGTCGCGGTGGATCAGCGCGATCTGCGTTCCCGGCTCGGGTTCGGCGTCGCGGTAGAACGCCTGGAAATACTCGACGTTGCCGCGCGCGCCGACGGTTCCGGCGAAGGACGATTGCGGGTCGCCGATCACGCGGCCGACGGGAAAGAACCAGTGCCCGTCGATGCGACTTCGCAGCGTGCGCCCGACGTACAGGCCGGTGCGATTGCCGTCGCGCACCTCGCGGAAGAACGATCGGTCGGAGATGTTCGCGCTTTCGGGCGGCGGGTGGACCCAGGTCGTGGCGATCGCGATGCCGTCGGCGTCGTGGATCGCCAACCCGTGCGTCTGCACGAGGCCGACCGCCTGGTCGCGCAACAGCATGTGCAGCGCGTCGGATTGCGCGCGCAACGGTTGCGTGCCTTCGAGGCGCTGCGCCAGGTGCCGCATCACGACGTCGATCGCCTGCAGGCTGCGCGCGGTCTGCTCGGCGAGGATGCGGGCGCGGGTGTCCAGGTCGTGCGCGCTTTCGTCGAGCGCGGCGCGGTATCCGCGCGCGATGTCGAGCGCCGCCATCGCGACGATCATCGCGATGAACAGCCCGCCGAGCACGGCAATGCTGCGCCGGGTCCACGGACGCGCGGACCGGTGCGCAGCGCCGTTCGGTGTGTTCATCGTGGGGACGGCATCACCTTGTGCAGTGCATCGAGCAACGCTTCGCGCGCGACCGGTTTCGGCAGCACGCCGGCGACGCCCAGCTCGCGCGCGCACGGGCCCGAGCAATCGACGTTCGAGAAGAAACCCGACGAGAGCGCGACGATCGGCGTGCCCGGATGCTCGCCGGCGAGCGAGCGCAGCAGCTCGCATCCGTGTTCGCGCGGGAAGGCGATGTCGACGAGCACCGCGTCGCACCCGCCGTTCGCCTGGGCGCTCGGCTCGATGCCGTCGGCGAGCAGCCATTCGGCGAGCAACGCGAACAACGCGCCATCGGCACCGACGATGCGCACGCGCCGCAACACACCCGATTCCAGCCCAGTCGACTCAAGGTTCATCTCGCGTTCCGGTTCGATGCCGATGACGCCATTGGGCAGCCGACATCTTGCTGCTGCATTGCAGTGCCGTTGCGCAAGATTACGTTTGAAACGCGGAAATCGACCGCCTGTGCGACGTGTCGCTGCGGCCGGTTTTCGTTGTACGCTCATGGGCTCGATCCGTTCGGAGCGCGCAGATGAAACCGCACGTGCTCGCGCTCGACGACGATCCGTCGATTCGCGACCTGCTCGCCACGTACCTGGCACAGAACGAGATTCGCGTCACCACCGTCGCCAACGGCAACGGACTGGGCGAAGCGATGGCGCGCGAGGCCATCGACCTCGTCGTGCTCGACCTTCGCCTGCCCGGAGAAGACGGACTGCAGATCATGCATCGCGTCCGCGAAAGCTCGTCGGTCCCGATCCTGCTGCTCACCGGCGTCGCCGAAGAGGCCGACCGCGTCATGGGGCTCGAACTCGGCGCCGACGATTACCTGACCAAGCCGTTCAGCCCGCGCGAGCTGCTCGCGCGCATCCGCGCGCTGCTGCGTCGCGCCAAGGCACAGGCCACGGTGGCCGATCGCGTCAACGAGATCCGCGCATGGCGCTTCGGCGACTGGGAGCTCAACGTGCGTTTGCGCAAGCTGCACGATGTCGAAGGCAAGACCGTCGAGCTCACCAACGGCGAGTTCAGCCTGCTCGCCGCGATGTTGTCGGCGCCGCAGCGCGTGCTCACGCGCGATCAGCTGCTCGAGCTCTCGCGGCTGCACAACGCCGAGGTCTACGATCGTTCGATCGACGTCCAGATCCTGCGGCTGCGCCGCAAGATCGAGCCCGATCCGGCACATCCCCGCTACATCCGCACCGAGCGCGGCGCGGGCTACGTGTTCAGTGCCGAAGTGCAGACGATCCGCTAGGGCATTCGGCAACGCCGGCCCGGCGATCGTCGGGATCGCCGGGCCCTGCGGTCACTGCTTGCGCGGATCGTCGCGCGGATCGACGTACACCACGTCGAACGGCCCGGTGCCGTTGATCTGGACGACCGTCTCGCCGCCGGCGCGCGCGTAATGCGGCATGCCGGCCGGCAGGTGCACGAAGCTCGCCGGCGGCAGCGTGTGCAGTGCAGCCGAATCGACCCGCTCGCCGGCGCCCACCGAGAAGCTTCCCGAGATCACGGTGACGAACTCGTCCTTCGTGTGCCGGTGCGGCGGGACGACGAACCCGTCGGGGAATTTCAGCCGGATGACGAACGGCCCTTCGCGCGCCGGGCTGCCCAGCAGGACGGCAGCCTGCGCGCCGGGCGGCAGCGAGGGCGGCGCCGCCCCCCACTGCACGGCATCGCCCGACACCACCGTGTGATGGGTTTCCCCGGCCGGGGTCGCCGACGGCGCGACGGCGGCTGCGAGACCGAGCAGCACCAGCGGTGCGCCGGCGAGCGTTCGCGAGATGCGTTTCATGATTGCCTCCTTCGGGGGTTTCAGCGCACGCCGATGACGATCTCGAGGTACTCGCTGGGCGCGACCATCGTCGCGTCGCCCGAGCGGTTGAACCGGTCGACCAGCGCGAGCAGATCGCGGTGCAGCGCCGCCTGGGCGGCGGGCTCCAGCGAAGCAAAGGCCTTGAGCATCGGCCCGTACCAGGTGCCGAACACGTGCACCCAGTGCTCGGGGGAGCGATAGCGAAAGACGAACTGGCGCAGCGACGCGCGGATCGACGTCGCCTTCGCGCCGAACAACTCGTCGATGCGTGCGCGCGTGCCCCATAGCGCGGGCGACTTCACGCCCGCGGGCGGCGGCACGTGCCGGCCGAGCGTCCGGAACACCTGCCCGATGAATCCGTCGGGCGTCCAGTTCGCCAGCCCGATTCGTCCCCCGGGCCGGCACACGCGCACCAGTTCCGCCGCGGCGCGCTCCTGGTCGGGGGTGAACATCACGCCGAAAGTCGATACCACCGCGTCGAAGCTCGCGTCGGCGAACGGCAGCGCTTCGGCGTCGGCCTCGCGGAACTCGATGTCGAGCCGTTCGGCCGCGGCGCGCTCGCGCGCCCGATCGAGCAGCGCCGGCACGTAGTCGCTGGCGACCACCTCGCAGCCGCGGTGCGCTGCGGCCAGCGACGCGTTCCCGTTTCCGGCGGCGACGTCGAGCACCCGGTCGCCGGCGCGCAGGTCGAGCGCCTCGCACAGTTCCTCGCCGACGATCTGCAGCGTGGTGCCGACGACCGAATAGTCGCCGGACGACCAGGCGGCGCGCTGGCGAGCCTTGAGCGCCGCGAGGTCGACCGGCGCGGTCGCGGGCTGAGCTTGACGAACGGTGGCAGCGGCAGTATCCATGTCCCTTCTCCGTCGAGTCCTCGTTTCGCCTCGCGACGCGCGAAGGCGATGGTTCGAGGCCGGTTCGCGACGCGTCCGGCCTCGAGGACCAAGATAGAGGCGCGCCATGGAGGCCAGCGTGGGAGCGGCCGTGGAAGTTCCCGTGGAATCGAACGGCGCGGACCCGCCGGACCGCCGTGGCGCGCTCGACGTGCGCCTGCTCGGCCCGATGTCGATCCGGCGCGCAGGCGTGGCGCTCGCGCTGCCCGCGTCGCGCAAGGTGCGCGCGCTCTTCGCATGGCTCGCGCTCGCCGCGCAGCCGGTCGCGCGTGCCCGGCTGTGCGAATGGCTGTGGGACGTCCCGAACGATCCGCGCGGCGAACTGCGCTGGTGCCTGAGCAAGATCCGCGGCCTCGTCGACGAACCCGGGCACCGGCGCGTGCACGCCGAGGACGACACGATCCGGCTCGACCTGCGCGACTGCTTCGTCGACGCCATCGAGGTCGACCGCGCGGCCGACGAAGGCTTCGCGAGCCTCGCGCCGGCGCGCCGGCGTGCGCTGTGCGCGCTGTTCGGCGGCGACTTCATCGAGGGCCTCGAGCTCGAGCGCAGCCCCTCGTTCGCGGCGTGGACGACCGCGCAGCGGCGCCACTTCCGGGGCTGCCACGCCGCGCTGCTCGAGCAGCTGGCGGGCAGCGCCGGGAACGACGAGGCCTTCGCGTACCTGGAAAGATGGCTGCAGCTCGCGCCCTTCGACCCGCGCGTGCACGAGCGGCTGCTCGCCGCGCTCGTCCGCGCCGGCCGGGTGCGCGACGCCGAGGAGCACCTGGCCACGACCGAACGGGCGTTCGAAGCCGAGGGCCTCGACCGCCGCCCGCTTCGCGACGCATGGCGTTCGGCGCGGTCGCGCGGCACCGACGCCTCCATCTTCGTCGAGCCGGCGCCCGGAGCGCAGCCGGCGATCGCGCCCGCGGCGCAGGCCGGCGTCGATCCCCGCACGGCGCGCCGCGCCTCGATCGCGGTGATGCCGTTCGTCGATCGATTCGCCGAAGGCGGCCCGTCGGCCGGCATCGGCGACGCGCTCGCGCACGACGTCATCACCCGGCTCGCCAAGCTGCGCAGCCTGTTCGTGATCGCGCAGGGCACCGTCTTCGCGCTGCACGAGCGCGGCGTGGGCACGCAGGAAGCCGGCCGGATGCTCGACGTCGATTACGTGTTCGGCGGATCGGTGCGCCGCGCCTCCGATCGGCTGACGGTCGCCGTCGAACTCGCCGAGGCGCGCAGCGCGCGGATCGTCTGGACCGAGACGTTCGAGCACGCCTTCGACGACGCGTTCGCCGTGCTCGACGAGATCGGCAACCGGATCGTCGCGTCGATCGACCACGAGGTGGAGGCGCTCGAGCGCAACCGCGCGGTGCTGTTGCCCCCCAATTCGCTCGACGCGTGGAGCGCGCACCATCGCGGCCTGTGGCACATGTACCGCTTCGATCGGCCGGACAACGAACGCGCGCGCGCGTTCTTCGAGACGGCGGTGCGACTCGACCCGACCTTCTCGCGCGCGTGGGCCGGGTTGTCGTTCACGCATTTCCAGGACGCGTTCCAGGGCTGGACCGAGCGAGCTCCGGCGACCGAGCGCGCCTTCGAGGCGGCCGCGCAGGGGCTGATGGTCGACGAGCGCGATCCGGCCGCGCACTGGGCGATGGGGCGCGCGCTGTGGCTGCGCGGCGGCCACGACGCATCGGTCGCCGAGCTCGAGCAGGCGGTCGACCTCAGCCCCAATTTCGCGCTCGGCCACTACACGCTTTCGTTCGTCCATTCGCAGGCGGGCGACCCGCACGCGGCGATCGCGTCGGCCGATCACTCGCGCCACCTGAGTCCGTTCGATCCGCTGCTCTTCGGGATGCTCGGGGCGCGTGCGATGGCGCTCGTGCGGCTGGGCGAATTCGCCGAAGCGGCGTCGTGGGCGGTGCGCGCGGCGGCGCGGCCCAACGCGCATCCGCACATCCTGGCGATCGCCGCCTTCACGCTGGCACTCGCCGGCTCGCTCGACGAGGCAGGCGCCTACGCCGCGGCGATCCGTCGCGTACTGCCCCGATACGGGATCGCCGATTTCCTCGCAGCGTTCCGCTTCGACACCGGGGGCGCCGAGACCTTCCGCGAAGGCGCGAGGCGCATCGGCATGGCCTGAGCGCCCGCTGCGCTTCGATCAGAGGCGATCGAGGAGCGCTTCGACGCAGGCGACGTCGACCGGCTTGACCAGGTGAAAATCGAACCCTGCGTTGCGCGCGCGAAGCCGGATTTCCTCGGTCCCCCAGCCACTGACGGCGACGAGAACCGTCGACGCGTTGCGCGCGTCCGAGCGCAGGCGCGTGGCGATCGTGTATCCATCCATCCCGGGCAAGCCGATGTCGCAGAACACGACCTCGGGGCGGAACGCCCGCACGGCCTCGAGCGCCGCCACGCCGTCGTAGGCGGTTCGAAGTTCGTGCCCCGAGGCGGCCAGCAGCAGCGCCAACGTGTCGGCCGCATCGACGTTGTCGTCGACGACGAGCAGTCGCATGCGGCGCTGCGGGCCGACAGCCCCGACGGGCGCGCACGGTCCGGACGAGGCCGCGCGGCCGGCTTCGATCGCGGGCAGCCGCACGGTGAACGTGCTGCCGTGCCCGAGCCCGTCGCTGGCCGCAACGACCGAGCCGCCGTGCAACTCGATCAGGCGCCGGACCAGCGACAACCCGATCCCCAGGCCCCCCTGCGCACGATCGAGCGTGCGATCGACCTGCGTGAACAGGTCGAAGACCTGGTCGAGCATCTCCTGCGGGATTCCGGCGCCATTGTCGACGACGCGAACCACGGCGTCGTTTGCCTCGGCGGCGAGCGAGACGACGATGCATCCGCCGTCGGGCGTGTACTTCGCGGCATTGGTCACCAGGTTTCCGATCCCCTGCGAGAGCCGGCACGCGTCGCCGAGGACCCAGACCGGGTCGTCCGGCCAGTCGATGCGCAGCTCGTGCCCCGCCGCATCGACGAGCGGCCGGCTGCTCTCGAGCGCCGCGTCGACGACGGTGCGCAGGTCGACGCGCTCGCGATCGAGATGCAGCTTGCCGGTCGCGATGCGCGAGACGTCGAGCAGGTCGTCGATGAGCCTGACCAGCGATTGCACCTGGCGCTCCATCATCCGGCGCAACTGCTCGGCCTGCGCGCAATCGCCGGGCGTGCGGGCGAGCGCCTGCAACCCGGTGCGGATCGGGGCGAGCGGATTGCGCAACTCGTGCGAGAGCGTCGCCAGGAACTCGTCCTTGCGACGGTCGGCATCGCGCAACGCTTCCTCGGCCTTGCGCTGCGCCGTCCACTGGTCGCGCAACTGGTACTGGCGCCGACGGGCACGAAGCGCCGCGAGCACGGTGCTGACCAGCGACCCGGTCGAGACCGGCGAATCGAGCAGCGTGACGTTGGTCAGCACCGCCATCATCCGGGCGACCGCGGGAGACCGGTCGCGATGGCGAGTGAGCAGCACGACCGGCAGGTCGGACCACGCCGGCTGCCGTGCGAGCTGCTCGAGGAGCGCGTCGACGCGCGCCTCGCTCAGCGCCTCGTCGGCCAGCAACACCAGGTCCGCACCTTCGTCGAGCTGGGTGGCCATCGAACGGGCATCCGGGCCCAGGACGACCGAGTGCACGCCGGCCTTGTCGAGCAGCGCTCGGGTGACCTCGACGTCCCGACGCGTCGGCGCCGCGAGCAGGACGCGATGCGCATCGGACGACCGAACCGGCTCAACGTGCATCTTCGCCTTCGAAGGGTGCGCCGGGAAACGGTCCGGCCTCGACCGGAACGCCGGTCAGCACGCCGCGCAGGTGCATCAACGGTTCGCTCAGGTGCAGGCCCTCGGCATCGAACCAGATCTCGCGGATCGTTTCTTCATGCGAGCCGCTTCGCTTCTTCAATACCGAGACCGCTTTTCGTACCGAGCCCGCATGCTCGAACAATCGCAATGCGACCACGGTGTCGGCGAGGTAGCTGGAATCGATCGACGTGCCCATTCCGTGGCCGATCAGCCCGTGCTGGGCCACGACGAGGAAGGTCGCGACGCCCTGGTTGTTCAGGTACCCGAGCAGTTCGTGCAGCTGCGGCATCAGGTACTTCGCCTCGGGCATCGCATTGAGGTAGCCGTTCAGGCTGTCGATCACGACGATGCGCGCACGGTCGCGTTCGACCGAGTCGCGCACCCGGTGCGCGAACTCGCCCGGCGTGATTTCCGCCGGATCGACCTGGCGCACGCGGATCTGGCCGGGACCCGTGCCCTCTTCGATGCGCAACCCCAGCGCAGCGGCGCGGTGCAGCAGCAGCGCGCGCGTCTCGTCGAAGGCGAACACGGCGGCATGGTCGCCGCGCTGCGCAGCGGCGGCGGCGTACTGCATCGCGAGCGTCGACTTTCCGGTGCCCGGCGGGCCGGCGACCAGCGTGCAGGTGCCGCAGTCGATGCCGCCGCCCAGGAGCTGGTCGAGCTCGGCTACGCCGCTCGCCACCGTGGTGCGAACGTAGCGAGACACGTGCTCGGCCGAGGTCAGCCTCGGAAAGACGCACAGGCCGCCCCGCACGATGCGGAAATCGTGAAAGCCGCTGCGAAAATCGCTGCCGCGATACTTCGCGACGCGCAGCTGGCGCACCAGCGATCCGTACGCAGGCGTGCGCTGGTCCAGCGCGATCACGCCGTGCGCGATGCTCTGCAGCTGCATGTCCGGGCCCTCGGCAGTCCGGTCGTCGAGCAGCAGAATGGTGCAGTGGCGACTGACGAAGAACTGCTTGAGCGCCAGGATCTGGCGCCGGTAGCGCAGCGAGCTCTGCGCGAGCAGGCGCAGCTCCGAGAGCGAATCGAACACCATTCGGCGCGGCGTCGTGCGCTCGACGATCTCGAGCACGCGCTGCGTCGTCTCGGTCAGCTCGACCTCCGACGGGTGGAACATCGTGAGTTGCGCGTCGATGTCGAGCTTGCCGTGGTCGCCGCCGAGCTCGGCGATCTCGATTCCGTCGAGCGACCAGCCATGCGAACGCGCCCCGGCGATCAGTTCGTCGCGCGTCTCGGAAAGCGTCACGTACAGGCCGCGCTCGCCGTTTCGGACGCCTTCGAGAAGGAACTGCAGCCCCAGCGTGGTTTTCCCGGCGCCCGGGTGGCCATCGAGCAGATAGAGACGATCGGCCAGCAGCCCGCCGTGCAGGACGTCGTCGAGCCCGGCAATTCCCGTCCTGCAGCGCGTTTCCCCGTTTCGACTCATCCCGCCTCCATGGCGGCCCGGACCGGGGGATCTCCAGCAATGAGGCGGCCCGGGTCCGCGCAGCCGGGAGCGGATCGGGCCACCGGGTACGATGCCAGGGAGCCCGCGGGCTGCCGGGCGACGAGGGCATGCAGATGCAGCAGTGGCTTTTCCTCTCGATCGCGATCGTCAGCGAAGTGCTCGCCACGTCGGCGCTGAAGGCATCCGACGGGTTCTCGCGCGCCGGGCCCACGGTGATCGTCGCGGCAGGGTACGCGACGGCTTTCTTTTTCCTCTCGCTGACGCTACGAACGATGCCGGTGGGCGTCGCGTACGCGATCTGGTCGGGCGCGGGAATTGCTTTGATCGCGCTGATCGGATGGGCGTTCTTCGGCCAGTCGCTCGACGTGCCCGCTGTGATCGG
>JAKFES010000187.1:0-21376 GCA_036675585.1 Burkholderiaceae bacterium
CGAGCTCGTCGAGCGCCTGCGCGACTGGCTCGACGGGGTATACGGGGAAAACGAGCCGTCAGCGTCGCACGACGACGACCCCCGGTCGCTCGCGATCCACTGGGCCGAAGTGCACGCCGCGGGGTTGACGCTGCACATCACGCCGCTGTCGGTTGCCGACACGTTTCGCCGGCATCGCGAGGGTGCGGCGCGCGCCTGGATCGCGACTTCGGCGACGTTGTCGGTCGCCGGGCGTTTCGATCACTTCACCGGCTCGATGGGCCTGGACGATGCGAAGACCCTGCGCTGCGACAGTCCGTTCGAGTACGAGCGGCGCGCGCTGCTCTACGTGCCGAGCGACTGCGGCGATCCCGCATCGGCCGGTTTCGCCGAGCGCGTCACCGAGGCGGCGTGGCCGCTGATCGAAGCCAACGGCGGGCGCGCTTTCGTGCTGTGCACGAGCCTGCGGATGGTCGAACGACAGGCCGAACTGCTCGCCGAGCGCATCGCGCGCGTCGACTGTGGAATCGAGCTGCTGGTCCAGGGCAGGGCGACGCGGTCGGCGTTGATCGAGCGCTACCGCTCGTCGCCGCGGCCGCTGCTGGTCGGCGCAGCGAGCTTCTGGGAAGGGGTCGACGTGGTCGGCGACCGGCTCTCGCTCGTCGTGATCGACAAGCTGCCTTTCGCTGCGCCCGACGATCCGATTCTCGCCGCCCGCATCGAGGCGCTACGCCGAACCGGACGCGATCCGTTTCGCGAGATGCAGCTGCCGGCGGCCGCGATGGCGCTCAAGCAGGGCGCCGGCAGGCTGATCCGCTCCGAGACCGACCGCGGCGTGCTGATGATCTGCGACGAGCGGCTCGCGACGCGTCCTTACGGTCGCCGCATCCTCGCGAGCCTGCCGCCGTTTCGCCGAACGCGCGACGCCGACGAGGCGATCGCGTTCTGCGCGGCCGTCAGCGCCACACCTGCCACCAGCGTCGATCGTCTTGCGGAAGACCTTTCGTGAGCAGTTCGCTCTGCGGGAAATTCGCGCGCAGCACGCGTTCGGCGTCGTCGCGCAGCTCGGCCATCCCGAGCCGGTCGTACGAGCGCACGAGCAGGTAGAGCGCCTCCTCGACGGCCGGCGACTGCTGGAACTGGCGAACGACCTGCTGTGCGCGGTTCGCCGCCGCGACGTAGGCGCCGCGCTGGTAGTAGTAGCGTGCGACGTGCACCTGTCCGCGCGCCATCGAGTTCACCAGGTATTCCATGCGTGCGTGCGCGTCGGGCGCGTACTTGCTCTCGGGAAAGCGCGTGACGAGATCCTTGAACGCGTCGAAGGATTCGCGCGACGCGGCATGGTCGCGCTCGGACAGGTCCTGGCTGCCGAGCTTCGCGATCAGGCCCTGCTGCTCGTTGAAATTGACGACGCCCTTCAGGTACAGCGCGTAGTCGAGCGACGGGTGATTCGGATGCAGCTTCATGAAGCGATCGATCGCCGCCAGCGAGAGCGCCCGTTCGCTGTCCTTGTAATGTGCATACGCGGTGTCGAGCTGCGCCTGCTGCGCCCAGGTTCCGAACGGGTAGCGCGCCTCGAGCTTCTCGAGCAGCTTCACCGCCGCCGCCCAGTTGCCCGTCGACATCTCGTCGCGGGCCTCTGCATATAATCGTTCCGGCGTCCAGCCCAGCGTGTTGTCGGGCGGGTCGGAAGTGCTGCACGCAGCCAGCGACACCAGGGCAGCGCATGCGGCGGCCCGGAAAAAGGAGACGAGAGCTGCTTTCATGCGCGGCATTATAGCGACGCCCCCCGGGCAGGCGTCCGACGAAACGTCGCTCCCGGCGCGCACGATCGACGCTTCGGACGGCACCGGGCAGCGCGTGGATCGCTACCTGGCGAGCCGGCTTTCGGGCGTCTCGCGCACGCGGCTGCAGCAGTGGATCGCGCTCGGCGCGGTGCACTGCGACGAGCGGCCGCTGACGGCGAGCACGCGGCTCAACGGCAGCGAGCGCATCGTCGTCGAACCGCAGCCGCGCGAGGCCGATACCGCGTTCTCGCCCGATCCGGTCGACCTGCACGCGGTGTACGAGGACGAGGACCTGCTCGTCGTCGACAAGCCCCCCGGACTCGTCGTGCACCCGGCCGCGGGCAACTGGCGCGGCACGCTGATGAACGGACTGCTGTACCACCGGCCGGCGCTCGCGCGGCTGCCGCGTGCGGGCATCGTGCACCGGCTCGACCGCGACACGAGCGGGCTGCTCGTCGTCGCCAAGAGCGAACGCGCCTTCGCGTCGCTGAGCGCGCAGCTCGCCGACCGCAGCATGGGCCGCCGCTACCTCGCACTGGCCGCCGGGGTATGCCGGGCGCGCGGCGAGATCGACGCGCCGATCGGCCGCGACCCCGTCGCGCGCGTGCGCATGGCCATCGTCGCCGCCGAGCGCGGTCGCGCGTCCCGGACGCACTACGAGCGCCTGGCGGTCGGGCGCCTGGGCGAACGCGACGTCAGCCTGCTCGAATGCCGGCTCGAGACCGGCCGCACCCATCAGATCCGCGTGCATCTGCGCTCGATCGGGCATCCGCTCGTCGGCGACACCACCTATGGCGGACCGGTGCTCGGCGGGTTCGCGCGCCAGGCGCTGCACGCGGAGCGGCTCGCACTGCGGCATCCGGCGGGCGGGAAACCGATGCAGTGGAAGGCGCCGATGCCCGACGACCTGCGCGAACTGTGCCGGGCCGCCGGCATCGATGTCGCCGCGATCGAGGCGCGCGAATGACGTATTCCGGGGACGCCGCACGGCGCGCGGCCGGCAACGACCCGTGCGATGCGATCGTGCCGCGCTGGGATGCGCCCGCCCGGGTGCATGCGTGGTCGACGACCCGGCGCGGCGGGACGAGCGCGGGCCCCTGGGGGCTCGAGGACGGTTCGGCGGGCGGGCTCAATCTCGGCGCGCGCTGCGGCGACGATCCCGCCGCCGTCGCGCGCAATCGTGCGCGCGTCGCGCACGCGGCCGGCGCCGAACCGGTGTGGCTCGAGCAGGTGCACGGCGTCGACGTGCATCGCGTGCTCGACGGGGGGCGCGTTCGGCCGGGCAGCGAGCCGCGTGCCGATGCCTCGGTGACGAACGTCCCCGGCGTCGTGCTCGCGGTGCTCACCGCCGATTGCCTGCCGGTGGTGTTCGCCGATGCGCACGCGAGCGTCGTCGGCGTCGCGCACGCGGGCTGGCGCGGCCTCGCAGCCGGCGTGCTCGAGCGCACGATCGAGGCGCTGCGGCAGCTGGCCGAGCGCGACGGCGACGTGCTCGCATGGCTCGGCCCGTCGATCGGCCCCGACGCCTTCGAGGTCGGCGACGAGGTCCGGGAGCGTTTCTGCGATGTCGACGGCGCGTGCCGCGAGGCTTTCGTCGCTGCGGCCCAGCCGGGCAAATGGTTCGCGGACCTGCATGCGCTCGCACGGCTGCGGCTCGGGCGCGTCGGCGTGCATCGTGTTCATTGCGTGCACGGGTCGCTTCGCTGCACGGTGCGCGAGCCGCGCCATTTCTACTCGTATCGACGCGACGGGACATGCGGACGAATGGCCACGCTCGTCTGGCTCGACTCGCGTTGACAAAACCATGGCGCAGTGCAGAATGAATGCGCAGGTGATCCGATAACGATGGAGAGGTCGATGCCCGGCGCATCAGGTGGGGAACGAGCCGGTGGCCAGGCACGGGGCGCCGCAGCGACGCGACGCACGAAGAAGCGCTCCGGCGATGGCACGACCGATCCGACCCGTCCCGACTCACCCGCAACCCCCCGGCGTGCGCGCCCCCAGGCAGCGGCGAGCGGCGCGCCGAATGCCGCGGCGGCCGCCAAGCCGACGACGCGGGCGCGCGCGAAACCCAAGGTCGTGATCGCGCCCCCGGCCAACGATGCCGAAAGCCCGGCGCGCGCGCGTCGTCCGGCACCGAAAGGCGCGAAAGACGCCCCGAGCCCCGCCGCGAAGGGTCGCGCGCCGAAAGACACGAAGCGAGCGCCGGTGCGGGCGGTGCCGCGCAGCACGAAAAGCGCCGAAGCACGATTCTCCGCGACGATACGCGCCGGCGCGCAGCCGCAGCACACCACGGCCGCCCGGCCGGCGCCGCTCGGCCTGCCTCCCATCCCCGCGCTCGCGCTCGGCCAGGCCGGCGCCGCGGCGGTGCATGTTCCGGGCGAGCGGCTCGCGCAGATCCAGTCCGATTACCTGAAGCGGCTCGGCGAGCTCGTGACCGCCGGGCAGACGCCCGCCCTGGCCGATCGACGTTTCGCCGGCGACGCCTGGAACCAGGGGCCCTTTGCGTGGACCGCCGCGCTGTACCTGCTCAATTCCGAGTACATGAAGCGGCTGGCCGAGTCGGTCCAGGGCGGCGACGAGAAGGCGCGCGAGCGCATTCGCTTCGCGACCCAGCAATGGCTCGCGGCGATCTCGCCGTCGAACTTCCTGTTGACCAATCCCGAGGCGCAACGGCGCGTGATCGAAACGCAGGGTGAGAGCCTGCGTACCGGCGTCCACAACCTGCTCGCCGACCTGCAGCGGGGCCGGATCTCGCAGACCGACGAGGGCGCGTTCGAAGTCGGCGTGAACGTGGCGACCTCGCCCGGATCGGTCGTCTTCGAGAACGAGCTGATCCAGCTGATCCAGTACGCGCCGACGACACCGACGGTGGGCAGCCGGCCGCTGCTGATGGTTCCGCCGTGCATCAACAAGTTCTACATCCTCGACCTGCAACCGGGCAATTCGCTGATCTCGTGGACCGTCGCGCAGGGGCACACCGTCTTCGTCGTTTCATGGAAGAACGTGCAGGCCGACCAGGGACATCTCGGCTGGGACGACTACCTCGATCTCGGCGTCATCGAGCCGATGCGCGTGGTGCGCGAGATCGGCGGCGAGGCGCGCATCAACACGCTCGGGTTCTGCGTGGGCGGGACGCTGCTCGCCAGCGCGGCCGCCGTGCTCGCCGGACGCGGCGACAACTGGATCGAATCGATGACGCTGCTGACGTCGTTCATCGATTTCTCGCGTCCCGGATCGATCGGCGTGTTCGTCGACGAGCACCAGGTCGCGTACCGCGAATCGACGATCGGCGCGGGCGGGATCATGCCGGGCCGCGAGCTGGCCGTGACCTTCAACTACCTGCGCCCGAACGATCTCGTCTGGAACTACGTCGTCGCCAACTACCTGAAGGGCGAGGCGCCGCCGGCTTTCGACCTGCTGTACTGGAACGCCGACAGCACGAACCTGCCCGGGCCGATGTACTGCTGGTACCTTCGACACATGTATCTGCAGAACGAGTTGCGCGAGCCCGGTCGCCTGGTCTGCCTGGGGGTGCCGGTCGACGTCGGCAAGATCGGCGTGCCGACCTATCTGTACGGCTCGCGCGAAGACCACATCGTTCCGTGGCAGGGCGCCTACGAGTCCACGCAGTTGCTGTCGGGGCCTTTGCGCTTCGTGCTGGGCGCCAGCGGCCATATCGCCGGCGTCGTCAACCCGCCGGCGAAAGGCAAGCGCAGCCACTGGATCGGCCAGGCGCTCCCCGAGAGCGCCGACGACTGGTTCGCGCAGGCGAGCGAGCATCCGGGCAGCTGGTGGCCCGACTGGGCAAAGTGGCTGTCGGGTTTCGCCGGCGAATCCCGGCCCGCGCCCGAGCGCGCGGGCAACGCGCGCCATCGTCCGATCGAGCCTGCGCCGGGGCGTTACGTGAAGGAGAAGGCCGCGTAGGCGAGGAACGGCCGGTCGGTACCTTTGGCGACGACCGGGTCCAGCGAAGAGCGAACGAGGAAGCACGCCATGAGCAACAGAATCGCGTACGTGACGGGTGGAATGGGGGGCATCGGAACGGCGATCTGTCGACGATTCCACGACCTCGGGCATACGGTGATCGCCGGCTGCGGCCCCACGCGCGACCACCGGAAATGGCTGGCCGAACAGAAGGCCGACGGCTACGACTTCCACGTCTCGGTGGGCAACGTGGCCGACTGGGAATCGACGCGCTCGGCCTTCGCGCAGGTGTCGTCGCTCGGCCCGATCGACATCCTGGTGAACAATGCCGGCATCACGCGCGACGGCGTGTTCCGCAAGATGTCGCTCGACGACTGGCGCTCGGTCATCGACACGAACCTGAATTCGATGTTCAACGTGACCAAGCAGGTCATCGACGGCATGCTCGACCGGAACTGGGGCCGCATCATCAACATCTCGTCGGTGAACGGCGAGAAAGGCCAGTTCGGACAGACCAACTACTCGGCGGCCAAGGCCGGGATGCATGGCTTCACGATGGCGCTCGCGCTCGAGGTGGCGAGCAAGGGGGTGACGGTGAACACCGTTGCCCCCGGCTACATCGCCACCGACATGGTGATGGCGGTGCGCGAGGACGTCCGCGAGAAGATCATCCAGACGATACCGGTGCGCAGGCTCGGCCGGGCCGAGGAGATCGCCTCGATCGTCGGCTGGCTCGCCGGCGACGACGCGGGCTTCACGACCGGTGCCGAGTTCTCCTGCAACGGCGGCCTGCACATGGGTTGACCCGGAGAACGCGATGGCGAACGCCACCCGTCTGATCAAGAAATATCCGAACCGCCGCCTGTACGACACGCAGACCAGCGCCTACATCACGCTGGCCGACGTCAAGCAGCTCGTGCTCGGCACCGAGAACTTCCAGGTCATCGATGCGAAGAGCGGCGAAGACCTCACGCGCAGCATCCTGCTGCAGATCATCCTCGAGGAGGAAGCCGGCGGCGCGCCCTTGTTCTCGTCGCCGATGCTCGCGCAGATCATCCGCTTCTACGGGCACGCGATGCAGGGAATGATGGGCGCCTATCTCGAGAAGACGATGCAGGCGTTCGTCGAGATCCAGAACAAGATGCAGGAGCAGTCGAAGAGCTTCTACGACAACAAGGGCATCCCGAACCCGGAGATGTGGGCACAGTTCATGTCGATGCAGACGCCGATGATCCAGACGATGATGGGCAACTACATCGAGCAGAGCAAGAACCTGTTCGTGCAGATGCAGGAGCAGATGCAGGCGCAGACCCGGAACATGTTCCAGAACTTCCCGTTCCCGATGCAGCCGGGCGGCCCGTCCGCCGGTCCGGGCGCGGGCGGGCAGGGCAACCTGGGCGAGAAGAAGCCTACGTAGCCCGGGTGCGCGAGCGCGACGGCACGCGGCCGAGCGTTCGCCGCGATCGCGCGGCGGCGCTGCGTCGCGCGGTTCTTCAATCCGGCGCGGGACGCGCCGCCTTGCGTGCGGCGGCGGCCGCCGCCGCGCCGGCGACCAGCACCGCGGCGGCGATCCAGGACGGGGCGACGAACGAGCCGGTGCGCTCGGCGAGCCAGCCGCCGACGGCCGGGCCGACGATCTGGCCGAGGCTGAACGCCACGGTCATCCGTGCGATCGTCTCGTCGGGCCGATCGGGCGCGAGCGCACGGGCGGTCGCGAGGCCGAGCGCGGTGATCGCCATGAACGTTCCGCCGAGCAGCGCGGCCCCGACGTACAGTGCGACCGCGTGCTGGCCGAGTGCGACCAGCGCGACGCCGATCGCTTCGAGCACGAATGCGGCGACGATCGCGCGGTACACGCCCACGCGCTGCGCGATGCGCACCCACAGCCAGTTCGACGGCGCGCCCGCCAGCCCGACGATCATCCACGTCCAGAACTCGACGGCGCGCGAGTCGGGCAGGCTGCGGGCGATCACGACGATGAAGGTCGCGGTGATCACGTACCCGAAGCCGAGGCAGCCGTAGGACAGCACGAGCCGATCGAGTGCGCGTCGGTCGGCCGATGCGCGCGCGGCCGCGCGCGGGCCGGCCTGCACCGCGATCGGCGCCGGGGCGTCGAGCTCGCGCCATGGCGCGACGGCGAGCACGAGCGAGAGCGCGGCCAGCGCCCACCACAGCGCCGAGGCGCTCCATCCGGCATTGCGCCCGACGTAGACGAGCAGCGACGACCCCGCGATGCCGAAACCCACCCCCGCGTAGAGCAGTGCGCCGAGCATCGGCCGGCCCTCGCGCGCGGCGGCGCCGAAGACGACGGCCGACGCGAAGACCAGCACGAACGCGCTCGCGACGCCGGCAACGAAGCGCACGAGCGCCCACGCGACGGCGCCCGCATCGATCGCCATCGCCGCGGTCGTGACGATGCTCGCGGCGAGTCCCGCTCGAAGCCAGAAAACGCGCTCGCGGGCAATCGCCGCGCGCGTGGCGAGCAGCGCGCCGGCGAGATAGCCGGCGAAGTTCGCCGATGCAACCAGGCCCGCCGCGGACAGCGAAAGGCTCGATCCCTCGAGCATCGGCGGCAGCATCGGCGTGTACGCGAAGCGGCCGATGCCCATCACGAGCGCGAGCGCGAGGAACCCCGCGATCGCCTCGATCCCACCGCGCGCGGGCGCGAGCGCAGTCATGCCGGCCGGCAAAGCGGATCGTCGAACCAGTTCAGGATCGCGTCGAGCCAGCAGTGGTTGATCGCGTGCGTGGTCTCCGAGCGCACGCGGGGCTTGGCGTGGTAGGCGACCGAGACGCCCGCGATCGACATCATCTTCAGGTCGTTCGCGCCGTCGCCGACGACGATCGCCTGCTGCGGCGTGCAGCCGATCGCCGCGCAGGTGCGCTCGAGCGCGCGCTGCTTGCCGTCGGCATTGACGATCTCGCCGACGATGCGCCCGGTGAGCACGCCGTCGCGCACCTCGAGCGTGTTGGCGAAAGCGAAGTCGAGCCCCAGCCGCTCGCGCAGCCGCTCGGTGAAGAAGGTGAAGCCGCCCGAGACGAGCAGCACGTGCAGGTCGGCCGCACGCGCCGCGGCGATCACCGTCTCGGCGCCCGGGGTGACGCGCAGGCGCTCGTCGTAGACGCGTTGCAGCGTCGACTCGGGCAGCCCGGCGAGAAGCTCGGCGCGCCGGCGCAGGCTCTCGTCGTAATCGGTGATCTCGCCGCGCATCGCCGCTTCGGTGATCGCGGCGACCTCGGTCTTGCGCCCCGCGTAATCGGCGATCTCGTCGATGCACTCGATCGTGATCAGCGTCGAATCCATGTCGAATGCGAGCAAGCGGTAGTCGCTCAGGCGCGCGTCGGACGGAACGACTTCGGCGTCGACCTGCAGCGCCTCGGAGAGCTCGGTGGCGCGCGCGCCGTCGATCGAGACCGGGTCCCAGGTCGCGAGCCGGGGCCTGCGCAGCGTGGGCGCACGGCCGACCGCTTCGCTGCACGCGGCGACCGCTTCGTCGGTCAGCCGCAGATGTTGTACGACGAGTCGGCGCGTCATGTCCGTTGTGTTCGCTGGGGGCGACGGGTTCGTTCGGGCGGTGGCGCAGCGGGCGTGCCGTGCTGCGGCGGGCTGTGCGCGAGTTTCGCGAGCGAGTCGAGGATCTCGCGGATGCGCTGCACGCGGGCCGGGAGGTCGGGCGTCGCGATCGTGAAGCGCAGGCGGTCGGGGCCGGCGAGCTTCACGTCGCGGCGCGACTGGATGAAACGGATGATCGCGCCGGCGTCGATCGGCGGAGCGGCGACGAACTGCACGACGATCGTGTCCGGGGCGGCGTCGATCTTCGCGACGCCGAGCGGCTTGGAGACGATGCGCAGTCGATGCGTCTCGACGAGCGTGCGCGCCGCCTCCGGCAGCTTGCCGAAGCGGTCGACCAGCTCCTCGCGCAGCGTGTCGAGCGCGTCGAGCGAGCTCGCGTTCGCCATCCGCTTGTACAGCGACAGTCGCTCGTGCACGTCGGGGCAGTAGTCGTCGGGGAGCAGTGCCGGGGCGCGCAGCACGATCTCGGTCGTCGCCGAGAGCGGCGACGACAGATCGGGCTCGCGGCCGGCACGAAGCGCCTCGACGGCTTCGCCCAGCATCTCGGTATACAGCGCGAAGCCGACTTCCTGCATGTCGCCCGATTGCGATTCGCCGAGCACTTCGCCGGCGCCGCGGATCTCCAGGTCGTGCATCGCGAGATAGAAGCCCGAGCCGAGCTCCTCGAGCGCCTGGATCGCCTCGAGCCGCTTGACCGCGTCGCGCGTCATCGCCTTCTCGTCGGGCACCATCAGGTACGCGTAGGCCTGGTGGTGCGAACGGCCGACGCGGCCGCGCAGCTGGTGCAGCTGGGCGAGACCGAAGCGGTCGGCGCGATGGATCACGATCGTGTTCGCGCTCGGCACGTCGATCCCGGTTTCGATGATCGTCGTGCACAGCAGCACGTTGTAGCGCTGCTGCAGGAAGTCGCGCATCACGCGCTCGAGCTCGCGCTCGGGCATCTGGCCATGCGCGACGCCGATTCGCGCCTCGGGCACGAGCTCGGCGAGCCGCGCCCGGCGGTTCTCGATCGTCTCGACCTCGTTGTGCAGGAAATAGGCCTGTCCGCCGCGCTTGAGCTCGCGCATCAGCGCTTCGCGGATCGTTCCGTCGCTCTCGCGGCGCACGAACGTCTTGATCGAAAGCCGGCGCTGCGGCGCGGTCGCGATCACCGAGAAGTCGCGGATGCCCTCGAGGCTCATCGCGAGCGTGCGCGGAATCGGCGTGGCGGTGAGCGTGAGGACGTCGACTTCGGCGCGCAGCGCCTTGAGCGCCTCCTTCTGCCGCACGCCGAAACGATGCTCCTCGTCGATGACGACCAGCCCGAGGCGTGCGAAGCGAACGTCGGGCGAGAGCAGCTTGTGCGTTCCGATCGCGATGTCGACCTGTCCCGAGGCGAGCCCTTCGATCGCCGCGCGGGTTTCCTTCGCCGAACGGAAGCGCGAGAGCTGCGCGATGCGCACCGGGAAGTCGGCGAATCGGTCGCTGAACGTCTGGAAATGCTGCTCGGCGAGCAGCGTCGTCGGCGCGAGGACCGCGACCTGCCTGCCGTCGGCGACCGCGACCCAGGCCGCGCGCAACGCGACCTCGGTCTTGCCGAAGCCGACGTCGCCGCACACGAGACGATCCATCGGGTTGCCCGAAACCATGTCGCGCACGACCGCGTCGATCGCGGCGAGCTGGTCGGGCGTCTCGTCGAACGGGAAGCCCTCGGCGAACAGCTCGTACTGGCTGGGTGCGAAGCCGAACGCGTGGCCCTGGCGCGCCGCGCGGCGCGCGTACAGGTTCAGCAACTCGGCGGCGGCGTCGCGCGCCTTCGAGGCGGCGCGCTGGCGCGCCTTCTCCCACTGGCCCGAGCCGAGCTGGTGCAGCGGCGCGTCCTCGGGCGCCGCGCCGCTGTAGCGCGCGATCAGGTGCAGATGCGCGACCGGCACGTACAGCGTCGCGTCGCCCGCGTAGCGCAGGTGCAGGAACTCGGTCGGGCCTTCGTCGAGGTCCATCGTGACGAGCCCTTCGTAGCGCCCGATCCCGTGCTGCGCATGCACGACCGGGTCGCCCGCCTTGAGCTCGGACAGGTCGCGGATGATCGAGTCGACGTCGGTCTGCGTTTCGCGCAGTCCGCGCCGGCGCCGCCGTGGCGCGCCGGCGAACAGCTCGGTCTCGGTGACGACGGCGATCGACGCCTCGGGAAGCGCGAAGCCGTCGAAGACGGGGCCGACGGTGAACGCCGCGTCGACGTCGCCGGAGATGAATCCGTGCCAGTTCTCGACCGCGGGCAGCCGCTGTCCATGCTCGGCGAACAGCTGCTCGAGGGTTTCCCGGCGTCCCGGCGATTCGGCGACGACGAGCTTGCGCACGCCGGGCGTCGCGAGGAACGCGCGCACGCGCGCGATCGGATCGTGTGCGCGGCGGTCGATCGACACGTCGTCGAGCGCGCGCGCGAACGGCGCGCCGCCGCGCGAGCCGGCTTCGGCGTCGCCCGCCGCGGCGATCGACCAGCGCCCGAAATCGCGCGCCTGCGCGAACAGCGCCTCGGTGTCGAGAAACAGCTCCGTCGGCCGCAGCAGCGGCCGGCCGCGGTCGTGCGACAGGAACCGGTATCGCTCGGCCGCCTCGTGTGCGAAGCGGCGCGCCGCATCGTCGACGTCGCCGTGCGAAACCACGATCGCGTCGTCGGGCAGGTAGTCGAACAGCGTCGCGGTGCGCTCGTGGAACAGCGGCAGCCAGTATTCGATTCCGGCCGGCGCGATCCCGTTGCCGATGTCGCGATAGATCGTGCTGGCCGACGGATCGCCTTCGAAACGCTCGCGCCAGCGGCCGCGGAATGCCGTGCGCGTCGCTTCGTCGAGCGCGAACTCGCGTCCCGGCAGCAGGCGCACGCGATCGATCGGGTACAGGCTGCGCTGCGTATCGGGGTCGAAGGTGCGGATCGAGTCGATCTCGTCGCCGAACAGGTCGAGCCGGTACGGCAGGCTCGAGCCCGTCGGAAACAGGTCGAGCAGGCCGCCGCGCACCGCGTATTCGCCCGGACGAACGACCTGCGTGACGTTCTCGTAGCCGGCGAAGGCGAGCTGGCGGCGCAGCCGGGTCTCGTCCAGGCGCTGGCCCTTGTGGAAGAAGAACGTGTGCGAGGCGAGGAACTGCGGCGGCGCCAGCCGCTGCAGCGCGGTGGTGATCGGCGCGAGCACCACGTCGCAATCGTGCTGCTGCAATGCGTACAGCGTCGAGAGCCGCTCGGAGACGAGATCCTGGTGCGGGGAGAACGAATCGTAGGGAAGCGTCTCCCAGTCGGGCAGCAACAACACGCGCAGCAGCGGCGCGAACCAGCGGATCTCCTGCGCCAGACGCGCGGCGTCGGCCGGGCGCGCGGTGACGATGGCGAGCGCGCGGCCGTGCGGCGTCGGCGTCTCGACGGCGGCTGCGGCGCGCTTCGCCTCGCACGGTGCCTGCGCGATCTCCCGCAGCGCAGGCGTGCTTTCCCGTAGCGCATGCGTGCTTTCGCGCTGCGCGAGGGCGGCGAGCAGCAGCGCGTCGCCCGAGCCGTGGCACGGGGGAAGCGCGCGCACCTGTCCTCGCGCGGGCGCGGGGATCGAACCGAGCGCGTCGGCGCGATCGCCGAGCGGGCCAGCGGGCGGTGCTGCAGCGGGGGAGGACGTCGAAGACTCGGTGCGCAAGCCTACAATTCTATCTTTTCGCCGAAGGCGGCAATGCCGACCGAGTCGATGCCCACCGATCGTCGCGCGGCCGCGCCGCGCCATTTCGCGCTGGTTCCTGCAGCCGGCGCGGGCTTGCGCGTGGGTGCCGCTCTGCCCAAGCAGTATTTGCCGCTGGGCGCTCGCACCATGCTCGAATGGTCGGTCGACGCATTGTGCACGGCGCCGTGGATCGAGCGCGTGCTCGTCGTCGTCGCCCCCGGCGATCGACGCGCGGCGACGCTGCTCGGCGCTCGGCCGCGCGTCGAGGTGCTCGAGCAGGGCGGCGCGACCCGCCGCGACACGGTGCTCGCCGGGCTGCGCGCGCTGGCCGATGCGGGCGCACCGGTCGACTGGGTGCTCGTGCACGATGCCGCGCGTCCCGGGCTGAGCCCGACGCTGCTCGAGCGACTGCGCGAGGCGCTCGCCGACTCGCCGGTCGGCGGCCTGCTCGCGCAACGGGTGGGCGACACGGTCAAGCAGACCGCAGGCGATCGCAACGCGGTCTTTGCGACGCTCGATCGCGACCGGTTGTGGACCGCGCAGACGCCGCAGATGTTCCGGCTCGGCCTGCTGCTCGATGCGCTCGCCGCGCATCCCGAGGTCACCGACGAGGCCGCCGCGGTCGAGCGCGCCGGGCATGCGCCGCGGCTCGTCGAAGGCGCGCGCGGCAACTTCAAGGTCACGACCGCCGACGACGTCGAGACGATGCGCGTACTGCTCGCCGCGCGGGGCCGGGGAGCCGCGCGATGACCGCGGCGTACAACGGCTTCGCCGGACTTCGGATCGGGCAGGGCTACGACGTGCACGCGCTCGTTCCCGGGCGCGCGCTGCGCGTCGGCGGGGTCGATCTCGCGCATTCGCGCGGCGCGCTCGGGCACTCCGATGCCGACGTCCTGCTGCATGCGATCACCGATGCGCTGCTCGGTGCCGCCGCGCTCGGCGACATCGGGTCGCACTTCCCGGACACCGATGCGCGCTGGCGCGGCGCCGACAGCGCGCAACTGCTGCGCGAGGTCGGCGCACGCGTGCGGGCGGCCGGGTGGGTCGTCGTCAACGTCGATTCCACGGTGGTGGCGCAGGCGCCGAAACTGGCGCCGCACGTCGCGCGCATGTCGCGCAACGTCGCCGAGGCGCTGGGCATCGACGCCGCGCAGGTCAGCGTGAAGGCGAAGACGAGCGAGCGGCTCGGCTTCGTCGGCCGCGCCGAGGGCATCGCCGCGCATGCGGTCGCGCTGCTGGTCGCGGTGCCGCCCCGAGACGCGCCGGCGCCCGCCGTGTCGCGCGGCTGAGCGCGCATTCCGTTCGAGCAAGGGTATTGCGCCGGGCGCGGCTCGGCTATGCTTGTCGATGCGAACGCCGCCCGGCGTCCCGACGCGCACAGGAGGAGTCGATGGGGGACCAAACGAAGTACCTGCTCGACGAGAGCCGGATCCCGAAACGCTGGTACAACATCCAGGCCGACCTGCCCAAGCCGCTCGCACCCGTGCTGCACCCGGGGACGATGCAGCCGGTCGGGCCCGACGATCTCGCGCCGCTGTTTCCGATGGCGCTGATCCTGCAGGAGGTCACGACCGAACGCGAGGTCGACATTCCCGAGCCGGTGCGCGAGATCTACCGGCTCTGGCGGCCGAGCCCGTTGTTCCGCGCACATCGGCTCGAGAAGGCGCTCGGCACGCCGGCGAAGATCTTCTACAAGTACGAAGGCGTCAGCCCGGCCGGCAGCCACAAGCCGAACACCGCGGTCGCGCAGGCGTTCTACAACCACGAGGCCGGCATTCGCCGGCTCTCGACCGAGACCGGCGCCGGCCAGTGGGGGTCGTCGCTCGCGTTCGCCGGTGCGCTGTTCGGCATCGACGTCACCGTGTTCCAGGTGCGCGTCTCGTACGACCAGAAACCGTACCGGCGTGCGCTGATGGAATCGTACGGCGCGCGCTGCCTGCCCTCGCCGTCGACCGAGACCGAATACGGGCGCGCCGTGCTCCTCAAGCGCCCCGATCACCCGGGCAGCCTCGGCATCGCGATCTCCGAAGCGGTCGAGATCGCGGCGAAGAACGACGACACGAAATACGCGCTGGGCTCGGTGCTCAACCACGTGCTGCTGCACCAGACCGTCGTCGGGCTCGAGGCGATGGAGCAGATGCAGATGGCCGACACGTGGCCCGACGTGATCGTCGGCTGCACCGGAGGCGGTTCGAACTTCGCCGGGATCGCGTTCCCGTTCATCGGCCAGGGCCTGCGGGGCGGGGCGAAGCCGCGCATCGTCGCCGTCGAGCCGGCGGCGTGTCCGTCGCTCACGCGCGGACGCTTCGCGTACGACTTCGGCGACACGGGGCACATGACGCCGCTGGCGAAGATGCACACGCTCGGCTCGACCTTCACCCCGCCCGGGTTCCACGCGGGCGGGCTGCGCTATCACGGCATGGCACCGCTCGTTTCGCACCTGCGGGCGCTCGACCTGATCGAGGCGGTCGCGTATCACCAGACCGAGTGCTTCGCGGCGGGCGTGCAGTTCGCCCGTACCGAGGGCATCCTGCCCGCGCCCGAGGCCAACCATGCGGTCAAGGGCGCAATCGAGGAAGCGCTGCGCTGCAAGCGCGAAGGGCGCGCCGAGACGATCCTGTTCAACCTGTGCGGCCACGGGCACTTCGACATGGCCGCGTACATGGCGTACAACGCCGGGACGCTCACCGACCAGTCGTACAGCGAGGAAGAACTCGCGATGGCGCTCGCCGGGCTGCCGAGCGTGCCCGAGCCGGCCTGAAGCCGGGCGATGCACCGCGGCGCTGCGGCGCCGCGGTGCCCGAGACACGATCCGGGGCGCGCGAGCGCCCCGAATTTCTGGAGAATCGGATTGCCGGTCGACACGACGATCGCGGGCGAGCTCGAATGGTCCGAAGCGGCGCTCGCCGAGGGCCGCGAGGCGGCGCAATGGCGCGTCTGGCGATATCGCGCTCCCGAGATCGTCCTCGGTTGCTCGCAGCGGGCATTTCACCCGGCCGTGCGCGAACGTGCGCCCGCCGGGATCGACGTCGTCGTGCGCCGATCGGGCGGGGGTGCGGTTTTCGCCGGTCCGTGGCTCGTCGGCGCCACGGTCGTGCTGCCGCCCGGACATCGGCTGCTGGGCACCGGCCTGGTCGACAGCTATCGCTGGTTCGGGCGCCTGCACGAGCGGCTGCTGCGCGAAGCCGGCGTGCCGGCGCGTGCGCTCGACCCGTCGCGCGACCCGGGCGACGCCGCGCAACCGGTCGTCCGCTGGGCGTGCTTCGGCTCGTTGTCGCCCTGGGAGGTCGTCGACCCCGACGGCCGCAAGCTGGTCGGGCTGGCGCAACGCCGGCGGCGAACCGGCGTCGCCTACTCGGCGGGAACGCTCGTCACGCGTCCGCCGTGGGAGATCCTGTGCGACGCGTTCGGCGCACCGGGCGACCGGGCCTTGCTCGACGCGGCGACGGCGGCGTGCAACGAAGCCGCGGCGGCGCGGGCGCTCGATGCCGACGCGTGGGCGCTGCGGCTCGAGGTCGCGCTCGCGGCCACGCTCGGTGCGCCGCGCTTCGTTCAGTCGAGATCGGTCGCGAGCGAATCGCGCACCGCGTCGGGCAGCGGTTCGGCCTGCGCCGAGTAGTTCTCGTGGTCGACGCCGGCGCCCAGCGCAGCGCCGGCCTTCAGCGCCGCGATCATCGCCGCGTCGAGCTCGAAGCGCAGGAAGTGCACCGCGGAGGTCTTCTCGTCGGTCGAGCGGTCGAGGTCCTCGTCTGCGATGGCGTACACCTTGTCGTGGCCTTCGACCCGCACCCACACGCGGTCCTCGATGCCGATCAGCCGGGCGAGCTCGCGCCGACGCTGCTCGACCTCGTCGTATTCGATCAGCATCGTCGCTTTCAGGTTCGTGCCGTCGGGAATCAGCGGGTTGTACGCATCGAGCTCGTGCGCAATGCCTTCGTCCTCGAAGATGCGCTCGATGCGCAGCATCTCCTGGATCTGGTATCGCACGGTCCGTTCGTCCTCGAACAGCAGCGTCACGTGCAGGCCGAGCGGAACCTTGCGGTTCTTCTTGTGCTCGAGGACCTGCGCGCGCATCTCGGTGCGCGCTCTCGAGTACGCCTCGAGCGTCATCAGCGATTCGCGGGTGACCTTGGCCATGTCGGTTCCTCCGGTTTCTTCGTGCCTGCGGCGCTCACGGCAACCCGTATGCCAGGCGCAGCAGCGTCAGCGGATGCGCGAGCTTCTCGCCGCCGCCGTGGGCCGGCTCGCCCATGCCCTGCTCGATGTGGTGCCCGGCGAGCTGGCAATCCGAGGAGATCCAGTCGGGCTGTCCGCCCGGATGCTCGCCCATCTGGCGGAACACGGGCCGGCCGATCTTCATCGCGATCTCGTGGAACTCCTTCTTCACGCCCCACGTTCCGGCGTGACCCGAGCACCGCTCGACGGTGCGCACGCGCGTGCCCGGAATCGATTCGAGCAGCTCGCGCGTCTTCTGCCCGACGTTCTGCACGCGCAGGTGGCACGCGACGTGATAGGACACGTTGCCGAGCTCGCGCTGGAAATCGTTGCGCAGCAGCCCGTCGCGGGCACGCAGCACGAAATACTCGAACGGGTCGAACATCGCATCGCGTACCGCGCGCACGTCGGCGTCGTCGGGAAACATCAGCGGCAGTTCCTGCTTGAACATCAGTGCGCACGAGGGAATCGGCGCGAGGATCGCGTAGCCGTCGAGCGCGAGCCGGGCGAGCGCCGGGATGTTGCGTTCCTTCAGCTTCTCGACCGATTCGAGGTCGCCGAGCTCGAGCTTGGGCATCCCGCAGCACGATTCGCGCTCGGCGAACACATACGGGATCGCATTGTGGTCGAGGATCTTCAGCAGATCGTGGCCGATGCCCGGCTCGTTGTAGTTGACGTAGCACGTCGCGTACACGGCGACCTTGCCCGGCGTGCGCTCGCCGTCGCGAACCGGATGCGCGGGCGAGGGCGCCGCGTAGCCGCGGAACCGGTCGCTCGTGAAACCGGGCAGCCACGCGTCGCGGTGCACGCCGAGCCCTTTCTCCAGTGCCTTGCGAAACGGCGCACTGCGGTTCAGCCGGTTGACCGCCTGCACGACCACCGGAATGCCGGCGAGCGTGCCGTTGCGGTCGGTCGACGACAGCGCGTTGTCGCGCAGCTTCGTCGGCGTGCCGTCGCGAAAGCCGATCGCCTTCGCGCGCAGCATCACGTGCGGAAAATCGACGTTCCACGGATGCGGCGGAACGTACGGGCATTTCGTCATGTAGCAGAGGTCGCACAGATAGCACTGGTCGACCACTTTCGCGTAGTCGGCGCGATCGACCGCGTCGACCTCGCCGGTCGCCGACTCGTCGATGAGATCGAACAGGGTCGGGAACGCATTGCACAGGCTCACGCAACGCCGACATCCGTGGCAGATGTCGAATACGCGCTGCATCTCGTCGAGCGCTTTCGTCTGGTCGTAGAACTCGGGGTTCTTCCAGTCGAGCGGGTGGCGGGTGGGCGCCTCCAGCGACCCTTCTCGTGCGGTCATCGATTGTCCTCGCGAAAAGGGGAGCCCTCGAGCTCCCCCCATCGTGCTGCGGATTCGCCCCGCGGCTGCCGCCCCGGGAACGCGTCGGGCTCAGGCGATCGATTCGAGCGCTTTGGCGAACTTGTTCGCGTGCGAACGTTCGGCCTTGGCGAGCGTCTCGAACCAGTCGGCGATCTCGTCGAAGCCTTCCTCGCGCGCGGCCTTCGCCATGCCCGGATACATGTCCGTGTATTCGTGTGTTTCGCCGGCGACGGCCGATTTCAGATTGGCCTCGGAGCCGCCGATCGGCAGGTCGGTGGCCGGGTCGCCCACTTCGGCGAGGTAGTCGAGGTGCCCGTGCGCGTGGCCCGTCTCGCCTTCGGCCGTCGAGCGGAACAGCGCGGCGATTTCGGGCTGGCCTTCGACGTCGGCCTTGTTGGCGAAATACAGGTAACGACGATTGGCCTGGCTCTCGCCGGCGAACGCGTCCTTCAGGTTCTGATGAGTCCGGGTGCCTTTCAACGCGGGCATGGAAGTCTCCTGTTCGATGAGGAATCGGATGCAGGCGGCGAACGCGACCTGCCGCTTCGGGCGCGACGCCCAGCGTGCGCCGATTCCGTCGACTCTAGCAAAGACCCATTGAAAACACCAATTGATTGACCATATTCGATTGATTGTCACGCACTATCGGCCGGGCGCGGGTGCCGCGGGGTGCCTGGCCGGTAGTCGGGCAGGTCGATCTCGACGACGAGACCGCCGCCGGCGTCGTTCTCGAGGCGCGACCGCCCCCCGTAGCGGCGCGCCAGCCGTTCGACGATCGCCAGTCCGAGGCCCGAGCCGCCGTGTTCGCCGCGCGCCCGGTCGACGCGCGCGAACGGACGAAGCAGGCGCTCGGCGTGTTCGAGCCCGATGCCCGGCCCGTGGTCGCGCAGCGTGATCGCGATGCCCACCGGCGTGCGGCGCGCGCGCAACTCCAGGCGCACTGCGCGCTCGCCGGCGCGACGCCCGTAGCGCAGCGCATTGTCGACGACGTTGCCGATCACGCGTTGCAGGTCGGTCGGGTCGCCGTGCCAGCGCTCGGTGTCGCCCGCGTCGAGCGAGAGCGCGAGCGCGCCGGCTTCGATCTCGCCGCGATACGCATGCGCGATCCCTTCGAGCAGCGCCGGCACGTCGACCACTTCCGCGCGCGGCGGTTGCGCTGCCTGCGCGTAGCCGATGAACTGACCGACGATGCGGTCGATCCGTTCGATGTCCTCGACCATCGATTCGCGCTGCTCGTCGGCAAGCGAGGCGAACTCGATCTCCATGCGCAGCCGTGCCAGCGGATTGCGGATGTCGTGCGAGATGCCGGCGAGCGCGAGCGTGCGGTCGGCGTCGAGCTGCGCGAGATCGACCGCGAGCCGGTTGAAGCGCCGGTTCACCGCGGCGATCTCGGTCGGCCCGTCCTCGGCCAGCGGCGTCGGCACCCGGCCGCGGCTCAACGCGTCGATGCCGCCGACGAGATCGGCCAGCGGCCGGTTGACGAGCCGGGAAATGACCAGCGCGCCGAGCAGCGCGAAGGCCGCCGCGATCAGCGCGAGCAGCACGAGGCTCGGCCCGAACTGCCGTTCGACGCGATCGCGCGGCAGGATCAGCCAGTATTCGTCGCCGTCGATGCCGAAGCTGATCCATACCGCGTCGACGTCGTTCACGCGCCCGGCGACACGCGTCGTTGCGTCGAGCAGCGGGCGCAGCCGGGGTTCGAGCGCACGCAGGCGACGGCCGGTGGCCGAATCGTCGATCCGGTCGGTCGGCTCCTTGGGCAGCACGCGCACCTCTTCCTGCTGCGCGAGCTCGTCGAGCAGTTGCAGCCGGCGGTCGGGCTCGGCGCTGACCAGCGCCGCGCGCGTGAGGTTGACCACCGACGCGATCTCCCAGGCCAGGCGCTGTTCGGGCGGTGCGCGCTCGAGCAGGCGGGCGGCGCCGAGCGTCGCGCCGAAACTGGCGACGATGAGCAGTGCGACCAGGCCGAAGGTGCGCCAGAACAGGCTGATCGGCCGCGGCTGCATGCGCCCGGGGCGCGCGCCCGAAGCGGCCCGCGCGGAACCCGCGCGCTTCATTCGCCGTCCGGTACGAAGACGTAGCCGACGCCCCACACGGTCTGGATCAGGCGCGGCTGCTGCGGATCGGTTTCGATGAGCTTGCGCAGCCGCGAGACCTGCACGTCGAGGCTGCGGTCGTACGCGCCGTACTCGCGTCCGCGCGCGAGCGCCATCAGCTTCTCGCGCGTCAGCGGCGTGCGCGCGTGCTGGACGAGCACTTTCAGCACCGAGAACTCGCCCGTGGTCAGCGCAACGGGTTCGCCGTCGCGCAGGAGCTGGCGCGTGGCCAGGTTCAGCCGGAACGGGCCGAAGTGCACTTCGCCCGCCTCGGCGCTCGGCGCCCCGGGCAGTTCGCGCGGGGGCCGGCGGCGCAGCACCGCATGGATGCGCGCGAGCAACTCGCGCGGGTTGAACGGCTTGCCCAGGTAATCGTCGGCGCCGAGCTCCAGGCCGACGATCCGGTCGACGTCGTCGCCCTTGGCGGTAAGCACGACGATCGGTGTGCGGTCGTTGCTGCCGCGCAGCCGCCGCACGATCGACAGACCGTCCTCGCCGGGCAGCATCAGGTCGAGCACGATGAGCTCGAAGGCCTCGCGCTGCAGCAGTCGGTTCATCCCGGTCGCGTCGGCCGCGACGCTGACATCGAACTGGTTCTCGCTCAGGTAACGGCGCAGCAGCTCGCGCAGTTTGGGGTCGTCGTCGACGACGAGCAGCTTGCGGGGCGCCGGGCTCATGGCGGGCGATGATAGCCGCAAGTCCGCCGGGGTGCGGACGGCGGCGCGTGCGTTTTCATCGAAACGTTACCCGCTGTTACATCGTTTACCCGATCGGTGGGTCGCGCGCTGCAC
>JAKFES010000077.1:0-3406 GCA_036675585.1 Burkholderiaceae bacterium
CGGCGGTCGCCCTGGCGGCACCGGGCTCCGCGCTCGTTCGCGTGCGCGCCGACCTGCTCGAGCGCGCGGTCAACGAGTCGGGCGAGGTGTCGATCGCACGCTCGCGCATCGAGAACGAAATGGGCACCTTGCGGCAGTCGCTGCAGGACCTGACCGAGAACGTGGCGCGCCTGCGTTCGCAGTTGCGCGAGATCGAGATCCAGGCCGAATCGCAGGTCCAGGCGCGCATCGCGCACCAGAAGGAGACGAGTCCCGAGTTCGATCCGCTCGAGTTCGACCGGTACACGCGATTCCAGGAGCTGGCGCGAATGCTCGCCGAGTCGGTCAACGACGTGGCGACGGTGCAGCAGAACGCGATGCGCAGTCTCGACGGGGCTTCGCAGGACATGGTCCGGCACGCGCAGGTGCTGCGCGAGCTGCAGCAGAACCTGATGCGCATGCGGATGGTGCAGTTCGGCTCGCTCGCCGATCGCCTGTACCGGGTCGTGCGGCAGGCGGCCAAGGAGCTCGGCAAGCGCGTGTCGATGGACCTGAGGGGCGCGTCGGTGGAGATCGATCGCGGCGTGCTCGAGCGCATGGCGGCGCCGATCGAGCATTTGCTGCGCAACGCGGTCGCGCACGGCATCGAGCCGGCCGTCGAGCGCCAGGCGGCCGGAAAGAGCGAGACCGGCGAGATTCGCGTCGAAGTGCGCCAAGAAGGCAACGAAGTCGTCCTGTTCTTCTCCGACGACGGACGCGGGCTCGACTACGTGAAGATCCTGGCGCGCGCGCGCAGTGCGGGCCTGGTCGAGGCCGATTCGCAGCCGTCCGAGCGCGAACTCGCCGAGCTGATCTTCGCGCCCGGTTTCTCCACGGCCGGCGAAGTCACCGAACTGAGCGGCCGTGGCGTGGGCACCGACGTCGTGCGCGCCGAAGTGCAGAGCCTCGGCGGCCGGATCGACATCGACTCGCAACCCGGACACGGCACGCGCTTTACCGTGCACCTGCCGCTGACGCTCGCCATCGCGCAGGTCGTGGTCGCCACGGTCGGCGACGTCCGCTACGCGATCGCCTCGTCGAGTGTCGAGCAGGTGCTGCAGTTGAAGCCGCAGGCGCTCGCCGCCGCGTACGACGAGGGCTCGATCGAGTGGCAGGGCGCGCGCGTTCCGCTGCACTACCTCGGCGCGCTCGTCGGCATCGCCGATCCGCGCCCGCTCGCGCAGCATCTTTCGCCGGTCGTCGTCGTCCGCTCGGGAACGCTGCGACTCGCGATGCACGTCGATGCGGTCAGCCGTAACCAGGAGGTCGTCGTCAAGAACGTCGGCGCGCAGGTCGCCCGCGTGCCGGGCGTGGGCGGTGCAACGGTGCTCGGCAACGGCGAGATCGTGCTGATCCTGAACGCCGCGCGCGTGGCGCAGGCGGTGCTCGGCGATCTCTGGCTCGATCGGCCCGCGGGCTCCGGCCGGCGCACACTCGCCGAAGCGCCGCCGACCGTGATGGTCGTGGACGACTCGCTGACCGTGCGAAAAGTCACGCAGCGACTGCTCGTTCGCGAAGGCTACGACGTGCTGCTCGCCAAGGACGGGGTCGACGCGCTGCGCCAGTTGCAGGATCGGCAGCCCGACGTGATGCTGGTCGACATCGAGATGCCCCGGATGGACGGGTTCGACCTCACGCGCAACATTCGCGCCGACGATCGCCTGCGCGACACGCCGATCATCATGATCACCTCGCGAATGGCCGACAAGCATCGGAACCACGCGATGTCGCTGGGCGTGAACGTGTATCTCGGCAAGCCGTATCGCGACGACGAACTGCTCGAGCACATTTCGTCTTTCCTGAAGGCGAGGTTGCGCGAAAGCGACGCGACAGCCCTGCGCCCGTAGGTATGATTCGCGGCGCCGCGCATGGCGCGGCGCTCAGCGGTCGATCGGATTCACCGTGATCTTCCTTTTCCTGCCGGAACCCGGCGTTCTGTTTCTCTTCGCGTTCCTGGATGCTGCAACGACAAGAATGGTTTCGCCTGTTTCGGATCGGGTTCTGGACGGCAACGGTAGCGATCAGCGCGGCGTGCGGGGGCGGGGGAGGCGGCGGATCGGAAGGAGCGGCGCAGGGCGAAACGCCGATACTGCACGAGCCCGAAACCTCCGTCGCGGATCCGAAGGAGTTCGATTCCGTCGCGTATCAAGGCATCGTCGATTTCGTTCGCCAGCCCGATGGCCGGCACCAGTCGGTGGTGCGCGTCGAGAACCGCAATGCGGATACGGTAGCGGTCGCGCTCGCGCTCGAAGGGCTTCTCTTCACCGATCGAGACGACGTTCTCGAGGCGATCGAGCGTCTGGCACCTGAATACGCGGGCGAACCGAACTACCGCAAGGCGTGGCGATTCCTGACCACGCGCACGTACCACTCGACGCCATTCTCCCCGTTCGCCGAGCAGCACGACCCGCTGCTGTACCTGAACTCGATCGGCTACGGATTGTGCGATGACGCCTCGGCGGTGCTGGCCACGGTATGGCGGTGGCAGGGCTACGAATCGCGGATCTGGGCGCTGGAAGGCCACGTCGTGCCGGAAGTCAAGGTCGATGGGCGCTGGCTCATGTTCGACGCCGACTATGCCTTGACGTATTTCGACGGGTCGTCGCGCATCGCATCGGTCGAGCAACTTGCGACGAGCCCCGGACTGATCACGAACCCCGTGAGCCCGCTGTGGCCAACGACGTATTCCGGGTACTCGGCATACGTCGCGAGCATTTATGCGAGCCGTGCCGACAATTCGGCCCATGATTTTCGTAGCGCGGCCGAGCATCCGCTGGTCATTGCACTGCCGGCCCGATCCGCGCTGACGTTCCCCGTCGATTTCGACGATGACGTTCTCTCCTACGTCGGCGACACCATCCCCCTCGTCGGTGCCGGGAAGATCGAGTTGGCGCCGCGTTCCGTCGTCGATCTCCGACTGCCCTTCGTCGTGCTCGACGTTCGTGGAAGCGGAACCGTCGCAATCGACTCGATTGTTTACGCGATCGGATCCACCGAGGCACGGCGTCGCATCCGGGGCCATGAGGTCACCGGCGAGCGCGAGGGCCAGGCGGTGACCCGGCTCTCGTTGCGCGTCGGCGCGCAGCCGGTTTCCGTTTTCTTCTCGATCAATCCGTTCGCGACCGACGGCGGACGCGATGCGCCGATCACGTTGCTTCAGCGCAGCACCGATGCCGCCGTCTACGTGGCCGTCTCTGCAGGTGACGGAAACGACAGTGCTTCGGTGCGATCGGACGTGCTGATCGACGTGCTGAAGAGCGATCTCGGCTCTCCGGTTTCGCTTCGTGGGACGCTGATTTCGCTTTAGCGATCGATTCGGGTTCGACGCGCGACCGTCGATCGGGTCCGCCGCCCTGGGCGTTGTGTCGCGCGAAGCGGCTCTCTACAA
>JAKFES010000179.1:0-3385 GCA_036675585.1 Burkholderiaceae bacterium
GAACGGCCGGGTCGCGCTCGTCGAAGCTCTCGGCGACCAGGCCCGAATCGCGGTCGAGGCCGAGCGTGAGCTGGGTCAGGTCGTTCGAGCCGATCGAGAAACCGTCGAAATACTCGAGGAACTGCTCGGCGAGCAACGCGTTCGACGGCAGCTCGCACATCATGATCAGGCGCAAGCCGTTCTCGCCGCGGCGCAGCCCGTAGCGTGCGAGCAGGTCGACGACGGAAGCCGCCTCCTTCGTCGTGCGCACGAACGGCACCATCAGCTCCACGTTGGTGAGCCCCATGCGCTCGCGTACCTTGCGTATCGCCTCGCACTCGAGCTCGAAGCAGTCGCGAAAACCTTCGGCGACATAGCGCGACGCGCCGCGGAACCCGAGCATCGGGTTCTCCTCTTCGGGCTCGTAACGCGACCCGCCGATCAGCTTGCGATACTCGTTCGATTTGAAGTCCGACAGCCGCACGATCACCGGCCGCGGCCAGAACGCGGCGGCGATCGTGGCGACGCCCTCGGCGAGCCGCTCGACGTAGAACGCGCGCGGCGTCGCGTGGCCGCGGGCGACGCTCTCGACGGCTTTCTTCAGCTCGGCGTCCACGTTCGGGTAGTCGAGAATCGCCTTCGGATGGATGCCGATGTTGTTGTTGATGATGAACTCGAGCCGCGCGAGCCCGACGCCGTCGCTGGGCAGCTGCGCGAACTCGAAGGCGAGCTGCGGGTTGCCGACGTTCACCATCAGCTTGACCGGCAGCTCGGGCAGCGCCCCGGCGTCGAGCTCGGTGATTTCGGTCTCGAGCAGCCCGTCGTAGATGTAGCCGGTATCGCCTTCGGCGCACGACACGGTGACGAGCGCGCCGTCCTTGAGCCGGTCGGTCGCGTCGCCGCAACCGACGACGGCCGGAATGCCGAGCTCGCGCGCGATGATCGCCGCGTGGCAGGTGCGCCCGCCGCGGTTGGTGACGATCGCCGACGCCCGCTTCATGACCGGTTCCCAGTTGGGGTCGGTCATGTCGGTGACGAGCACGTCGCCGGGCTGGACACGATCCATCGCCGATGCATCGGCCACCACCCGCACCTGTCCCGCGCCCACCTTCTGGCCGATCGCGCGGCCCGATGCGAGCACGTCGGAGCTCGCCTTGAGCTTGTAGCGCTGCTGGAGCGTGTCGCCCGCGCGCGACTTCACGGTTTCCGGACGTGCCTGCAGGATGTACAGCTTCCCGTCGACGCCGTCCTTGCCCCACTCGATGTCCATCGGGCGCCCGTAATGCTGCTCGATGACGACCGCGTAGCGCGCGAGCTCGATCACGTCGTCGTCGGAGAGCGAATAGCGGTTGCGCGCCTCGACCGGCGTGTCGAGCGTACGCACGCTGCGGCCGCCGTCGGCATCGCCGCCGTCGGGCGAGAAGATCATCCGGATCAGCTTCGAGCCCAGTTCGCGGCGGATGATCGGGAACTTGCCCGCGGCGAGCATCGGCTTGTGCACGTAGAACTCGTCGGGATTCACCGCGCCCTGGACGATCGTCTCGCCCAACCCGTACGAGCTGGTGATGAACACGACGTCGGGGAAGCCCGACTCGGTGTCGATCGTGAAGACGACGCCCGAGCTGGCGAGGTCGCTGCGGACCATCCGCTGCACGCCGGCCGACAGCGCGACCTCGCCGTGCGCGAAGCCCTTGTGCACGCGGTACGAGATCGCGCGATCGTTGTACAGCGATGCGAACACGTGCCGGATCCGGTGCAGCACCGCGTCGATCCCGTTGACGTTCAGGTAGCTTTCCTGCTGGCCGGCGAACGAGGCGTCGGGCAGGTCCTCGGCGGTCGCCGACGAGCGCACGGCGACCGGAACCGGTCCGCCCGCCTGCTCGAGCATCCGGCGATAATGCTCGCGGATGGCCTGCTCGAGCGGTGCCGGAAGCGGCGCCTCGAGAATCCATTTCCGGATCTCGGCGCCGCATTCGGCGAGCGCCTTGACGTCTTCGGTATTCAGCTCCTCGAGCCGCGCGGCGATCCGCCCGGCGAGACCGTTGGTGGAGAGGAACTCACGATAGGCGAATGCGGTCGTGGCGAATCCGCCCGGCACGCGTACGCCCGACGCCTCGAGTTGGCTGATCATCTCGCCGAGCGAAGCGTTCTTGCCGCCGACCGAATCGACATCGGTCATGCGCAGCGCTTCGAAGGCGACGACGTATCGTCCTTCGTGTGAACTCATGGAAAGGTCCTGACATGGTTGGAAATTCGTGTGGCGGGTGCGAGGGCACGGACGCGGGATCGCCGCCGCGGCGGGCGATCGGGATTTCCCGCGATTTTACTGCGCCCGTGGCGCGGTTCCGGAACGATTCCCCATCCCGGGTAGCCGAGCGATGATGCCCGACGAAAAAACGCCGGAATCGCCGGCCGCGCGGCCCGGATCGCCCGAAGCGCCGCCGGCGGCGCCCGCCTTCGAGCGGACGATCTTCTTCGTCTCCGACGGCACCGGGATCACCGCCGAGACCTTCGGCCATTCGCTGCTGACCCAGTTCGAGCCGATGCGGCTGCGCCAGGTCCGCCTTCCCTTCGTCGATTCGGTCGAAAAGGCGCACCAGGCGGTCGAGCGGATCGACCGGCAGGCGCTCGCCGACGGCAATCGCCCGGTGGTGTTCAGCACGCTGATCGATCCGGCGATCAACGACATCGTGCGGATGGCCAATTGCCGCTATCTCGACCTGTTCGCGACCTTCGTCGAACCGCTCGAGAGCGAGTTCGGGGTGCGCTCGACGCATACCGTCGGCCGCTCGCACACGGCGACCGATTCCGAGGCGTACCAGCGCCGGATCTCGGCGATCAACTACGCGTTGACGCACGACGACGGGCAAACGCACGTCGAGCTCGATCACGCCGACGTGATCCTGGTCGGCGTCTCGCGCAGCGGCAAGACCCCGACGAGCCTGTACCTGGCGATGCAGCACGGCATCCGCGCCGCCAACTACCCGCTCGTTCCCGACGACTTCGAGCGCGGGCGGCTGCCGCAGGTGCTGTACCGGTACAAGGCGAAGCTCTTCGGTCTTTCGATCGCGCCCGAGCGGCTTGCCGAGATCCGCAACGAGCGGCGGCCGGGAAGCCGTTACGCATCGCTCGAGAACTGTCGCTACGAGGTGCTGCAGGGCGAAGCGATGATGCGTCGGGAAGGCATCCGCTGGCTGTCGTCGACGACGAAATCGATCGAGGAGATCGCGACGACCGTGTTGCACGAGCTCGATCTCCCCTGACCGGGCGCGCCCGGCGCGCGACGGTGCGGCCGGGCGCCGCGCGCGCCTCAGCCGGACGGGCGTCGGGCAAAGCCGCGCTGGCGCCACTGCTCGTACAGGCACAGCGCCGCCGCCACGCCGACGTTCAGCGATTCGATCGCATC
>JAKFES010000242.1:0-3382 GCA_036675585.1 Burkholderiaceae bacterium
CGGCTGAGCGCCGGCGCGCGACCGGGCGAAGCGGCGCGCTCAGCCGACGTGCTTCGCCAGGAAATCGATCGTGCGCGCCCGCGCGACGCGCGACGCGTCGGCATCGTACGACGCGCGCTGGTCGCAGTTGAAGCCGTGCCCCGCATCGTAGAAATGCCCCTCGACCTGCGGATGCGCGGCCAGCAGCGCGCGCGCCTGCTCGGGCGACGGCGTGCGGTCGTGCTCGCCGAAATGGCACAGCACCGGGCATTTCGGCTTCTCGCCGACGTAGTTCGCCATCGCGCCGCCGTAATAGGTGATGGCGCAGGCGAGCCCGTCGACGCGCGCCGCGGCGACCCACGACATGGTTCCGCCCCAGCAGTAGCCGACCACGCCGACGCGGCCGGCCGCCTGCGCGACCTGCACCGAAGCGGCGAGGTCCTTCATCGCGTCGTCGACGGAGATCCGCTGCGCGAGCGCGCGGCCGTTCTGGATGTCGTCGCTCGTGTAGCCGGTCTCGAAATCGCGCTGCACGCGGTCGAACATCGCCGGCGCGATCGCGTGATAGCCGTCGGCGGCGAAACCGTCGGCGACCGAGCGCACGTGGCCGTTCACGCCGAAGATCTCCTGGATCACGACGATCGCGCCGCGCGCGTGTTTTTCCGGGGCGGCTTCCCAGGCGGCGAAGCGATGTCCGTCGCTCGCGACCACTTCGATGAATCGACCCATCGTTGCCTCCGCAAAGGTGGCTAGAACAGCACCGAGCTGAGCTTGCGGCGCCATTCCGAGACGAGTTGCGGCTGCGCTTCGGCTTTCGCGAACGCCTCGATCATCGTCTTGCGTCCGATGTCGTCGCCGAAGGCGCGGTCGCGCCGGACGATCTCGATCAACTGCTCGAAGGCCGGCGCCCAGTTCTTCTGCTCGATGTAGTGCTGCGCGAGCTCGAGCCGTGCCTGCAGGTCGGCCGGATCGGACGCGACGCGGGCGAGCAGCGCGTCGGGCGGCGGCTCGAGACCTTCCTCGAGCTCGCGGCGTGCGCGCTCGATGAGCGCGGTCACCTGCGGGTCCTGCCGCGCCTGCGCCGAGACGAGATCGAGCTGCGCCTGCGCGGCGCCCGGGTCCTTCTGCTGCAGCAGCAGCTGCGCATACATCAGGCGCGCGTTGTCGTTGGCGGGATCGACGGCGATCGCCTTCTTCAGGTGCTCGGCGGCGACGTCGGTCTCGCCGCGCTCGATCGCCTGCAGCGCCTGCTCGACCTCGATGTCGCCCGGGTCGGGCAGCAGCCGGTCGATGAACTCGCGCAACTGCGTCTCGGGCACGACGCCCTGGAACTGGTCGACCGGCTGGCCGTTGACGATGCCGAACACGGTCGGAATCGAGCGGATGCGGAAGTGCCGCGCGAGCTCGGGCTGTGCATCGGTGTCGACCTTCACCAGCACGAAGCGCCCGCCGTACTGCTGCTCGAGGCGCTCGAGCATCGGGCCGAGCGTCTTGCACGGCCCGCACCACGGCGCCCAGAAATCGAGCACGACCGGGGTTTGCATCGACGCGTCGATCACGTCGGCCTGGAATCGTTCGATCGTCGTTTCGATCATGGCTGCTCCGCGCTCGCGCCTGCTGCGCTCGTCATTGCGACACGCGGGTCGTGCCGCGCACCGGATCGGTGACGATGCGAATGCGCTGCCCGGGCGAGAACACTTCGCCCCCGGCCTCCTGGACGACGGCGAAGGTCTGGCCGGCGTCGGTGCGCACGGTGATCTCGAGCGCGGGCCGGTTGCTGAGCGACTGCTCGGCGTGGCTGCCGAGCACGCCGCCGGCGACCGCGCCGAGCACGCCGCCGACGATGCGGCCGCTGCCGCCGCCGACGTTCGAGCCGGCCACGCCACCGACGATGGCGCCGGCTCCGGTGCCGACGTTCGATGGCTGGTCGCGCTCGAGGCGCACTTCGCGGATCGCCTGGATCACGCCCGTCTGCACCTGCATCGGGCGACGCGCTTCGCTCGTCGTGTAGGTGTGCCCGGCCGTCGACGGCGCGGCGCACCCCGCGATCATCGCGGCCGCCGCGACGAGCGCGGCCGCAATCCATCCTCTGTAATGCATCTGCGGTCCCTCTTCGTGGAAGGGGCGATTATGGAGGAGAAGGGGGAAGGGTGAACGGAGGTGAAGGGGGAAGGGTGAAGGGTGAAGAGTGAAGAGTGAAGAGTGAAGGGGGCCGAGCCGGCTGCGGCTGCCATTGCACTGACGGGCAGCCAACGTGCACCCCAATGAACCGAGAACGCGCGGCACGGCGCAGCCGGCTCGGCCCCCTTCACCCTTCCCCCTTCCCCCTTCACCTGCCGGGCCGACAGGCCCGGCAGCCTCACGGAATCGCCGTCGCGGCAGCGACGGCGCTGGATGCAGCGACGGCGCTCGCATCGGCGAGCTCGGCCTCGTCGCGCATCGCCGATCCGGCCATCACGAGGCCGAGGACGAGTGCGACGGGCGCGGCCGCCTGCGCGCAGGCGTAGAGAAACTGGTTGCGGGATTCGCGGTTGCGGAGAAACGCAAGGAAGATCGTCGAGACCGGGCGCCTTGCGTTGCCTCCGTGCTGCGGGGCACGGATTGACATGGGGACACCTCTGAAAGACGGATGCGACCGATCGTCGTCGAACGCGAACCTGCCTCGGCTTGCCGATCCCGGGGGTCGACCCCCCGCGCGCATCCTGTTGTAAGGATACCACAATGGGGGAGACCGACGAAGGTCGCCCTGCGGCGGGCACGCCGCGGTGGCGTGCTGCACAATGGAACGATTCGTTCGATCGCTCACGGAGGTCGGGATCCTGCGATGGAGTCGGCGGGACGCGCGGTCAGCATTCTCGTGCTCGATTCGAGCGGCACGCCGCGCCGCTGGATCGGCGTGGAGGATGCCGTCGGCTACTACTACAAGGAGCAGGTCGTCTGGGACCTCGGCCGGCATGCGTTCACGCTGCACGGCGGAGTGAGCCGCGCGACCGGGTTGCGCTCGGAACTCACGCTGCGCTCGATCGTCGCGGTGCGCGGCGACTCGTCGCGACGCGCGCGTTTCGGCCAGGCGCCGGCGCTGACCCGCGAGATGCTCTTCGCGCGCGACCGCTTCGTCTGCGCGTATTGCGGCGGCCGTTTCCGTCCGGGCGAGCTCACCTGCGAGCACGTCAAGCCGCAAAGCCGCGGCGGACGCGACACCTGGACCAACCTGGTCAGCGCGTGCAAGCCGTGCAACCTGCGCAAGGGAAACCGCACGCCCGAGCAGGCGCGCATGCCGCTGCTGTACGTGCCCTACGTGCCGAACCTGCACGAGGCCTTCATCCTGCGCAACCGGCGCATCCTCGCCGACCAGATGGAATTCCTGATGGCGGGCGTGCCGCGCCATTCGCGGCTTCACGAA
>JAKFES010000166.1:0-3369 GCA_036675585.1 Burkholderiaceae bacterium
GACGTGGTCGCGGGCAAGATGGCCGAGGTCCTGGGCGCCGAAAAGCTCGTCATGCTGACCAACACCCCCGGCGTGCTCGATAAAAATGGCGATCTGCTGCGTAGCCTGTCGGCGCAGTCCATCGATGAGTTGTTCCAGGACGGCACGATTTCAGGCGGCATGCTGCCCAAGATCTCGTCCGCGCTGGATGCCGCGCGATATGGCGTGAACTCGGTGCACGTCATCGATGGGCGGGTCCCGCACTGCCTATTGCTCGAGATCCTGACGGATCGCGGCGTGGGCACCATGATCACTTCCCATTAGCGGCACGATGCGGCCTCTGCGCGCGCCCAGTGCGCTGAACCGGTTTCGTCGGCCCCGCCCCGACGAAACCGTGTGGCTGTTCGACCTCGACAACACGCTGCACGACGCGACGCCGGAGGTGTTTCCGCGCATTCATCGCGCGATGGTCGAGTTCGTCGCCGCCGAGCTGTCGCTGAGCCTCGACGAAGCCGACGCATTGCGCATCCGCTACTGGCGGCGCTACGGCGCGACGCTGCTCGGCATGGTGCGGCATCACGCGACCGACGCGCACCGGTTCCTGCGCGAGACGCACGCGTTTCCCGATCTCGCGCGCATCGTCCGACGCGACCGGCGGCTCGTCGACGCGCTGCGCCGCCTGCCCGGGCGGCGCATCGTCGTGACCAACGCGCCGCTCGATTACGCGACGCGCGTCGTTCGCGCGCTGGGCATCGCGCCGTACATCGAAGCGATCGTCTCGATCGAGGCGATGCGATTCGCCGGCCGCTTCCAGCCGAAGCCTTCGCGCGCGATGCTGCGCAGGCTCGTCGCGCGCCTGCGCGTGCCCGCGGCGCGCTGCGTGCTCGTCGAGGACACCGCGGCGAACCTGGTGTCCGCGCGCGCCGTCGGCATGCGTACGGTGCTCGTCACCGGCATCAGCCACCGTTCGATCCATCCGTTCAACCGGCTGCGCGCCGGGTCGTCTCGGGCCATCGGCCTTCAAGTACAATCGGTCGCTCACCTGCCGCGCAAGGCGCCTGGCGCCGCGCATCGACCGACATGAACGATTCGACGACGGCCGCGCCGAAACCGGCTCGCCCGAAAAGGGGCGAGCGGCGCCTGCAGATCCTGCAGACGCTCGCGGCCATGTTGCAGGAGCCGGGTGGTGATCGGGTCACGACCGCGGCGCTCGCGGGCCGGCTGCAGGTTTCCGAAGCGGCGCTCTATCGGCACTTCGCCAGCAAGGCGCAGATGTTCGAAGGGCTGATCGAGTTCATCGAGTCGACGATCTTCGGGCTGATCAACCAGATCACGACGCAGCACGACGACGACGGCATGCGCCAGTTGCGCGACATCGTCGCGATGCTGCTGTCGTTCGCCGAGAAGAATCCCGGGATGACACGCGTGCTGATCGGCGATGCACTCGTCAGCGAGGACGGGCGACTGCAGGATCGCATCAACCAGCTCATCGACCGCATCGAGGCGTCGCTGAAACAGGCGTTTCGCATCACGGTCGCGCAGGGCCGGCTGCCGCACGACACCGACGCGAGCGCGCGCGCGGGGCTCGTGCTCGCCTACGTGCTCGGTCGCTGGCTTCGCTACGCGAAAAGCGGCTTTCGTCGCCCGCCCGGCGAGCATTTCGACCAGCAGGCCCCGCTGCTGATCGCCTGAGCGCAGCCGGCGTGGAGATCCTCTACTTCACGCTGACCGCGGTCGCGCTCTACGTGCTGGCCGACCGCATTCTCGACACGATGGAGCGGCGGGCCGGACGGCGGTTCGAGCAGCGCTCGCTGATCTTCTTCGGACTGATCCTCGGCATGGCGATGGTCGCCTTCGCGGTCCTGCGCTACGCGTTCGGCACCGGCTGATACCCGCCGTCGGGCGGTTCGCCGCGCCGGGCACCGCGCACTCGCGCCGCGCTTCGCGTATCATTGCGGCAGTGCGGCATCGATCGACGGCCGTACGTCGGCGCCGTCTGCCAGTCTCTGCGCCGCATCTTCCCGGCATTTGCCGCTCCGAAGCTCAACCCGTACTTCGTCTGCCCGCGACTGGCGTCGCAACGCGATGCGCTCGTTCGCATCGTGCTGACCGAGGCCGATGTCGCTGGAGATCCATGTCCTTTTCCGCCCTGGGCTTGTCCGAAGCCCTCGTCCGTGCCGTGTCCGAACTCGGCTACGAATCCCCGACCCCGATCCAGGCCAAGGCCATCCCCGCCGTGCTCGCCGGGGGCGACCTGCTCGCCGGTGCGCAGACGGGAACCGGCAAGACCGCCGGTTTCGTCCTGCCGATCCTGCAGAAGCTGTCGACGCAATCGATCGCGCCGCGCGGGGCCGCGCGCCCGATCCGCGCGCTGATCCTCACGCCGACCCGCGAGCTCGCGGCGCAGGTCGAGGAGAGCGTCGGGCTGTACGGCAAGCACACGGCGCTGAAGTCGACCGTCGTGTTCGGCGGGGTCAACATCAATCCGCAGATCGACCGCCTGCGCCGTGGCGTCGACATCCTGGTGGCGACGCCGGGCCGGCTGCTCGATCACGCCGGCCAGCGCACGGTCGATCTCTCGAAGGTCGAGGTGCTGGTGCTCGACGAAGCCGACCGGATGCTCGACATGGGCTTCATCCACGACATCCGTCGGGTGCTCAAGCTGCTGCCGGCCCGGCGCCAGAACCTGCTCTTCTCGGCGACCTTCTCCGACGAGATCCGCGCACTCGCCGACGGCCTGCTCGAGCGGCCGGCGATGATCGAGGTCGCGCGCCGCAACGCGGCGGCCGAAAGCGTCGCGCAGCGCGTCCTTCCGGTCGATCGCGGCCGCAAGCGCGAGCTGCTGTCGCACCTGATCCGCGAGAACAACTGGTTCCAGGTGCTCGTGTTCACGCGCACCAAGCACGGCGCGAACCGGCTCGCCGAGCAGCTGGAGAAGGACGGCATTCCGTCGCTCGCCATCCACGGCAACAAGAGCCAGAACGCGCGCACGCGCGCGCTCGCCGAATTCAAGGCGGGAACGCTGCAGGCGCTCGTCGCCACCGACATCGCGGCGCGCGGGCTCGACATCGTCGAGTTGCCGCACGTGGTGAATTTCGACCTGCCCAACGTCGCCGAGGACTACGTCCACCGGATCGGCCGCACCGGACGCGCGGGTGCCGAGGGCGAGGCGGTCTCGCTCGTCTCGCCCGACGAGAACGGATTGCTGCGCGACATCGAGCGAGTCGTGCGCCGCGAGATCCCGCGCCACACGGTCGCCGGCTTCGAGCTCGACCCGCATGCGCGCAACGAACCCGAGGTCGACGACCGGCCGCAGCGGATGCCGCGCCGGCCGGCGCGCGGCGCCGAGGCCGCGCACAAGCGTCCGGGCAAGCCCGCGCACGGGGCTCG
>JAKFES010000124.1:0-21034 GCA_036675585.1 Burkholderiaceae bacterium
TGACGCGTCTGGTCACTCGATACCCCAGCCGGTCCGTGCACAGGAATTCTGACGCCCTCGAGGGAGCAGCCGATCTTCTTCCGACGCGCCAAACCCTCTTGCGAACTAACTAACGCTCTCCCGCTTCCGCGAGTACTGCGCGGACGAGATCGGCCGACAGCCGGAATTCGTTCGCAAGCATCCTCTCGAGCGCAGGCCGGACGGCAGCGATCATTCCCCGGCGTTTGGCCTGAATTAGCAACCCAGCCGTTCCGATCACTGCGAACCCCAACTCGCGAGCAACCCTACGCCCCGCTCTTTCGTCGATGAGGATCAGACAAGGCAAGTGCGAATGAACCGCATGACGCAAGAGGGTCGCCTCGCCCGCATCCAGCGCCTCGAAGGCTGGTTCCATCGGCTCATCTTCGACGACCCGTATTCGTCGCTTGCGCACCGCTTCCAGGATTGCGTGCTCCCCGGGTCGGCCTGCGCCCGGTGCGATTTCGCGCAGCACCGTCGATGTCGTCGTGATTTCTCCCAGCAACGCGCGGGACCAGCCGAGGCCTTCCACGATGGACAAAGCGATCAGCGGGCTCGCGTCGGCAAGGACCAGCCTTCTGCCGGACCGTCGACCGCTCACCGTTCGCGCAAGAGCCACGCGTCGAGAGCGCCGATATCCTCGCGCAGCGTCTGCGCGTCGCCGCGGACCACGGGGATTCCAAGCCGCGATACGTGCCGAATGAAATCGATCAGCGGCATGTCGGCAAGCTGTGCGGCGCGCGCGAGCGGCAGCGATTCGCTGCGGTACAACGCAACCGCCAGCGCAATCCGCACGCCAGGCGTGCCGAGCAGCGCATCGTCGTCGAGGTGCACGAGAACGGCTTGCGGCTCGTTGCGGTTCGTCACGACGACGATTCCTTCGCGCGCCATACGCAGCGCTTCCGAAGGATTGTTCTTCAATTCCCGAACGCTGACCGACTTCACGTTCCCCCCCTCCGTAGGAACATTGTAATCCGCCAGCGCCTACAACTCCAGCACGTCCCCCCGCTCGAGCATCCTCGGCGAGAACCTTCCCGCCCAGGCCTCGACCTCTCGCATCGTCGTCTCGCGGTCCGAGGGCTTCAGGTGCGTGATCAGGACCTGCGGTTCGCGCTGCAGCTTCGCGAGCTCCTGCCCGAGCTGGATCGGATACAGGTGCTTGGCGGTCACGGCGAGATCGCGGTCGCGGTTCGGGAACGCGGTCTCGATGATCAGGTACTTCAGGTTCCGCACGCCGTTGACCTGGCGCCAGAACTCGTCGTTCGGCCCGGTGTCGCCGGAGAAGACGAGCCCGGCTTCCTCGGTGTAGGCGTGGAAGGCGAGCGCGGGCACGGTATGACTCGCGGCGAGGCTGCGCACCCAGCGGCCGCCGAGCTCGACGATCGAGCCGATCGCCAGCGGCTCGAACACCATCCACGGGCGTTCGTAGTGCGGGATCTCGGTGAAGTCGGGCCAGATGACCCAGTTGAAGATGTGCGTCTTCAGCGCCGCGATCGTCTCGGGCAGCGCGTGCACGACGATCGGCCGTGCACGCAGCCCGCCCACCGAATCGACGAGCAGCGGCAAGGCGGCGATGTGATCGAGATGCGAATGCGTGAGGAACACGTGGTCGATCGCCGCGAGTTCCTCGACCGACAGGTCTTCGACGCCGGTGCCCGCATCGAGCAGGACATCGTGGTCGATCAGGAATGACGTCGTCCGGGCGCGTGCGCCGATGCCCCCGCTACAGCCCAGGACTCGTACCTTCATGCAGGCTTTCCGTGGCTTTCTTCGGCGCCGGGTGCGACGCGGGCATCGGAATCGTGGGGCGCCCCTCGCGTTCGCCGTCCCGGTCGTCGCGCGTACGCGGCACGAAGATGCGCACCGATTCGGCCCGGCCTGCGATCGCCGCCCGCGCCAGCTCCCGGAACCGCTGATGCCGGCAGCGCTGCGCCGTTGTCTCGCCGACGATGATCGGCACCTCGTAACGCCGGGTCAAGCTTTCCAGACGAGAGGCCAGATTCACGGGATCGCCGATCACCGTGTACGCGCGGCGCAGCTTCGAGCCCATGTCGCCGACACGGACGACACCGGTGTTGACGCCGATCCCCACGGCGAGCGGCGGCAGTCCGCGCAGGACGAAGGAGGCCGACAGGCGCCCGATTTCGTGCTGCATCGCGATCGCGGCGGCCACCGCGTTGTCGGCATGCGCCGGGTCGTCGACCGGCGCGCCCCAGAACGCCATCACCGCGTCGCCGATGTACTTGTCGACCGTACCGCGATGCGCGTGGATGACCTCGGTCATCGCCGTCAGGAAGGTGTTGATGTATTCGCGCAGCGCATCGGGCTGCATGCCTTCGGCGATCCGCGTGAAACCGCGGATGTCGGCGAACAGGATCGTCAACTCGCGGTTGCTGCTCTCGGCGGCGTGCCATTTGACCGGGTCGTTGGCCATCTGGTCGACGAGCGCCGGCGATATGTATTCGCCGAAGCGCTGCAGCACCGCGCGCCGCGCCCGGCCTTCGACGAACCAGCCGACGACGAGATTGAACAGCCCGAGTGCGACGAGCGCGGCGAGCGACGCCGAGATCGGCAGGACGAGCCCGAGGTTCCAGTAGGCGATCGCGTTGCCGCCGAAAAGCACGAGCGCGCCCACCGAGGTCGCGGCAACGGCGCCGACGACGCCGAGCGCGGGCAGCGCGAGCGCGAGCAGCCCGCCGATCAGCGCGGTCGACGCAGCGCCGATCGCCGGCGCCTCGACCGGACGACGCCGCAACTGCCCGTCGAGCGCGCCGGCGATCAGCGCGGCGTGGATCTCGACGCCGGGGAACACTTCGCTCACCGGCGTCGCCCGCAGGTCGGTCTGCCCCGGCGCCGTCGTACCGACGAGCACGATGCGATCGTGCAGGCGGCTCCAGTCGACATTGCCCGAGAGCACATCGCTCGCCGAGACGTAGCCGAAGTGTCCGCCGTCGGGCCCGCCGTGACCCGTGACCGGGACCATCGCGGTGAAGCCGACCGACACCGGGATCTCGACGCGCCCGCGCGCACCGCTCAGGACGAGCGTGTCGGCGCCCGGATCGATGCCGAGCGAGGCGTTGCCGAGATACTCGCGCAGCACGGCGACGGCGAGCGACTCGTAGACGGCGCCGCCGTAGCCGGCGAGCAGCGGCAACGCGCGGATGACGCCGTCGACGTCGATGTCGGCACCGAGGAACGGGTTGAAGAACCCCGACGCGCGTGCCGCATGCTGCAGCGGCGCGAGGTTGGCCCCGAAGCCGTTCGCGTGCGTCAAGCGATCGCGCAGCGCGAGCGCCGCGTCGCGCTCGAACAGCGGTGCCGGCAGCGCGCCGCTGGTGCGCGCGCCGCGATTGCTGCTGAGGTAGTAGCCGAGCACGACCGGGCGGTCGCGCAGCGACCGCGCGAGTCGCGCGTCGTCGTCGCCGCCCGCCTGCGCTTCGGCGAACACGATGTCGAAGCCGACGACGGCGGGCCGGCCGTGCTCGATCAGCGCATCGGTGAGCTGCGCGATCTTCGAACGGTCCCAGGGCCAGCGCCCGTGCTCGGCGAGGCTGCGTTCGTCGATGTCGACGAGGACGATCCGATCGTCGAGCGCGGGCGCGACGCCGCGCTGGCGGGCGTCGTACATCTCGAGATCGAGCGCGCCGATCCCGCCGATGCGCACGGTCCCGAGGTCGGCCGAGACGAAGAAAAGCACGATCGCCATGCCGGCAATCGCGCGCAGGAGCCGGGATCGCTGCAGCGGCGTCATGGCAGGTGCCGGACGGTCAGCGATCGACGCGAAAACGCAGCATCGCGCCGGCGAGCTCGATGAGATCGCCGTCGGCCAGCGGGCATGCCACGAGCCCGATCGGCTCTCCGTTGACCTGCGGCAGCGCCGGGCCTTCGAGATGCGTCAGGTGGAAGCGCCCGTGCCGGCGCGACAGCACGGCCACCTGCTCGGCGAAGCCGTCGATGCGCGTGATCGCGCGCTCGACGCGCTGCGAGGTCCCGGCGCGCGGGCCGGAAAGGAAATCGACCCAGCCGGCGACGATCTCGCGCCCTCGCCGGGGTGCCGGGCGATCGACGACGAAGCGCAGGCGGTAGATGCCGATGTCGATGACATCGCCGTCGCACAGCACGCGCTGGCTGACCGCCAGCCCGTTGACCAGGGTGCCGTTGCGGCTGTCGAGGTCGTGGATGATGCTTCCGGTGCCGCGCGTTTCGATCGCCGCATGCTCGCCGCTCACGGTGAGGTCGTCGAGCGGGATGTCGTTGTGCGGACGACGGCCGATCGTCAGGCGCTCCTTCGCCAGCGCGACGATGCGCAACGTCGACTGGCCGCTGCTGATCATCAGGCGGATCGCGACGGCAGCGCGATCCTCCTGCATCCCCGGTTGTTCGGCGTCGTGCATGACGGGACGTTACCGGGAGCAGCGGGCGACCCCGAGGAACTATTTCATGAACGGCCGCCGGACTCGGTCGGACGGATCGCGGGCGATGCGCACGCGCATCGCCCGGGCGCTCAGCCGCGATCGGTCTGCGCCGCCGGTTTTCGCCGCGCGCCGAGCACCTTCCCGAGCACGACGACGAGCAGGGCGCCGGTGATCGAGGCGGCGTAGGTCAGCGCCGGGGTCGGCTCGGCGCCGAGCATGCGCACGCTGATCGGATCGGTGAGCATCATGCTGCCGGCGATCCAGCCGAGCAGCCCGCCGCCGAGGGTGACGACGACCGGGTAGCGCTCGATGAGCCGCAGCACGAGCGTGCTGCCCCAGACGATGAGCGGAATGCTCACGATCAGCCCGAAGATCACGAGTCCCATCTGGTGCTCGGGATCGGCCTGCTGCGCGGCGCCCGCGATCGCGATCACGTTGTCGAGGCTCATCACGAAGTCGGCGATGATGATCGTCTTCACCGCCGACCACAGCGTGGTCGCGCTCGCTACGTTGCCGTGCTCGTCTTCCTCCTCGGGCAGCAGCAGCTTCACGCCGATCCACAACAGCAGCGCGCCGCCGACGAGCTTGAGGAAGGGCACCTGCAGCAGCACGACGGCGAACGCGATGAGCACGACGCGCAGCACGATCGCGCCGGCGGTGCCCCACAGGATGCCCTTCATCCGCTGGTGCTGCGGCAGGTTGCGACAGGCCAGCGCAATGACCACCGCGTTGTCGCCGCCGAGCAGGATGTCGATGATGATGATCTGGAGGACCGCCCCCCAGTGCATCGTCGCCAGGAACTCGATCGCGGCGTCCACGGTGCGCCCGCCTTACAGCACGCTCTTGAGCAGCTTGCCCATCTCGGACGGGTCACGGGTGACGCGGATGCCGCAGGCCTCCATCACCTCGAGCTTCTCCTGTGCCGTGCCTTTTCCGCCCGAGATGATGGCGCCGGCATGCCCCATGCGCTTCCCGGGGGGCGCGGTGACGCCGGCGATGAACCCGACGACGGGCTTCTTCATGTTCGCCTTGACCCACTGGGCCGCGGTCTCCTCGTCGGAGCCGCCGATCTCGCCGATCATCACGACGGCGTCGGTGTCCGGGTCGTCGTTGAACCTCTTCAGCACGTCGATGTGCTTCAGGCCGTTGACCGGATCGCCGCCGATGCCGACGGCCGACGACTGGCCGAGCCCCAGTGCGGTCAGTTGCGCGACCGCCTCGTAGGTGAGCGTGCCCGAGCGCGACACCACGCCGATGCGTCCCTTGCGATGGATGTGTCCGGGCATGATCCCGATCTTCAGCTCGTCGGGCGTGATCACCCCCGGGCAGTTCGGGCCGAGCAGCAGCGTGCGCCGGTTCTCGCGGCGCATCTGGTCGCGCACGAGGATCATGTCGCGCACCGGAATGCCTTCGGTGATGCAGATGACGAGGTCGAGGTCGGCTTCGACCGCTTCGCGGATCGCGTCGGCCGCGCCGGCAGGCGGTACGTAGATGACCGACACCGTCGCGCCGGTGCGCTCGCGCGCGTCCCGCACGTTGGCGAAGATCGGGATGCCCTCGAAATTCTCGCCGGCGCGTTTGGGGTGCACGCCGGCGACGAACGCCGCCTTGCCGTTGGCGTAATCGCGACACATCCGCGTGTGGAACTGGCCGGTCTTGCCGGTGATCCCCTGCGTGATGACCTTGGTGTCCTTGTTGATCAGGATCGACATCGCTCGGATCTCCCGTTCAGCGTGCGGCCGCGGCCACGACTTTCTCGGCCGCCTGGCCCATCGTGTCGGCGGAAATGATCGGCAGGCCCGAGTCGGCGAGCATCTTCTTGCCGAGGTCCTCGTTCGTTCCCTTCATCCGCACGACGAGGGGCACTTTCAGGCCGACGGCTTTCGACGCGGCGATGACGCCTTCGGCGATGACGTCGCAGCGCATGATGCCGCCGAAGATGTTGACCAGGATCGCCTGCAGGTTCGGGTTGCGCAGCATCAGCTTGAACGCTTCGGTGACTTTCTCGGTGGTGGCGCCGCCGCCGACGTCGAGGAAGTTCGCCGGCTCGCCGCCGAACAGCTTGATCGTGTCCATCGTCGCCATCGCGAGGCCGGCGCCGTTGACCAGGCAACCGATGTTGCCGTCGAGCTGGATGTAGGCCAGGTCGAATTTCGACGCCTCGACTTCGGCCGGATCCTCCTCGTCGAGGTCGCGCAGCTCGACGATGTCCGGATGGCGGAACAGCGCGTTCTCGTCGAAGTTCACCTTGGCATCGAGCGCGACGACCCTGCCGTCGCCGGTGAGGATCAGCGGATTGATCTCGGCGAGCGACGCGTCGGTTTCCCAGAAACCCTGGTGCAGCGCCTGCAGCACCGCGCGCGCCTGCTCGACGCTCGCCTGCGGGATGCCGATCCTGCGCGCGACGTCGTCGGCCTGCGCGTCGGTGAGTCCGGCGACCGGGTCGATCATCACCTTGTGGATCTTCTCGGGCGTGCTGGCGGCAACTTCCTCGATGTCCATGCCGCCTTCGCTCGAGGCCATCAGGCATACGCGCTGCGAAACGCGATCGACGACCATGCCGACATAGAGTTCCTTGCGGATGTCGGCGCCCTCCTCGATCAGCAGACGGCGCACTTTCTGGCCTTCGGGTCCGGTCTGGTGCGTCTTCAGCTGCATGCCCAGGATCTGCGACGACAGCGTGCGCACCTCGTCGATCGAGCGCGCGAGCTTCACGCCGCCGCCCTTGCCGCGCCCCCCGGCGTGGATCTGCGCTTTCACGACCCAGACCGGGCCGCCGAGCGCCTGCGCGGCGCTGACCGCCTCGTCGACCGAAAAGCACGGAATGCCGCGCGGCACCGGTACGCCGTAGCGCTTCAAAAGTTCCTTGGCCTGGTACTCGTGGATCTTCACGGTCGTTCCTCTCTGGAAGCTGCGGAATCGTCGGTCTGGCCGGAGTGCGGCTCCGGGCGAAACCATGCCGGGTAGTAGCGCCGCACGGCCGGGCCGTCGCTGCGCAACGCGTGGCATCGATCGATCTGGAACGGCCGCGACCCGATCCCCGCGGCCTGGCGTTCCATTTCCTGCTGGCGTCGGGTATCGCCCGCGAACGCCTGCACCGCCGCGGTGGGTAACGACTGGGCGAGCTCGGTCAGATGCGTGCACCCGCGCGTCTCGCCGAGACGCTCGCGCAAGGCGGCCCGAAAGCCGCGCACGAGATTGAGCCCGATCAGCCTGCGGTAGTCGCCGACGATCGTTTCGCAGTAACCGGGGTACGGAACCGAATCGGAAACGGCAACGGCGTCGAGGATCGAAAACTCGGCGTCGATCGTCACGCGCAGCCGCATCGCGTGCATCGCGTCGCCGCCCTTGCGCACGCCGCTCTGCAGCGGCGTGTCGTGCGGCTTCACGTCGACGAGCTCGGCCTCGAGATCCCAGCGGCCGTCGTCGCGCCGGTACGCGTCGACCCGAACCGTGCGGGTGTGCATCGGCGTGCGCGGGTACTCGACGGAGGGAAGCGGCATGCGAAAAAGCGGCGCGAACGGACGCGGGAACCGGCGGGTGCGGTCGAGGGGCTTTGCGGTGGGAAAGCCTTGGAGTCTAGCACGCGGCCCCGTGCGCCGAAGGCCGCGCCGGGCCCGCGCTACGTTGCCTCGCGGCCGCCGCCGGCCAGCACGCGACGGACGACGTCGGACGAGAAGCCGCGCGACAGCAGGAAGCGCGACTGCCGCGCGCGCTCGGCAAGCGAGTCGGGCGCGGCACCGAATCGGCGTGACCACAAGGCACGGGCGCGTTCGTATTCGCTCCGTTCGAGCGCCGCGACTTTCTCGGAGACGATTTCGTCGGCCAGCCCGTGCCCGCGCAGCTCATGGCGGATGACGGCGGTGCCGCGCGTTGCGGCCCGCCGGTAGACCAGCGATTGCGCAAAACGCTCGTTCGACAGCAGGCCGGTTTCGACGAGCCGGTCGAGCAGCGACTCGAGCTGCTCGGCGCTTTCGGCGTGCGGAGCGAGCTTGCGCTCGAGTTCGGTGCGGCTGTGCTCCCGGCGCGCGAGCATGCGCAGCGCGCGCGCCTTCAGCGTGGGCTCGGGCCGAGCCATCGGGCCGTTTACGCGGCGGCCTCTTCGGCGGCGGCGCCGCGCGCGGACACGCCGTAATGCGCGCGCACCTTGTTCTCGATCTCGAGCGCGAGCGCGGCATTCTCACGCAGGTATTCGCGCGCGTTGTCCTTGCCCTGGCCGATCCGGTTGCCGCCGTAGCTGTACCACGCGCCGCTCTTGTCGACGACGTTGCAGGCCGCGCCGAGATCGAGGATTTCGCCTTCGCGCGACGTGCCCTCGCCGTAGAGGATGTCGAACTCGGCCATCTTGAATGGCGGCGCGACCTTGTTCTTCACGACCTTCACGCGCGTTTCGCTGCCGATGACCTCGTCGGCTTTCTTGATCGCGCCGGTGCGGCGGATGTCCAGGCGCACCGAAGCGTAGAACTTCAGCGCATTGCCGCCGGTGGTCGTTTCCGGGTTGCCGAACATGACACCGATCTTCATCCGGATCTGGTTGATGAAGATGACCGTGGTGTTCGTCCGGTTGATCGTTCCGGTGAGTTTGCGCAACGCCTGCGACATCAGCCGTGCCTGCAGCCCGGGCAGCGAATCGCCCATCTCGCCTTCGATCTCGGCCTTCGGCGTGAGCGCGGCGACCGAATCGATGACGATCAGGTCGACCGAGCCGGAGCGCACGAGCGCGTCGGTGATCTCGAGCGCCTGCTCGCCGGTGTCGGGCTGCGAGATGAGCAGTTCCTCGAGGTCGACGCCCAGGCGCGATGCGTACTGGACGTCGAGCGCATGCTCGGCGTCGATGAACGCGCAAGTGCCGCCCAGCTTCTGCATCTCGGCAATGACCTGCAGCGTGAGCGTGGTCTTGCCCGAGGATTCCGGACCGTAGATCTCGATGACGCGTCCGCGCGGCAAACCCCCGACGCCGAGCGCGATGTCGAGGCCCAGCGAGCCCGTGGACACCACCTGGATGTCGCGTGCGACGTCGGCATCGGAGAGCTTCATCACCGAGCCCTTGCCGAACTGTTTCTCGATCTGCGCCAGCGCGGCGGACAAGGCCTTCGCGCGCTCGGTACGGGATTTTGCGTCGTCCATCTTGATCACTTTTTCCATGTACGGGCCTCGTCCGGTGGCGGGATGCACGGCCCGGAGTATGGCATGGAACTACTGTATAAACAATCAGCTATCCGTCGTAGACTGCTCGGAAGGCAGCCGCTCGAGCGCGCCGCGCAGCGCATGCAACGCCGACGCGTCGCGCACCGCCGCGCGGTCTCCGGCGAAGCGCACGGTGGCCGTGCGCGGCACTTCGCCCATCGACGTCCAGCCGAAGCACACGGTGCCCACCGGCTTGTCGGGCGTCGCCCCGCCCGGCCCGGCGATTCCGGTGACCGACAACGCGAACTGTGCCCGACTGCACTTGAGCGCACCTTCGGCCATTCGCGCCGCGACCGCTTCGCTGACCGCGCCGCACTCGGCGACGAGATCGGCCGGAACGTCGAGCAGATCGATCTTGGCGGCGTCGGTATACGTGACGAAGCCGCGTTCGAACCAGGCGCTCGAGCCGCCAACCTCGGTGAGCGCGCGGGCGATCGAGCCGCCGGTGCACGACTCGGCTGTCGCGATCATCCAGCCGCGCGCCTCGAGCGCGCGGCCGAGCGCCACCGCCGCTTCGACCACCTCGGCCCAGCGACGGTCGGCTCCGGCGTGCGAATCCGGGGAATGCAAGTCGGCCTCCGTTGCGCGCGCGCCCGTTCGTACGACGCGATCAGCGATACCAGAACGCGAACAGCAGCAGCGTGTAGAACGCGGCGAGCAGATCGTCGAACATGATACCGACCCCGCCCTTCACGGTGCGGTCGAAATGACGGATCGGCGGCGGCTTCACGATATCGAAGAAGCGAAACACGACGAAGGCGCCGAAGCGATCGCCGAAACCGGCCGGGACGAATGCGAGCACGAGCCAGAACGCGACAATCTCGTCCCAGACGATCGCGCCGTGATCGGGCACGCCGAGATCGCGCGAGGTCTTCGCGCACGCCCATACGCCGAGCGCGAACGCCGCGACCACGAACGCGAGCCAGCCGGCCGGCGCGATCCATCGTTCGAGCACCGCAAACGACAGCCACGCCCACAGCGTTCCGACGGTGCCCGGTGCAAGCGGCGAGAGTCCGCTGCCGAAACCGAGCGCGATCCAGCGCGAGAGCCGCGGGCGCATGAAGCGCGCGTCGGCGCGCACGGGGATGCGCGCGGGTGCGCGTTCACGCGAAGTGGTCGAATCCATGGACCTCGACGGGCAGCGCGCGACCCCGCGCATCGCGCACGCGAACGGCACAACCGGGAACGATGCGTCCGATGCGCGCCAGGGGCACGGCGAGCCGTTCGCCGGTCGCGGCGATGGCGATGCGGTTCTCGGGCGCCGCGGTGAACAGCAACTCGTAGTCGTCGCCGCCCGACAACGCGAAGCGGCAACGCGATGCCTCGGGCAGCGCAGCCAGCCGCGCCGCGACCGGGACCTCGGGCCAATCGACCTCGGCGCCGACGCGCGATCGATCGACGATGTGCGCGAGATCGCCGAGCAGGCCGTCGGAGACGTCGATCGCCGCACGCGCGACGTGCCGCAGGGACAGGCCGAGCGCGACGCGCGGTTCGGGCCGCTCGAGGCGGCGCCGCGCCTCGTCGTCGGCGGCCAGCGCGCGGCCCGCATTGCGTTCGTGCACCGCGAATGCGGCCGCGCCCAGCGAACCCGACACCCACAGGTCGTCGTCGGGCTGCGCGGCATCGCGACGCAACGCGGCACCCTCGGGGACTTCGCCGAAGACCGTGATGCACACGGTGCGCGGTCCGCGCGTCGTGTCGCCGCCGATCAGTTCGCAACGGTACCGGTCGGCGATCGCGAAGAGCCCCTCGCAGAACGCACCGAGCCAGGCCTCGTCGACCTCGGGCAGGCCGACCGCCAGCGTGAACGCGCGCGGCCGCGCGCCCATCGCCGCGAGATCCGACAGGTTCACCGCGAGCGCCTTGTGGCCGAGCGACGCCGGATCGACGTCGGCGAAGAAATGGCGCCCCTCGAGCAGCAGGTCGGTGGAGACCGCGAGCACCGCGTTCGCGTCGAGCGGGGCGAGCAGCGCGCAGTCGTCGCCGACGCCGAGTCTCGCGTCGCGCGGCGGACCGCGATCGAAGAAGCGGCGGATGAGGTCGAACTCGCCGGTCACGCGTCGCGATTCCGGACGGGGAACTCGAGCGGGCGCACGCGCGAGGCGACCCGATCGAGCACGCCGTTGACGTACTTGAAGCCGTCGGTTCCGCCGTAGCTCTTGGTCAGTTCGACCGCCTCGTTGATCACGACGCGGTACGGGATCTCCGGCATGCGCAGCAGCTCGAAGACCGCGAGCAGCAGCACGGCATGCTCGACGGGGCTGAGCTCGACCAGCTTGCGGTCGAGGTGCGGTTCGATCTGCGCATCGAGCTCGCCGGCCGCGCCGATCGAACCGTGCAGCAGGGCGTCGAGATGCGCGTGGTCGGCCTTCTCGAAACCGGGCGTCTCGGCCAGATGCGCGTGGATCGCGCCGCCGTCCTCGCGCGACAGCAGCCATTGATACAGGCCCTGCAGCGCCAGCTCGCGCGCGCGTCGGCGAGCGCTTTTCGGCGGCGTCCCGCCGGCGGTCCTGCCGCGCACCGATCCGGCGGCCGTCCCGTGCGCATCGCCGCGCCGGGGCGACTTGCCGGCCTCGGTCATGTCTGCCGGCCCCCGCGCACCGGAGGACCCGCCTCCTCTTCTTCTTCCTCTTCTACCTGGAGTTCCTCGTCGTCGTCGTCGTCGTCGTCATCATCGTCGTCGTCGTCATCGTCATCGTCATCGTCATCGTCGTCGTCATCGTCGTCGTCATCGTCGTCGTCGTCATCGTCGTCATCGTCGTCCTCGCTCAACGCGGACAGCGACGACGAGAGATTCGCCATCTCGACGGCGACGCGCGCGGCTTCGGCGCCCTTCTCCCCGGCGCGCGACTGCGCCTGCTCGTCGGTATCGGTGGTGAGCACCGCGTTGGCCACCGGCAGGTTGAAGTCGAGCGCGACGCGCGCCACGCCCGCGGCACTTTCATTCGAGACGACCTCGAAGTGATAGGTCTCGCCGCGAATGACCGCACCGACCGCGATCAGGGCGTCGAATTCGCCCGACGCAGCGAGTTGCTGAAGCGCCACCGGCACCTCGAGCGCGCCCGGAACGGTGCACACGAAGATGTCCTCGCCGGCCACGCCGAGCTCGACGAGCTCCTCGAGGCACGCATTGCGCAGCGCCTCGGCGACCGCTTCGTTGAAGCGCGCCTGCACGATGCCGATGCGCAGTCCGCTTCCGTCGAGATCCGACTGGAACACTTCGATTTCCATCGTCACTACTCCTGTTCTCCCGACTCGAAGCCGGCGACCTCGAGTTCATAACCCGTCATGCTCGGCATCTTGCGCGGCTGCGACAGCAGGCGCATGCGGCCGACCCCGAGATCCTTGAGGATCTGCGCACCGATCCCGTAGGTGCGCAGATCGAGCTTGCCGCTGCGGCGGCGCGCATGTGCGCGGGCCGCGCCCTCGCCGCCCTCGTCGAGCGTCTGCAGTTCGTCGAACAGCGCCTGCGCCGGCTGCGCGCAGTTCAGCAGCACCGCCACGCCGCATCGCTGCTCGGCAATCCGCGCCATCGCCCGGTCGAGCGGCCACGAATGCAGCTTCGAGCCCTTGTCGAGCAGGTCGATCAGCGAGAGCGGTTCGTGCACCCGGACGAGCGTCTCGTGTTCGCGTTCGATCACGCCGTGCACGAGCGCGAGGTGCGGCGAACCGGTTACCGTGTCGCGATACGCGACCAGCTTCAGCGGCCCCCAGCGCGTCTCGAGCGCGCGCTCGGCGACGCGCTCGATCAGGCTGTCGTGCGCGCTGCGGTACTGGATGAGATCGGCGATCGCACCGATCTTCAGCCCGTGCCCGCGGGCGAACTCGATCAGGTCGGGCAGGCGCGCCATCGAACCGTCGTCGCGCAGGATCTCGCAGATGACCGCCGCCGGCGTGAGCCCGGCGAGGCGCGCAAGATCGCATCCCGCCTCGGTATGGCCGGCGCGCATCAGGACGCCGCCCGGCTGCGCCATCAGCGGGAAGATGTGGCCCGGTTGCACGACGTCTTCGGGGCGTGCGCCGCTTGCCACGGCCGCCTGCACGGTGCGCGCGCGATCGGCCGCCGAGATGCCGGTGGAAACGCCCTCGGCCGCTTCGATCGACACGGTGAAGTTCGTTCCGTGCCGTGCACCGTTGTTCTCGACCATGCGCGGCAGGCGCAGTTGCCGGCAACGCTCCTCGGTGAGCGTCAGGCAGATGAGACCGCGGCCGAAGCGCGCCATGAAATTGATCGCTTCGGGCGTGACGAAATCGGCCGCGAGAACGAGGTCGCCTTCGTTCTCGCGATCTTCCTCGTCGACGAGGATCACCATCCGCCCGGCGGCGAGCTCGGCGATGATTTCGGGCGTTGGGGACAGAGTCATCGCGGCATTCTACGCTGCGCGCCGACCCGCCCGGTGCGGCGGTCAGCCACCCGGCGCGCGCGCCTCGCGTCCCTCGTCGAGCATGCGCTCCACATAGCGCGCGATCAGGTCGACTTCGAGATTCACGCGCTTTCCGGCGTGCAGCGAACGCAGCGTGGTGACGCGGATCGTGTGCGGGACGAGGTTGATCTCGAACTCGACACCGACGCCGTCGTCGCCGCGATTCGCGGCGGCCACGCGGTTCACGGTCAGGCTCACGCCGTCGACCGTCACCGAGCCCTTGTACGCGAGATATTTCGCAAAGCGTGCATCGGCGCGCACGACGAGCCGCCACGATTCGCCGACCGGCTCGAACGACACGACCTCTCCGATGCCGTCGACGTGGCCCGAGACCAGGTGCCCGCCCAGCCGGTCGGCCAGCCGCAGCGCCTTCTCGAGATTCACTTCGCCGGGCGCGTCGAGTCCGGCGGTCTTCGACAGGCTCTCGGCCGATACGTCGACGCGAAAACGCCCCTCGTCGATGCCGACGACCGTCATGCACGCGCCCTGCACGGCGATCGAGTCGCCCGCAGCGACGTCGCGCAGGTCGAGACCGCCCGCGTCGATCGTCAGTCGAGCGCCCGCCTGCGGGCCCAGCGCTTCGACGCTCTGGATGCGGCCGACCGCGGCTACGATTCCGGTGAACATGATTCTCAGGTCCTGTCGTTGCGGCGCGCGAGCACGCGCAGGTCTTCGCCGATGCGCTCGACCGAGTGGAAGCGCAGCGAGATGCCGCGATCGAGCGCGTCGGGCGCGGGCAGCTCGGCGAGCGCCGTCGCGTCGCCGAGCAGCGTCGGCGCAAGGTACAGCAACAGCTCGTCGACGCAATCCTCGCGCAGCAGCGACCCGTTCAGCCGCGACCCGGCTTCGACGTGCAGCTCGTTGATCTCGCGCCGCGCGAGCTCGCGCAGCAGCGCCGGCAGGTCGACCTTGCCGCGCGCATCGGGCAGCGCGATCACCTCGCAGCCGAGTTCGGCAAGCTCGGCGCTCTTGCGCGCGCGCTGCGCCTCGTCGAGCGCACAGGCAACCAGCGTGTGGCCGCCTTCGAGAATGCGCGCCGCGGGATTGACTTCGAGCCGCGAATCGACGAGCACGCGCAGCGGCTGGCGCGTCGTGCGGACGTGGCGCACGTTCATCTGCGGATTGTCGTCGCGCACGGTGCCGATGCCGGTGAGGACCGCGCACGCGCGGGCGCGCCACGCATGGCCGTCGATGCGGGCGGCTTCTCCGGTGATCCACTGGCTGCGCCCGTCGTGCAGCGCCGTGCGCCCGTCGAGGCTCGCCGCCACCTTCATCCGCACCCAAGGTCGCCCGCAGGTCATCCGGGAGACGAAACCGACATTCAGCTCGCGCGCCTCCTGCTCGAGGAGCCCGCAGCGCACTTCGATTCCCGCCGCGCGCAGGCGCTCGAGTCCCTGTCCGTTGACGGAGGGGTTGGGATCCTCCATCGCTGCGATCACGCGCCCGAGGCGCGCTTCGATCAGCGCGTCGACGCACGGCGGCGTGCGGCCGTGGTGGTTGCACGGCTCGAGCGTCACGTAGGCGGTCGCGCCGTGCGCCCGCGCACCGGCTTCGGCGAGCGCGAGCACTTCGGCGTGCGCCTCGCCGCGGCGCCGATGCCAGCCTTCGCCGACGACCGCGTGCTCGTGGACGATCACGCAGCCCACGCGCGGATTCGGCGTGCACGTGTTCATCCCCTGCGCGGCGAGTCGCAGCGCGTGCAGCATGAATTCGTGGTCGGCCGCGGTGAACATCGCAGGCATTATCCACCGGAGCGCAGAGCGCGTTGGGGGGCGCCGCGGGGCGAAACCGGGCGACGGCCCGGTTGGGAAACGCGTCCTACGGCGAGGGCGCGCTTGCTTCGAGACAAGACAACGCCGGATCCCCGAATTTCGGGCGTTTTCGTTCGTGGAATGCATTCCACGAGGAAAAACGACCGGAATTCGGGCGTTGCCGGAATTCGTTTCCCAGACGGGCGCCGCAAGCGAGCCGAAGGGGGCATGCAAGTACGCCGGGCATGCGCGGATGCGGCGAGTGCGGCGAGTGCGGCGAGTGCGGCGAGTGCGGCGAGTGCGGCGAGTGCGGCGAGCGGGCGAGCGGCCACGCGGGCGGGCAGGCGAGCGGCCACGCGGGCGGACAGGCGAGCGATCTCCTTGGCTCTTCCAGGTCTGCCGGCCCTCGGGCCCGCGCATCCGAGAGTCGTAGTCCGTCCGGGCCAGTGCGCATGCAAGCTTCGTTGCGCACGATACGGACATGACTCGTGCGCGCGATGGTGCCCCGTTATTGCATCTCGTTGCACGGACACGCCTCGGGGCGATGCCGCTGCACAGTCGCGCAGCGTGTGCGGACCTGTGGTTACGGCTTGCGCGCACGTTCGACGTGATCGCCTGCGTGCTGATGCCCGATCACGTGCACGTGCTCGCTCCGGTCGATCGGAGCTTGGCGCTTCGAGCGTTCGCGCGGGCGTTGTCCGCTTTCCGGGCGCGTGCCGCCCGTCTGCCCGAGGTGCCCGCCTTCGAGTGGGAGCGGCTTCCCGAGCCGGAGAAGGTGCGGCGCGACCGGCGGCACATCGCGCGCACGATCCGCTACATCCACCTGAATCCGTGCCGGGATGCGTTGTGTGCCGATCCCCTGGAATGGGAGTGGAGCACGCACCGCGACTGGGTGGGGGCGATCGCACGACCTTGCGTGAACCTACCGCGGTGGGCTCGGGTGCTCGGGCGGCCGGCCGGCGCTTGCGCCGGGTGGATCCACGACTACGCAAGCGCCGATCCTTCGGTGCCGGTTCCTCGCCCTCTCGCCGACGCCTCGGTGTTTGCGTCGAGCGGTGCGGCCGATGCGTCATTGGCGCAGCTTTCGTCGGCGGTATCCGTCGTGCTGCGCAGCCCACGGAGTGCGTGTTCGCAGTTCGGTGTGGACGAGCGCAGGCTTTTCCTGCTGGCCGCGTCGCGGTGGACGCGGTATCGGGCGTCGGAACTCGCGAGGTGGGCGGGCTGCGATCCGACGACGGTGCGCAAGGTGGTGGCGCGTGCGAGGTGCGAAGCGGAGGCCCGTTCGTTGCGCGGGGCCGATCGAGCAGGTGAGCGAAGCGGCGGCGCCAGCGACATGAGCGCCTCCGAAGTGCGCGCGCTTGCTCTCACACTGGCCGACGCCCGTCTGCGGGCGACGCCATACCCGAAGCAAGCGCCGTCTTGCACGTGAAGGCGTGGCCCCACGGCACCGCCTGCCGTCGAGTGCCAAAAACCAGGGCGCTTCGAGAGAAACCAACCGCCGGTTCGCCCGAATTTCGGGCGTTTTCGTTCGTGGAATGCATTCCACGGCGGAAAACGCCCGGAATCCGGGCCTTGCCGAGGTCGTCGTTTTTCCGACGCGGGCCCCGAGCGAGCCGCGCCCCTCGTGCGTCCCCGCCGCGCCCACCCTCAGCCGTACACGGGAAACTCGGCCGTGAGTCGGGCGACCTCGTCGCGGACGGTCGCGATCTTGTGCGAGTCGGAGGGGTTGTCGAGCACGTCGGCGATCAGGTGGCCGACCACTCGCGTCTGGTCCTCGCGAAAGCCGCGCGTCGTCATCGCCGGCGTGCCGAGGCGGATGCCGCTGGTGACCATCGGCTTTTCCGGATCGTTCGGAATCGCGTTCTTGTTGCACGTGATGTGGGCCTCGCCCAGCACGCGCTCGGCTTCCTTGCCGGTGATGCGCTTGGCGCGCAGGTCGACGAGCATCAGGTGCGACTCGGTGCGCCCGGAGACGATGCGCAGCCCGCGCTCGATCAGCGTCTGCGCGAGCACCTGCGCGTTGGCGGCGACCTGGCGTGCGTAGTCGCGGAACGACGGCTGCAGCGCCTCGTGGAAAGCGACGGCCTTCGCGGCGATCACGTGCATCAGCGGCCCGCCCTGCAGCCCGGGGAAGATCGCCGAATTGATCGCCTTCTCGTGCGCGGCCGGCATCAGGATGAATCCGCCGCGCGGGCCGCGCAGGCTCTTGTGCGTCGTCGACGTGACGATGTCGGCGTGCGGCACCGGGTTCGGATACAGGTCGGCGGCGATGAGCCCCGAGTAATGCGCCATGTCGGCCATCAGCAGCGCGCCGACGTCGCGCGCGACTTTCGCGAAGCGCGCCCAGTCGATGCGCAGGCTGTACGCCGAGGCGCCGGCGATGATCAGCTTGGGCCGATGCTCGTGCGCCTTGCGCTCCATCGCGTCGTAATCGATCTCCTCGGCCTCGTTCAGGCCGTACGAGACGACGCGGAACCACTTGCCCGACATGTTCAACGCCATGCCGTGCGTCAGGTGCCCGCCCTCGGCGAGGTTCATCCCCATGATCGTGTCGCCCGGCTGCACGAACGCGAGGAGTACCGCCTCGTTGGCCTGCGCGCCCGAGTGCGCCTGCACGTTCGCGGCCTCGGCGCCGAACAGCTTCTTCACGCGCTCGATCGCGAGCCGCTCGGCGACGTCGACGTGTTCGCAGCCGCCGTAATAGCGCTTGCCGGGGTAGCCCTCGGCGTACTTGTTCGTCAACTGGCTGCCCTGCGCCGCCATCACGGCAGGGCTCGCGTAATTCTCGGAAGCGATCAGTTCGATGTGCGCTTCCTGTCGCCGGTTCTCCAGGCGGATCGCGTTCCAGAGGTCGGGGTCCACCTGCGACAGGGCGATGCTGCGATCGAACATGACGACACCTCGGGGGAAATCCGGCGAACGCGTCGCCCGGCGGCCCGCATTCTAAAGGATCGCCGCCGCTATGGATGTCCGCGCGCCTCGACGTCGTCGACGGCTTCGTTCAGATGACCGGCGTCGGCCCACGCGAGCAGCGCGAAAGCGCCGTTCTCCCAGGCGATGCGATTCAGGCTCGCATTGACGAGATCGTGCGTACGCGGCGCCTCGATCGGCAGGCCGGTGGCCACGCGAAACGCGCAGTCGAGCACGCCGCCGTGCGTGACGACGACGACGGTGCCGCCGGGATGGCGCCGGGCGAGATCGACGAGCGCGTTCTCGACGCGTGCATGCAACGCGAGCAGCGTCTCGCCGCCGCCGGGCAGCGCGAAGTCGGGCTCGCGTGCGCGCCAGCGGCGCCACGACAGTGCGTCGGCGCGCTCGATCTCGTCGTAGGTCTGCCCCTCGAATCGCCCGTAGTGCCGCTCGCGCACGCGCGGCTCGACGCGGATCTCGAGTGCATGCGCCGCCGCGATCGCCTCGGCCGTCTGGCGCGCGCGAAGCAGGTCGCTGGTGTAGACGGCGGCGACCGGCCACGACGCGAGGCGCCGCGCCGTCCTGCGGGCCTGCTCCAACCCTTGCGTGTCGAGCGGGACGTCGATCTGTCCCTGGAAGCGTCGCTCGCGATTCCAGGCCGTGATGCCATGGCGCACGAGGACGAGTTCGGTTCTCAGGCGAGCCTCGGATTCAGCGTATAGGTGCCGGTGATCGACGCCTGCCCCAGCCTGTGATGCGCGATGACCTTCAGCGCGTCGGACGCGCCGAAGCGCCCCATCAACGGCAGACGCTCGACGTCGAGGGCGTACACCGTGAACGTGTAGCGATGCACGATCGAATCGTTCCACGGCGGACACGGTCCGTCGTACCCGTAGTAGTCGCCGTTCATGTCGTGATCGTCGGCGAACCAGCCCGTGTAGTCGTTGATGCCGTGTCGTGCGCCGTGGCGCGTGGCCGGGCCCGATTTTCCGCGCGGCGTGACCCGGTCGGAGAACTCGCCGGCGGCGATCGACGCCAGGCCGAGCGGCACGTCGATGAGCGTCCAGTGATGGAAGTTCACGCGCGGCAGCGTCGGCGGAATCTCCCGGTCCTCCTGGTTGACGTCCTCGGGGCTGCTCGGCACGTCGGGGTCATGGCAGACGATCGCGAACGAGCGCGTCCCGATCGGCGCGTCGGACCACGAAAGCTGTGGATTGCGGTTCGACGACAGCGCGACGTGCGATCTGGGATCGATCCGGCAGAACGCGAACTCGGCGGGGATCGGCTGGCCGTCGGCGAACGACTCGCTGGAAAGTCTCATGTCGGAAACACCTCCCTGCCTCGATTGTCGATCACCAGCGTAGGTGGGCTGCTTGCGCGCCGTCAAGTTCGTGGGGCTATCCGCACCCACAGCGTGACCGGCCCGTCGTTCACGAGCGCCACCTGCATGTCGGCGCCGAAATGTCCGGCCTGCGCCGAGCGATGCGCATCGCGCGCGAGCGCCAGGAAACGCTCGAAGAATCGCCGCCCCTCGTCGGGTGCGGCGGCTGCGGAAAAGCCCGGACGGTTGCCGCCCGACGTGTCGGCCGCCAGCGTGAATTGCGGGACGACGAGCAGTTCCCCGTCGACGTCGCGCACGCTGCGGTTCATCCGGCCGTCGTCATCGGCAAAGCAGCGCATGCGCAGCACGCGACCGAGCAGGCGCTCGCAATCGTCGAGCGCGTCGCCGCGCTCGGCGCAGTAGAACACGAGCAGGCCGCGCCCGATCGAGGCGACGCGTTCGCCGCCGATGTCGACCTGCGCACGCGCCACCCGCTGCAGCAGCGCGATCACCTCACGCGGCCGACTCGACGCGCACCCGGGCGAAACGCCGCTTGCCGATCTGCACCACGTAAGTACCCGGGAACAGCTCGAGCGAGCGGTCGATGATCCGTTCGCCGTCGATGCGCACGCCGCCCTGCTCGATGCTCCGGTTCGCCTCGCTGGTCGACGCAACGAGCCCGGCCCGCTTGAGCAGTTGCGCGACCGGCACGGGGGCACCGTGCAGCACGATCTCGGGCATCTCGGCCGGCGCGGCGCCGAGCCGGAAGCGCGCGTCGAACGCGGCGCTCGCCCGCTCGGCGTCGGCCCGCGAATGGAAGCGCTCGACGATCTCCTGCGCCAGCAGCACTTTCGCGTCGCGCGGGTTGCGCCCCTGCGCGCAGGCTTCGCGCAGCGCCTGCACTTCGCGCATCGGACGGAACGACAGCAGCTCGTAATAGCGCCACATCAGCTCGTCGGAGATCGACATCAGCTTGCCGAACATCTCGTCGGGCGGCTCGGTGATGCC
>JAKFES010000203.1:0-20971 GCA_036675585.1 Burkholderiaceae bacterium
CCACGGCGAGCATTTGCAACGCCGAGTGCGCGCTTTTTTCGGGCTCACCCTCCGGGCCGGGGCCTGCCGAGCCGCCACACTTCGTTGCCGGCTCCTTGCGTGGAACCACCACGCGCGTCGCCGACGCCTCGTTTGGCGGCTCGGCAGGCCCCGGCGCGGGGACGATCGGAGTGTGAACAGGCCCTTAGACGATCGTCGGCTCGGGTTCGAGCGAAACCGCGAAGCGTTCACGCACCGAGGCGGCGATGCGCTGCGCGAGCGCGTGGATCTGCGCGCCGGTCGCGTTGCCGTGGTTCACGAGCACGAGCGCGTGTCGGTCGTGCACCCCCGCGTCGCCTTCGCGCGCACCTTTCCAGCCGCAGCGCTCGATCAGCCATCCGGCCGAGAGCTTGACGAGCGGACCCGCCGGGCCCGGCGCCGGCGCGGCGCCGCCCGAGACATCGTCGTTGCCGACGGGCACCGGAAAGCGCGGCATCTCGGGGTGCCGCGCGGCGAGCGAAGCGGCGGTCGCCGCGTCGACGAGCGGGTTGCGGAAGAAGCTGCCGGCGTTGCCCAGCCGTGCCGGGTCGGGCAGCTTGCGCCGACGGATTGCGCACACGGCGTGCGACACGTCGGGCGCGCCCGGCCGCGCCACCCCCATCGCGCGCAGTTCGTCGCGGATCTCCCCGTAGTCGAGTTGCAGCGGCGCTTCGCGCGCCAGGCGAAAGCGCACCGAGACGATCGCCCACTCCGCACCTTCGGCCCGGCGAAACACGCTGTCGCGGTAGGCGAATGCGCATTCGCGCGCATCGAATCGTTTCGCCGCCCCGTCGCGCAGCGAGAACGCCGCGAGCGAATCGAAGCGCTCGCGCATCTCGACGCCGTAGGCGCCGATGTTCTGGATCGGGCTCGCGCCGACCGTACCCGGGATCAGCGACAGATTCTCGAGCCCGCACAGACCCTGCGAGAGCGTCCACGCGACGAACTCGTGCCAGTTCTCGCCGGCGCCCGCCTCGACCAGGACGCCGTCGGGTCCGTCGGCGAGCACGCGTCGCCCGCGCGTGGCGATGCGCACGACCGGCTGCGGCGGGTCGCGCGTGAAGAGGACGTTGCTGCCGCCGCCGAGGACGAGCGGAGCGGGGGCGTCGGCCAGCAGCGCGACGAGCCGGGCGGCGTGCCCCGCGTCGGCGAGCTCGATCAGGCGATCGGCGTGCGCTTCGACGCCGAAGCTGTTGAGCGCGCGCAGCGAGACGCCCCGGCGCTCGAGCAGCGGCGTCATCGGGGTGCCCGGTTCAGCTCGGCCGGTAGGCGAGCCGCACGTAGATCGGCGCGAAGGCCTCGGCCTGCGTGATCTCGATCAGCGACTCGCGCGCGAGCTCGAGCAGCGCGATGAACGTGACGACGACCACCGCAACGCCGCGCTCCGGCTCGAAGAGCTCGTCGAAATCGGCGAAGCGGCGGTCCTGCAGCCTGCGCAGCACGACGGTCATGTATTCGCGCACCGACAGCTCCTCGCGCGTGACGCGATGGTGCTGGACCAGGCGCGCGCGGCGCAGGATGTCGGCCCACGCGGTGCGCAGGTCGTCGGCGTCGACCGACGGCAGGCGCGTCGTCGCCGCCTGTTCGATCCATACGTTGGCGGCCAGGAAATCGCGTCCCAGCTGCGGCAGCCGGTCGATCTGCTCGGCGCCGAACTTGATCCGCTCGTACTCGATCAGGCGCCGCGCGAGCTCGGCGCGCGGATCCTCGACTTCCTCGCCGCTGTCGGCCTTCTTCACGGGCAGCAGCATTCGCGACTTGATCGAGATCAGCAGCGCCGCCATCAGCAGGTATTCGGCCGCCAGCTCCAGGTTGCGATCGCGGATCTCGTCGATGTAGGCGAGGTACTGCCGCGTGACCTCGGCCATCGGGATGTCGAGAATGTCGAAGTTCTGCCGGCGGATCAGGTAGAGCAGAACGTCGAGCGGGCCCTCGAAGGCATCGAGGAACACCTCGAGCGCGTCGGGCGGGATGTACAGATCCTGCGGCAGCCGCAGCATCGGCTCGCCGTACAGCCGCGCGAACACCTTCAACTCGAGCTGTTCGGGCGCATCGGCAGCCGGTCCGTTCCCGGCGCCGGGCTCGTCGGCTTGCGCCTCGGCGGGCAGCGCGCTCAAGTGTAGTCTTTCGGGTAGTACACGTACGAGGACGCAGGCACCCGCGACTGGCGTTCGCGCTGCATCGTATCGAGATCCTGCGGGCGATCCCACAGCAGGGACCGCCCGTCGCGCTGGCTGCGTTCCAGATGCGGGCGCTCCTGCCGGAGCTGCTCGATGAAGCGCGTGATGTCCGACTTGTACATGGCCGCTTTTTTCTCCAGCCGAGAGTGTAAGCGATCGGCGCGGCGCCCGGCCGGGGGCGCGCGCGGCCTTCGGCCATACTCCGGCTGCAGGAGGGACGATGCGAATGAGACGATCGTTGTGGACCGGCTGGCTGTGCGCGCTGCTCGCGATGCTCGGTGCCTGCGATTACTTCGCCCAGCGCGAATTGCAGCCGGGCGTGTCGACCGCCGACGACGTGCGGCGGCTGATGGGCAAGCCGGTGATGATCTGGGAGGAGAACGACGGCAGCCAGGTGCTCGAGTACTCGCGCGGCCCCGAGGGCAGCGAGACGTGGATGGTCGACATCGGTCCGGACGGTCGCTACCGCGGCATGCAGGATGCGCGGTCCTCGGCGCAACTCGAACGCGTGCGCGCCGGCATGAGCCGCGACGACCTGCGCCGGCTGCTCGGCAAACCCGACCAGGAACAGTCGTTCCCGGCACGCAACGAGACGGTGTGGACCTGGCGCGTGAAGACGATCGCCGGCTCGAGCACCGAGATGTTCCATGCGCACCTCGGCCCCGACGGGCGCGTGCTGCGCACGAGCCGCACGCCCGATCCGAATCTGATCAACGCGGGCGGCTGACGCGCGTCGCCCGCATCGCGCGTCGTGCGTCAGCGCACCTTCATGCCGGGCTGCGCGCCGTCGTGCGCATCGAGCAGGTAGAGCCCGGCCGGCCGCTGCGGGTCGTCCCACGACGCCGAGAGCACCATCGCCTCGGACACGCCGAACTTCATCTTGCGCGCAGCGAGGTTTGCGACGACGACGGTGAGGCGCCCGACGAGTGTCGCCGGATCGTAGGCCGAGCGGATTCCGGAGAACACGATCCGCGGGCGCGCTTCGCCGACGTCGAGCTCGAGCCGCAACAGCTTGTTCGAGCCCTCGACCGCCTGCGCATCGACGATGCGCGCGATGCGCAGGTCGATGCGCGCGAAATCGTCGATCGAGATCGTCCCGGCGCCTGCGGCGTCGGGCGTCGGGTCGGCGCTCGCCCCCGCGGCGCCCGGCCCGGATGCGGCCGACGCCGGCGGTGCATTCGCCTCGGGTGCCGGCTCGAACAGCGCGTCGAGCTGCCGTGCTTCGACCCGCGTCATCAGATGCTGGTAGCGGCCGATCGAGCGCGCCGGCGAGTGTGCCGCCTGGTCGATCCCGAGGTCGTGCCAGCCCAGCGCGGGCGTGCCGAACAGTGCCTCGACCTTCGCGGCGGTCGCCGGCAGCATCGGCTTGAGCAGGATCGTCAGTCGGCGGAAAGCGTGCAGGCAGCGTGAGCAGACCGCATGCAACGCGTCGCGCCGCGTCGGGTCCTTCGCCATCTCCCACGGCTTGTTCGCGTCGAAATACTGGTTGATCTCGTCGGCGTAGGCCATGACCAGCCGCGCGACGAGCCCGAATTCGCGCGCCTCGTAGGCATGGGCCACTTCGTCGGCGAGTTTCGCGACGCGCAGGCGCTGCGCCTCGTCCTCGACTTCGCCGGGCGGCAGCAGCCGGCCGTCGAACGCGCGCGCAACGAAGCCCGCGGCGCGGCTGGCGATGTTGACGTACTTGCCGACGAGATCCGCGTTCACGCGGGCGAGGAAATCGTCGGGGTTGAAGTCGACATCCTCGACGCGTGCGTTGAGCTTGGCCGCGAGGTAGTAGCGCAGCCATTCGGGATTCATCCCGACTTCGAGGTAGCGCAGCGGCGAGATTCCGGTGCCGCGGCTCTTGCTCATCTTCGCGCCGCTCACCGTGATGAAACCGTGCACGTTGATCCGGTCGGGCGTCTTGCGCTGCGCGAAATGCAGCATCGCCGGCCAGAACAGCACGTGGAAATAGATGATGTCCTTGCCGATGAAATGCACCTGCTCGGTGTCCGGATCGGCGAGCAGCGCGTCGAAGTCGATTCCGCGCGCACTGCAATGCGCCTTCAGCGCGGCGAGATAGCCGATCGGCGCATCGAGCCACACGTAGAAATACTTGCCCGGCGCATCGGGAATCTCGATGCCGAAATACGGCGCGTCGCGCGAGATGTCCCAGTCGGCCAGGCTTCCGTCGCCGCCGTCCTCGCCGAGCCATTCGCGCGCCTTGGCGAGCACCTCGGGCTGCAGGCGCGGCTCGCCGTAGCGATCGTGTCCGCGCGTCCATTCGCGCAGGAATTCGACGCAGCGCGGATCGGAGAGCCGGAAGAAATAGTGCTCGGACACGCGCAACTCGGGCGTGGCGCCGGTGAGCGAGGAGAACGGGTTCTTCAGCTCGGTCGCGGCGTACACCGCCCCGCAGCTTTCGCACGAGTCGCCGTACTGGTCCGGCGCGCCGCAGCGGGGGCATTCGCCCTTGACGTAGCGGTCGGGCAGGAACATGCCCTTGACCGGATCGAAGAACTGCTCGACCGGACGCACCTCGATCAACCCCGCCGCGCGCAGCGCGCGGTAGATCGACTGCGACAACTCGACGTTCTCCGCGGAGTCGGTGCTGTGCCAGTGATCGAAGGCGATGTGAAACCCGTCGAGATACGCCTTGCGTCCGGCTGCGATGCGCGCGACGAACGCCTGCGGCGTGACGCCTTCCTTTTCGGCGGCGATCATGATCGGCGCGCCGTGGGCGTCGTCGGCGCCGACGAAATGCACCGTGTGACCGCGCATGCGCTGGAACCGCACCCAGATGTCGGCCTGGATGTACTCCATGATGTGACCGATGTGGAACGGGCCGTTGGCGTACGGCAGCGCGGTCGTCACGAAAAGGGTGCGCGGGGTCGTCATCTGCAGGGGGGAAGCCGGAGGAGTGGGGCCGTCGGGTGCAGCCCGGATCAACCCGTCAGTCTAGCAGGGGGCCTTTCGCCGTCCCGGGTTTGTCCGGCGCGCAACGGCCATCGATTAGACTTCGCGGATTCGTTTCATTTTCCGGGTCCCTGCACATGAGCGTGAGCGTCGAACAGGTCAACGAGGCCCTGTCGGGTGTCGTCGATCCGAACACCCAGAAGAACCTGGTCGCCGGCGGCGCCGCGCGCAACGTGCGCGTCGAGGGCGGCGAGGTTTCGGTCGATGTCGAGCTCGGCTACCCGGCGCGCAGCCAGCTCGAGCCGATCCGCCGCGAAGTCCTCGCCGCAGTGCGCGCGCTGCCCGGCGTCGCGAAGGTTTCGGCGAACGTCTACCAGAAGATCGGTGCGCACGCGGTGCAGCGCGGCATCAAGACGCTTCCCGGGGTGAAGAACATCATCGCCATTGCCTCGGGCAAGGGCGGCGTCGGAAAAAGCACCACCGCGGTCAACCTCGCGCTCGCGCTGTCGGCCGAGGGCGCGAGCGTCGGCATGCTCGACGCCGACATCTACGGTCCGTCGCAGCCGACGATGCTCGGCATCACCGGGCGGCCCGAGTCGCGCGACGGCAAATCGCTCGAGCCGATGGAAGGCCACGGCATCCAGGCGAGCTCGATCGGTTTCATGATCGACCTCGACACGCCGATGGTGTGGCGCGGTCCGATGGTCACGCAGGCGCTCGAGCAACTGCTGCGCGAAACCAACTGGCGCGAGCTCGATTATCTGGTCGTCGACCTGCCTCCCGGAACCGGCGACATCCACCTGACGCTCGCGCAGAAGATTCCGGTCACCGGCGCGGTGATCGTCACCACGCCGCAGGACATCGCGCTGATCGACGCGCGCAAGGGCCTGAAGATGTTCGAGAAGGTCGGCATCCCGATCCTCGGCATCGTCGAGAACATGGCGATGCACCAGTGCTCGAACTGCGGCCACGTCGAACACATTTTCGGCGCCGGCGGCGGCGAGCGGATGTCGAAGGAATACGACGTCGAGTACCTCGGTGGCCTGCCGCTCGACATCCGCATCCGCGAACAGGCCGATTCGGGCAAGCCGACGGTGATCGCCGATCCGAACGGCGACGTCGCGGCGACCTATCGCATGATCGCGCGCCGCGTCGCGGTGAAGATCGCCGAGAAGGCGCACGACATGACGGGCAAGGTCCCCGCGATCGTCGTGCAGGACACCTGAAGCGGACGTCGTGTCTCCACGGTCCGTCGATGTCCCGGCGATCCGCGCCAAGCCACGATTCCGCCCGGCACCCTGACGTCGTCGCGCTGCTCGCGCTCGCGCTCGCGCTGTTCGCGTTGATCCTGTACGCGCTCGGCCGCGGGCGCTTCGACCTGCCGCTGGGCGACGTGCTGCGCATGCTGGCCGGTCTGGGCGCTCCGCCGGGCGATGCGGACACGCCGCTCTCCGAAACCGTGCTCTGGCAGATCCGCGGCCCGCGCATTCTCGCCGCGACGATCGTCGGCGCGGCGCTCGCCGCCTCGGGGACCGCGCTGCAGTCGGTGTTCCGCAATCCGCTCGCGGCGCCCGACCTGCTGGGCGTATCGGCCGGCGCCGCGCTGGGCGCCGTGGTCGGCATTTTTCTCGGCTGGACGGTCCTCGCGATCCAGGTCTCGGCTTTCGCCGGCGGCGTGTTGGCCGTATCGCTCGTGTACCTGGTCGGAACGCTGTTGCCGCTTCGCGACCGCGTGCTCAGCCTCGTGCTCGCCGGAATCGCGATCGGAAGCGCGCTCGGCGCGCTGATCGCGCTGGTGAAGACGCTGGCCGATCCGTACACGCAATTGCCGGCGATCACGTTCTGGCTGCTCGGCAGCTTCGCGTCGATCACGGCGACCGACCTTGCCTTCCTTGCCGCGTTCGTCGCGCTCGGCGTGGCGCCGCTCGCCTGGATGCGGTGGCGCGCCGACGCGCTCGCGCTGTCGGACGACGAGATCCACGCGCTGGGCGTGCGCCTTCCGGCGCTGCGGGTGGCGCTCGTCGCCGGTGCGACGCTGGCCAGCAGCGCCACGGTCGCCGCGGCCGGGGTCATCGGGTGGGTCGGGCTCGTCGTCCCGCACGCGGCGCGGTTGCTCGTCGGCGGCTCCTTTGCCCGCGTTCTCCCGGTCTCGATGCTGCTCGGGGCGCTGCTGATGCTGCTGATCGACACGATCGGGCGCGGCATCGCGCAGTCCGAGGTGCCGCCCGGCGTGCTCACCGCGCTCGTCGGCGCGCCGGTCCTGTTCGCGTTGATGCTGCGGCGCGGCCCCGGTGACTGACCTCCTTCAAACCGCCCGGCTCTCGTTCGGCTACGAGCGCCGCGCGCTGACCGATCCGGTCGATCTCGAACTGCACGCCGGCGAACTGCTCGTCGTTCTCGGCCCCAATGGTTCGGGCAAGAGCACGCTGTTTCGTACGCTGCTCGGTGCGGTGCGGCCGATCGCGGGCTCGGTGCGGTGGGGCGGTCGCTCGATCGCCGAGTTGAAGCCGCGCGAACTCGCCGCGTGCGTGGCGTGGGTGCCGCAGCACCCGGGTGTCGCGTTCGAGTTCACCGTCGAGGAGTACGTGATGCTCGGGCGGCTGGGCCGCCTGCCGGCCGGGGCGGCTCCCGGTGCCGCGGATCGGGAAGCGGTAGCGCGCGCGATCGGTCGACTGGGGCTCGACGGGTTCGTTTCGCGTTCGTTGTCGAGGATGTCGGGCGGGGAGCGACAACTGGCCGCCATCGCGCGTGCGCTCGCGCAGGAAGCTTCGACGCTCGTGCTCGACGAGCCGACGACGAGCCTCGATTTCGGCAACCAGGGCAGGGTGCTCGACACGCTGCTCGGACTCGCGGCCGACGGCCTGGGCATCGTGTATTCGACGCACGATCCGAACCACGCGCGGCGCGCCGGCACGCGCGCACTCGTGTACCTGCCGGGAGGCCGGATGCTGGTGGGCGCAGTCGACGAACTGGTCGAGCCGCGCACGCTGTCGCGCGTCTACGGCGTCGAGGTCGACGGCGCGCGCACCTCCGACGGGCGGCTCGTGCTGGCCGTCGCGTCCGGAGAGTCGTCGCGGGCCCGGACTACCCGCGCAGCGTTGCGCGGGGCGCCGTAGCGTCAGCCGGCGACCGAGCAGGCCTCGTCTTCCTGCGGCGCTTTCTTCTGCGTGGGCGTCACGCCGTTCTTCACCGAAACGATCTCGGCCAGGATCGCCACCGCGATCTCGGCCGGCGTGCGGCTGCCGATGTGCAGCCCGATCGGCCCGTGCAGGCGATCGATCTCGTCGGCCGACAGGTCGAACAGCTTCAGCCGTTCGCGCCGCCGCGACGTGTTGCTGCGCGAACCGAGCGCGCCGATGTAGAAGGCGGGCGACTTCAGCGCTTCGAGCAGCGCCAGGTCGTCGAGCTTCGGATCGTGCGTGAGCGCGACGATCGCGGTGTTCGCATCGGGCTTGAACGCGACGACCGCGTCGTCGGGCATTCCCGGCAGCCACGTGACCAACGGCATCTCGAGCGTCGAGTAGTATTCCTCGCGCGGATCGCAGATGAAGACCTGGAAGTCGAGCGCCTTCGCCATGTCGGCGAGCACGCGCGAGAGTTGCCCGGCGCCGATGACGAGCAGCCGGTAGCGCGGACCGAAGACCGCGCGCGCCGTCTTGCCGTCGAAGGCGAAGGCTTCGCCCAGGCGCGCGGGCTCGAGCGTCGCGTGACCGGTCTCGAGATCGAGCGTTCGGGCGACCAGTTCGTGTCGCGCGGTGCGCTCGAGTACCTGGTCGATCCAGTCGGCGCTGGCGAGCGGCTCCTGCAGCAGGCGAAGCGTTCCGCCGCACGGCAGGCCGAAGCGCGCCGCCTCGTCCTTGCTGACGCCGTAGAGGATCATCGAGGGTTTGCCGACGCGCTCGCCGGTGCGCACGCGCTCGATCAGGTCGTCCTCGACGCAACCGCCCGACACCGAGCCGACGACGAGTCCATCGTCGCGCAGCGCGAGCAGTGCGCCCACCGGGCGCGGCGACGAGCCCCACGTCTCGACGACGGTGATCATCCAGACGCCGCGACCCTCGGCGAACCAGTCGCGCGCGTGTTCGAGCACTTCACGATCCAGGCTGTCCATCGACTCTCCTCCGTTCGGTACGGCCGCCGTTGTCCGATTGTCCCCCTTCGTCGCGCCGCCCCGTGCCGTTCGCACGGGCGGGTCGTGGTCAACCGCCCGCCACGACCCGCGGCGCGTTGCCTCAGGCGCTCCAGTACGCGATCAGCACGGCGATCACGACGATCGCCACGACCCACGGCAACCAGCGCGGGAACGCACCGCCGGGTGCACGTTTTCGCGCCGCCTCGAGCGCCGCGCTTCCCGACGCGGCGACGCCTTCGGCCTGGACGTCCGGGGCCGCTTGCGCGACGGGGGCCTCGCTCACGTGCGCCTCGAAAGCCGTGAAGAAATCCTCGGCGATCTTCGCTGCCGCGCCGTCGATCAGTCGGGAACCGACCTGCGCGAGCTTTCCGCCGACCTGCGCCTTGGCCGCGTACGCGAGCCGCGTTCCGGCGGCGTCGGGCGAGAGATGCACGTCGGCCGATCCCTTGCCGAACCCGGCGACGCCGCCCTGGCCGTCGAAGGCGATCGTGTACGACGTGGGTGGAACCACGTTCTCGAGCTTGAGCTTGCCCTTGAAGCGGGCGTTGACCGGCCCGATGCGCATCGCCACCGTGGCGAGGTACTCGTCGTCGGAGACGCGCTCGAGCGACTCGCATCCGGTGATGCACGCCTTCAGCGTGTCGGGGTCGTTCAGTGCAGCCCAGGTGGTCTCGCGCGGTGCCGCAATGATTCGTTCGCCTTGCAGGTTCATGTTCGGGATTCCATCGGGTGCTGGATCGGGGCTGCCGGTCGACTCCGGCCCGGGGGCTCGCGCAGCGCGGCCGCCAGATCGGCCAGGCTCGCCAGATTGTGCACCGGAAGCATCCGGTCGACGTGCGGCAGCAGCGCGCGCACGCCGCTCGCGCGCGGCGTGAAACCCTCGTAGCGCAGCAGCGGGTTGAGCCAGACGAACTGGTGCGCGAAGCGCGCGAGCCGGGCCGCTTCCTCGCTCAGCGACCCGTGCTCGTCGCGGTCGAGCCCGTCGGTGACCAGCAGAAGCGCGGCATTTCCGGTCAGGAGCCGACGCGCCCAGCGCCGGTTGAACAGCGCCAGGTTCGAGGCGATGCGCGTGCCGCCGCGCCAGTCCTGCACGAGCGCGTCGGCCCGCTCGATGGCCACGTCGGGGTCGCGATGCCGCAGGCAGCGCGTGATGTCGGTCAGGCGCGTGCCGAAGACGAGCGTGTGCACGCGATGGTGGTGCTGCGTCAGGCCGTACGCGTAGTGCAGGAATGCGCGCGCGTAGCGGTCCATCGACCCCGAGATGTCGATCAGCACGACGAGCGGCGGGACGCGCAGGCGAGGTGCCGAGCGCGGCAGGTCGATCGTGTCGGGCGCGCGCGCGAGCCCGCGCAGCGCACGGCGCAGATCGATGCGCCCGCGCGACGAGGGCGCCGGCCGACGCGTGCGCAGCGGGCGGACCGGCAGCGGCACCGATTCGGCCAGCCTTCGCGCAATGGCGAACTCGGCCGTCGACATGCCCTCGAAATCGGCGTGCTGCAGCCGTTCGCGCTCGGAGAAACCGAGCAGTGCGTCGATGCGCTGCTCGTCGGTTTCGCGTGCCGCCGAGGGCGGACGCGGCGGCGCCGGCGGCGACAGCGCCTCCTCGACGCGACGCGGGCGCTGCGGGGGCGCGACGGCGCCGGCGCGACCTTCGACGCGCGGCAGCAGCAGGTACATCAGCTTTTCGAGCAGCTTCGGGTCGCGCCAGAAAGCGGCGAAAGCCGCATCGAACACCGGCTGCTGCTCGTGGCGATCGATCATGACCGCCGACAGCGCGGCGTGGACGTCGTCGCGCCGCTGCAGGCCGACGAGTTCCACCGCGGCGATTCCGGCCAGCACGCGATCGGGACCGACCGGCAGGCCGGCGGCGCGCAGCACGCGTGCGAAGTGCGCCAGGTTGTCGGCGATGCGACCGGCCATCGAACGCGTACCGGCCGGCGCTACGGCGCTTGCCGTTCGAGGAGGCCCTCGGCGCGCAGTTCCTCGAGGATCGCCGCGCCGGCACCGCCGTCGATGCGCGCGATGTCGTCCTGGTACTTCAGCAGCACGCCGAGCGTGTCGGACACCGACTGCGGATCGAGCGACAGCGCATCGAGCGCGATCAGCGCGTTGGCCCAGTCGATGGTCTCGGCGACGCCCGGCGCCTTGAACAGGTCGAGCGCGCGTGCACGCTGCACGAAGCCGACCACCTGCTGCGAGAGCCGCTCGCCGGCGCCCGAAGCCTTGCGCCGGATGATCTCCAGCTCGCGCGAGGCGTTCGGGTAGTCGACCCAGGCGTACAGGCATCGGCGCTTCAACGCATCGTGGATCTCGCGCGTGCGGTTCGACGTGATCACGACGATCGGCGGATGTTCGGCGCGGATGGTGCCGAACTCGGGGATCGACAGCTGCGATTCGGCGAGGACTTCGAGCAGGAACGCCTCGAACGGCTCGTCGGCGCGGTCGAGCTCGTCGATCAGCAGCACCGGCGAGGTGGGCTGCGTGAGCGCCTGCAGCAGCGGACGCTCGATGAGCATGTCGCGCGAGTACAGGTTGCGCAACAGGCGCTCGCGGTTCGCTTCGTGGCCCGCCTCGGCGATCCGGATCTCGAGCATCTGGCGCGCGACGTTCCACTCGTAGGCCGCCGACGCGATGTCGAGCCCTTCGTAGCACTGCAGCCGGATCAGCGGCGCATCGAGCGCGCGCGACAGCACCTTCGCCAGCTCGGTCTTGCCGACCCCGGCTTCTCCTTCGAGCAGCAGCGGACGGCCGAGTCGCAGCGCGAGGAACACGGCCGTCGCGAGCGAACGGCCGGCGAGGTAGTCCTCGCCCGCGAGCAGGGCCAGCGTTTCGTCGACGTCGGTCGGTCGGGCCATCCGTGTTGGCCGTCGAATCAGCGGCCGAGCGCCTGGCCGACCGCGCGCTGCGCCATGACGGTCACCATCGCCGCCCGGTACTCGGCCGAGCCGTGCAGGTCGCTGTTGCAGCGCGCCGGGTCGATGCGCAGCTTGTCGATCGCTTCGGGCCGGAAGTCGTTGGCGAGGGCCTGCTCCATTTCCGGGACGCGGAACGCGTAGGGCCCTGCGCCGGTGACGGCGACGCGCACGCCGGCGCCGCTCTTCGCGACGAAGACGCCGACGAGTGCGAAGCGCGACGCCGGCTGGGGCAGCTTGACGTAGGCGGCGCTTCGCACGACGGGAAAGTGCACGGCGACGATCAGCTCGCCCGGCTCGAGCGCGGTCGTGAACAGGTCGACGAAGAACGCGTCGGCGCCGATCGTGCGCCGGTCGGTCTCGATCTTCGCGTCCAGCCCCAGTACGGCCGCCGGGTAATCGGCCGCCGGATCGGCGTTGGCGATCGAGCCCCCGATCGTTCCCTGGTTGCGCACCATCGGGTCGCCGATCGCTTCGGCCAGATCGGCGAGCGCGGGGATCGCGTTGCGCACCTCGGGCGAACGCGCCACTTCGGCGTGGCGCGTCATCGACCCGATGCGCAGCGACGAGCCCTGCTGCGAGATGCCGCGAAGATCGCCGATCGACGCCAGGTCGACGAGCGTGCTCGCCGAGGCCAGGCGCAGCTTCATCGCCTGCACCAGGCTTTGTCCGCCGGCGAGGTAGCGGGTGTCGGCGCTGCTCGCGTGAACGGCGTCGGGCACGCTGGCGGGTCGCTGGTATTCGAATCCGTACATGTTCTGGTCTCCTCGTTCAGCGTGCCGCGTTGGCGATGCGCCAGACGCGCTCGGCCGTTGCGGGCATCGGGACGTCGGCCACGCCGAGCGCGTCGGTGAGCGCGTTGATGAATGCCGGCGGCGCGCCGATCGCACCCGCTTCGCCGCATCCCTTCACGCCGAGCGGATTGTGCGTGCAGGGCGTCACCGTGGTGTCGACGACGAACTTCGGCAGGTCATCGGCGCGCGGCAGCGTGTAGTCCATCAGCGAGCCGGTGAGCAGCTGCCCCGATTCCGGGTCGTAGGCGCACCCTTCGAGCATCGCCTGCCCGAGTCCCTGCGCGACGCCACCGTGGACCTGTCCTTCGACGATCATCGGGTTCACCACGTTGCCGAAATCGTCGACGGCAACGAACTGCACGACGCGCGTGCGCCCCGTCTGCGGGTCGATCTCGACTTCGCAGATGTGCGAGCCGGCCGGGAACGTGAAGTTGCTCGGATCGTAGAACGCGTTCTCGTTCAGGCCCGGTTCGAGCTTGTCGAGCGGGTAGTTGTGCGGGACGTAGGCGCTCAACGCGACCTGCGCGAACGCAAGCGTGCGATCGGTGCCCGCGACGCGAAACTCGCCGTTGGCGAACTCGATGTCGCTGTCGGACGCCTCGAGCATGTGCGCGGCGATCTTCTTGCCTTTCGCGATGACCTTGTCGACCGCCATCACGATCGCGGTGCCGCCGACCGACAGCGAACGGCTGCCGTACGTTCCCATCCCGAAGGGGATGCGTCCGGTGTCGCCGTGCACGATCTCGACGTTCTCGACCGGCAATCCGAGCTTGGCGGCGACGACCTGCGCGAACGTCGTCTCGTGGCCCTGGCCGTGGCTGTGCGCCCCGGTGAATACGGTGACCGTGCCGGTGGGGTGCACGCGGACCTCGCCGGCCTCGAACAGCCCGGCGCGCGCACCGAGCGCGCCCGCGATGTTCGACGGCGCGATTCCGCACGCCTCGATGTAGCAGGAGTAGCCCAGCCCGCGCAGCATGCCGCGTGCGGCGGCCTCCTTCTTGCGTGCCTCGAAGCCCGCCACGTCGGCGAGGTGTTGCGCCTTGTCGAGCGATGCGGCGTAGCCGCCGATGTCGTAGGTGAGCCCGACCGGTGTGGTGTGCGGGAACTCGGTGATGAAGTTGCGCCGGCGGATCTCGGCCGGATCCATCTTCAGGTCGCGCGCGCAGCGCTCGGCCATTCGCTCGACCACGTACGTCGCTTCGGGCCGTCCGGCACCCCGGTACGCGTCGATCGGCGCCGTATTGGTGAACATCGCCTTCACCTCGACGTAGATCGCCGGCGTGCGGTACTGCCCGGCGAGCAGCGTTCCGTAGAGGATGGTCGGTACCGCGGTGGAGAAGGTCGACAGGTAGGCGCCCAGGTTCGCGATCGTGCTCACGCGCATCGCCAGGAAATGGCCCTGGTCGTCGAGCGCCATCTCGGCGGTGGTCACGTGGTCGCGACCGTGCGCGTCGCTCAGGAACGACTCGCTGCGTTCGGCGGTCCACTTGATCGGGCGGCCGACGCGCTTCGAAGCCCACACCAGTGCCGTTTCCTCGGGGTAGAGGAAGATCTTCGAGCCGAACCCGCCGCCGACGTCGGGCGCGATCACCCGTACTTTCGACTCGGGCAGCCCGAGCACGAACGCGCACATCAGCAGCCGCTCGACGTGCGGATTCTGGTTCGCCACGTACAGCGTGTAGCTGTCGTCGTGCTTCGAGTACACCGCGTTGGCCGCGCGCGGCTCGAGCGCGTTCGGGATCAGCCGGTTGTTGATGAAGTCGAGCCGGCTGACGTGCGCGGCTGTCGCGAATGCCGCTTCCACCGCCGCCTTGTCGCCGTGTCCCCAGTCGTAGCAGACGTTGCCCGGCGCGTCGTCGTGGACGTTGACCGGCGCGCGGTCGGCGCTGCGCAGGTCGATCACCGCCGGCAGGACCTCGTAGTCGATCTCGATGCGTTCGGCGGCGTCCTTGGCCTGCAGCACCGTTTCGGCGACGACGAGCGCGACCGCGTCGCCGACGTAGCGCGCCTTGCCTTGCGCGAGCACCGGGTGCGGCGGCTCCTTCATCGGCGAGCCGTCCTTGCTGTGGATCAGCCAGCCGCACGGCAGGCCGCCCACTTTCGCCTCCGCCAGATCGGCGCCGGTGAAGATCTCGACCACGCCGGGCGCTTCCCTGGCGCGCGACGTGTCGATCGAGACGATGCGCGCATGCGCGTGCGGCGAGCGCAGGAACACGCCGTAGGTCTGGCCGTGCATCACGACGTCGTCGGTGTACTGGCCCGCGCCGGTGAGGAAGCGCCGGTCTTCGCGCCGCGGCAGCGATTGGCCGATCGGGGAGGCCGGGGAAGTGGACAGGTCTGTCATGGCATCCTCCGCGCGTTCAACGGCCGGCGGCGGCGACCTGCTCGATCGCGCGCACGATGTTCTGGTACCCGGTGCAACGGCACAGGTTTCCTTCGAGGCCTTCGCGGATCTGCGCTTCGGTCGGACTCGGGTTGTCCTTCAGCAGCTGCACCGCCGACATCACCATGCCCGGCGTGCAGAATCCGCACTGCAGGGCGTGACATTCGTTGAACGCCTTCTGCATCGGATGCAGCTCGCCGTTCGACAACCCTTCGATCGTGGTGATCGACGCGCCCTCGGCCTGCACGGCGAGGATCGAACACGACTTGATCGCTCTTCCGTCGAGATGCACCGTGCATGCACCGCACTGCGCGGTATCGCATCCGACGTGCGTTCCGGTCAGCTGCAGGTGTTCGCGAATGAACTGGACAAGCAGGGTACGACGATCGATGCGAGCGGAAACGGGCTTGCCGTTCACCGTCATCGTCACGGTCTGATCCATGAATCCTCCTCGAGGGGCGAATGACCCGCCGCCGTGCGGCGGGATCGGGTTGCATCCGGACCTGCTTCAGCGGCAGGTTCTGTTCACGCCGCCGAGTTGGCGGCGCGTTTCGGTTCCATCATGCCACCATCCGGGCGCGTTTTGCCACGCTAGAATGCGCCTGCGCCGGAATCGGCCCCTGTGGGTCGGCCTCGCGGCAACCCCCCAAGGCCTCTTCCTACAGAACGTTTTCATCCGAGCAACATGAGCGTCAAGTCCGACCGTTGGATTCGCCGCATGGCGGCACAAGGCATGATCGAGCCCTTCGAGGCCGGACAGGTGCGTACGGCCAACGGCCAGAAGATCGTCAGCTACGGTACGTCGAGCTATGGATACGACGTGCGCGTCGCCCGCGAGTTCAAGATCTTCACGAACATCAACTCGACGATCGTCGACCCGAAGAACTTCGACGCCGACTCGTTTGTCGATTTCGCGGGCGATGTCTGCATCATCCCGCCGAACTCGTTCGCGCTCGCACGCACGGTCGAGTACTTCCGGATCCCGCGCAGTGTGCTGACGATCTGTCTCGGCAAGTCCACGTATGCAAGGTGCGGAATCATCGTCAACGTGACACCGCTCGAGCCGGAGTGGGAAGGGCACGTCACGCTGGAATTCTCGAACACGACGCCGCTGCCGGCGAAGATCTACGCCGGCGAGGGCTGCGCGCAGGTGATCTTCCTGGAGTCCGACGAAGTCTGCGAAACGTCGTATCGCGACCGCGGCGGAAAGTACCAGGGGCAGACGGGCGTGACGCTTCCCAAGACCTGACGCGCCGAGCGCGGCGTCCGGTTGCGGCGAGACGTCAAAGTGGTTATATTTTCCCGATGAGTTCCGACCGCGGCGCCTGCCGCGCCGGCGTGTTCCGCGCCGCTCTCGATCTGCCTGTCCAGGCGTCCGGCAACCGGACGCTCGGCGGCCTGCACCTGCTTTCGGTGCTCGGTCCGCTACTGCGCTTCGCGCGCTGACACTTCTCCCCCCTCCTTTCCGTTGCAGTTCGTTGCCTCCCGCGCCTGGCGGGCGAGGCGCTTCAGGAGCATTCCGATGGCCGACAAGCTGATCATTTTCGACACCACGTTGCGCGACGGCGAGCAGAGCCCGGGCGCGTCGATGACGCGCGAGGAGAAGCTGCGGCTGGCCAAGCAACTGGAGAAGCTGCGCGTCGACGTGATCGAGGCGGGGTTCGCGGCGTCGTCGAACGGCGATTTCGAGGCGGTCCGTGCGATTGCCGGTGCGATCAAGGATTCGACCGTGTGTTCGCTCGCCCGGGCAAACGATCGCGACATCTCGCGCGCGGCCGAAGCGCTCGAGGGCGCGAAGTCGATGCGCATCCACACGTTCATGGCGACCTCGGCGCTGCACATGGAGAAGAAGCTGCGCATGACGCCCGAGCAGGTGTACGAGCAGGTGCGCCTGGCCGTGCGCTTCGCGCGCAAGTTCACCGACGACATCGAGTTCTCGCCCGAGGACGCGAGCCGCTCGGACCACGATTTCCTGTGCCGCGTGCTCGAGGCGGCGATCGCCGAGGGCGCGACCACGATCAACATTCCCGACACGGTCGGCTATGCGGTGCCCGAGGGGTTCGCGCAGCAGATCCGCGGTTTGCGCGAGCGCGTCCCCAATTCGGACAAGGCGGTCTGGTCGGTGCATTGCCACAACGACCTCGGGATGGCGGTGGCGAATTCGCTCGCCGGGGTCATGGCCGGAGCCCGCCAGGTCGAGTGCACGATCAACGGGCTCGGCGAACGCGCGGGCAACACGTCGCTCGAAGAGATCGTCATGGCGGTCAAGACCCGGCGCGATTATTTCGGGCTCGACGTCGGCGTCGACACCACGCAGATCGTGCCGAGCTCCAAGCTCGTCTCGAGCATCACCGGATTCCCGGTGCAGCCCAACAAGGCGGTCGTCGGCGCCAACGCGTTCGCGCATGCCTCGGGCATTCACCAGGACGGCGTGCTGAAGAACCGCGACACCTACGAGATCATGCGCGCCGAGGACGTCGGCTGGACGGCGAACAAGATCGTGCTCGGCAAGTTGTCGGGGCGCAACGCGTTCAAGCAGCGCCTGCATGAGCTGGGCATCACGCTCGATTCCGAGCAGGAAGTCCAGGCGGCGTTCCAGCGCTTCAAGGACCTGGCCGACCGCAAGGCCGAGATCTTCGACGAGGACATCCAGGCGCTCGTCTCCGACCAGGCGGTGCATCAGGTGGCCGACGAGCATTACCGGCTGGTCGCGATGACGCAGTCTTCGGAAACCGGCGGCCGCCCGCGTGCGCGCGTGACGATGGGCATCGACGGGACCGAAACGGTCAGCGAGGCCACCGGGAACGGCCCCGTCGACGCGACGTTCAAGGCGATCGAGGCGCGCGTGGCCAGCGGCGCCGAGCTCGTCCTGTATTCGGTCAACGCGATCACGACCGGCACCGAATCGCAGGGCGAGGTCACGGTCCGGCTGTCGCGCTCGGGGCGTGTCGTCAACGGCGTCGGCGCCGATCCGGACATCATCGTCGCCTCGGCGAAGGCCTACCTGAACGCGCTGAACAAGCTGCATTCGCGGGTCGAGCGCATCGATCCGCAGGCGGGCGTCTGAATGCGATAGAATTACCGGTTTCCCCGGGCGGGTCCGTGCCGGGGGAAAACCGGCACGGCATTGCATCCCGGCGATGCCGCAAGTACTGAAACATCAGGGGAATCCCATGGCCATCGCCAATACCGAGAAGGCGAAGATCGTCGCCGACTTCCAGCGGGCGCGAAACGATACCGGCTCGCCCGAGGTCCAGGTCGCACTGCTTACCGCACGCATCGTCGATCTCACCGATCACTTCAAGACGCACGCGAAGGATCACCACTCGCGCCGCGGGCTGCTGAAAATGGTCAGCCGGCGTCGCAAGCTGCTCGATTACCTGAAAGGGAAGAATCCCGCCAGCTACCGCGCGCTCGTCGAGAAACTGGGTCTGCGCGGCTGAACCGACCGAGCCGAAACCCGCAAGCGAACCTTGCGGGTTTCTTGCTTCTGGACTGCTCGAAAGGAAACCAAGTGTTTGAAATTGCGAAAAGAACGTTCCAGTGGGGCGCGAATACCGTCACCATCGAAACCGGTGAAGTGGCCCGGCAGGCATCGGGTTCGGCCCTCGTCACGATGGACGACACCGTCGTCCTCGCCACCGTCGTCGGCGCCCGCACGGCGAAGCCCGGGCAGGATTTCTTCCCGCTCACCGTCGACTACGTCGAGAAGTTCTATGCCGCGGGCCGCATCCCCGGCGGCTTCTTCAAGCGCGAGGGTCGCCCGACCGAGCGCGAGATCCTGACCTGTCGCCTGATCGACCGGCCGATCCGCCCGCTGTTCCCCGAGGGCTTCTACAACGAAGTCCAGGTCATCGTGCACGTGATGTCGAGCAACCCGGAGGTCGACAGCGACATTCCGGCAATGATCGGCACCTCGGCCGCGCTCGCGCTCTCGGGCATTCCCTTCGACGGCCCGATCGGTGCCGCCCGCGTCGGCTACATCGACGGCCAGTACGTACTGAATCCGGGCACGTCGCAGATGGAGGCCTCGAAGCTCGACCTCGTCGTCGCCGGAACCGACGCCGCCGTGCTCATGGTGGAGTCCGAGGCGCACGAACTGCCCGAGGACGTCATGCTCGGCGCCGTCGTGTTCGGACACGAGCAGATGCAGGTCGCCATCAAGGCGATCGACGAGCTGGTCGAGGAAGCGGGCAAGCCCGCCTGGGACTGGCAGCCCGCCCCGAAGGACACCGCACGGGTGCTGCGCGTCGAGGCGCTCGCCGGCGAGGACATGCGCGCGGCCTACGGTCTGCGCAACAAGCAGCAGCGCGTGACGCGCATTCGCGAGATCGAGAAGTCGACCATCGAGAAGCTGGTCGCCGAGGCGATCGACGCGGGCGAGCCTGCGCCGGACCTCAACGCGGTATCGAACATGCTGTTCGACCTGCAGGCGCGCATCGTCCGCCAGCAGGTGCTCTCGGGCGAGGCGCGCATCGACGGGCGCGACACGCGCACCGTGCGCCCGATCGCGATCCGCACGAGCGTCATGCCGCGCGCACACGGCTCGGCGCTGTTCACGCGCGGCGAGACGCAGGCGATCGTCATCGCCACGCTCGGCACGTCGCGCGACGAGCAGATCATCGATGCGATCAACGGCGAGTATCGCGAGCGCTTCATGTTCAACTACAACATGCCGCCGTTCGCCACCGGCGAAACCGGCCGTTTCGGTGCGCCGAAGCGGCGCGAGATCGGGCATGGCAACCTCGCCAAGCGCGCCATCCGGCCGCTGCTGCCGAGCGCCGAGGAGTTCGCGTATTCGCTGCGTGTCGTCTCGGAGATCACCGAGTCGAACGGCTCGTCCTCGATGGCATCGGTGTGCGGCGGTTGCCTGGCGCTGATGGACGCGGGCGTTCCGATCCGTGCGCACGTCGCCGGCATCGCCATGGGGCTGATCAAGGAAGGCAACCGCTTCGCGGTGCTCACCGATATCCTGGGCGACGAGGATCATCTCGGCGACATGGACTTCAAGGTGGCCGGGACAGCCACCGGCATCACCGCACTGCAGATGGACATCAAGATCCAGGGGATCACGAAGGAGATCATGCAGGTCGCGCTCGCGCAGGCGCGAGAGGGCCGCATGCACATCCTGGGCCTGATGCAGCAGGCGATCGGCGGCGCACGCGAGGACCTCTCCGATTTCGCGCCGCGCATGTACACGATGAAGATCAACCCGGAGCGCATTCGCGACGTGATCGGCAAGGGCGGCGCGACGATCCGCCAGATCACCGAGAGCACCGGCACGCAGATCGACATCCAGGACGACGGGTCGATCACGATTGCCGCGGTCGACGGCAATGCCGCCAAACGCGCACAGAAGATCATCGAGGACCTGACGGCCGAGGTCGAGATCGGTCGCATCTACGACGGCACCGTGCTCAAGATCCTCGACTTCGGCGCCATCGTCCAGGTGATGCCGGGTCGCGACGGACTGTTGCACGTCTCGCAGATCGCCAACGAGCGTGTGAACCAGGTGTCCGATTACGTCAAGGAAGGCCAGGCGGTGCGTGTGAAGGTCATCGAGGCCGACGACAAGGGTCGCCTGCGCCTGTCGATGAAGGCGGCCGCGGCCGACGACGCGGCGGCGGGGCAGGCAACGACGGCCTGACCGGTCG
>JAKFES010000223.1:0-3320 GCA_036675585.1 Burkholderiaceae bacterium
AACGGCTTGAAGCGGAACGGCTTGAGGCCGAACTGCTGGAAGTGGAGCGGCTTGAAGCGGAACGCCTCGAAGCCGAGCGACTCGACACGGAACGACTCGACACGGAACGACTCGAAGCCGAACGAGCCGAAGCGGAGCCCGTCGACGCCGGGATTTCCGGAGTCGAGTCCTCCGGCACCGAGCACGTCGAGTCGGAGCGTGTCGAGACAGAACGCTTCGAAGCTGAGCGGGTCGAATCGGAACGTATCGAGGCGGAGCGCCGCGAGGCCGACCGCATCGAAGAAGAGGAGCGCCTGTGGTACGCGCGCCTGGAAGCCGAGTACGCCGAGGCCGACCGGATCGCTCGCGAACAGACACAGAACGTCGCAGCGACTGCGGAAGCGGATGCCGGCGTGATGTCGAGCGACGTCGAGCACGCCAGCGACGAGCTCGAAATCGCAACAACGGACGCCGCGGTCGAAGCGCTCGACGAGGACTCGCTCGGACTCGAAGCGCCCGCGTCCGGCTTGGAACCGGAGTTGGCGGCGGCTGCGATGTTCGCCGAGGCGATGGCGGCGAACCCGGACCCCGACGAAGCGCTCGACCTGAGCGGGCTCGATCCGGAACTGGTCGATATTTTCGTCGAGGAAGGCGTCGACCTGCTCGATCATTCCGATGGCCTGCTGGCGCAGTTGCGCCAGGCGCCGGGCGAGCGCGAGCCGTTGATCGGCCTGCAACGCGATCTGCATACGCTCAAGGGCGGCGCGCGGATGGCCGGTGTCATGGCGATCGGCGAGCTTGGCCACGTCATGGAATCGTTGCTGGAATCGGTGGTCGAGCATCGCTGCGAACTCGGCCGCGATGGCGTGCCCTTGCTGGAGCGCGGGTTCGACCGGCTGCACGCGATGGTGACCCGGGTCGGCGCGCGACATGCGATCGCGATGCCGGAGGCGTTGATCGCCGAATTCGATGCTCGTTCGCGCGGCGAGACCGTGCTCCGCCCAGGCGCGCGACAGGCCGGCGAAGCACTCCCGGCCGACGCCACGCATCCGGTCGAAGCCGCGGCGGTTGAACTCAAGCCTTTGTCGGCGCCAATCGACGAGACGCTGGCCGGCGACGAGGAAGACATCGGTGTGCGCGCGCCGCAGGAGCAGGTGCGCATCCGCGCCGACCTGCTCGACCGGCTGGTCAACTACGCCGGCGAGGTCGCGATCTACCGCTCCCGCCTCGAACAACAGCTCGGTGCATTCCGTGGCGCGATCGCGGAAATGGCGGCGACCAACACCCGCATGCGCGACCAGTTGCGGCGCCTCGAGATCGAGACCGAGGCGCAGATCGTCGCGCGCTACCAGCGCGAGGGCGATGTCGCCGAGGCGACGTTCGACCCGCTCGAACTCGATCGCTTCTCCAACTTGCAGCAGCTTTCGCGCGCGTTGTCGGAATCGGCCGCCGACCAGGGCAGCCTGCAGGTCACGCTCGACGACCTGACCCGCCAGTACGAGACCTTGCTGCTGCAACAGTCGCGCGTGAGTTCCGACCTGCAGGAAGGCCTCATGCGTACCCGCATGGTGCCGTTCGACGCGCTGCTGCCGCGGTTGCGGCGCGTGGTGCGTCAGGCCTCGGGCGAGCTCGGCAAGCAGGTCCAGTTGAAGCTCGACGGTGCCCAGGGCGAGCTCGACCGCAACGTGCTCGAGCGCATGACCGCGCCGCTGGAACACATGCTGCGCAACGCAGTCGCGCACGGTCTGGAAACGCCAACCGATCGCAAGCAGGCGGGCAAGCCGGAAGAGGGCACGGTCCGGATCGCGATCCGCCGTGAAGGTTCCGAAGTCGTGCTGGAAGTGGCCGATGACGGTCGCGGCCTCGATCGCGCGGCGATCCGTCGCCGCGGTGAAGAACGCGGCTTGATCCGCAGCGATGCGGTGCTGGCCGATTCCGACCTCGACGCGCTGATCCTGGAGCCGGGCTTCTCGACCGCGGACGCGGTCAGCCGCCTGGCCGGCCGCGGCGTCGGCATGGACGTGGTCGCCAGCGAAGTCCGCCAGTTGGGCGGCACGCTCGACATCCACTCGACCCCGGGCAAGGGCCTGCGCTTCACCCTGCGCCTGCCGCAGACGCTTGCGGTTACCCAGGCGGTGTTCGTGCGGATCGGCGAGACCACGTTCGCGGTGCCGATCGCATCGGTCCGCGGTGTCGGCCGCATCGCGCGCGACCAACTGGTCGGCGCCGACGGCGAGCCGACGGAATCGGCCTACCGTTACGGTGATGAGGACTACGCGGTGCATGACCTGGGCCACCTGGTCGGCCATGCGCCCGCCAAGGCCGAAGGCCAGCTGCAGATGCCGGTATTGCTGATCCGCGCCGGCGACCTGCGCGCCGCGGTCACGGTCGACCAGGTCGTCGGCAACCGCGAAATCGTGGTCAAGCCGGTCGGGCCGCAGGTCGCTTCGGTGCCGGGCATCTTCGGCGCGACGATCATGGGCGACGGCCGCGTGGTCGTGATCCTCGACGTCGCCCCGCTGGTGCGTCGCCATGCCGCGCTGCCGCGCGGTTTCACCCCGGAGCCGGTGGCGGTGATCGAACACCGACCGGTTCCGCTGGTGATGGTGGTCGACGACTCGGTGACGATGCGCAAGGTCACCGGGCGCGTGCTCGAACGGCACAACTTCGAGGTGGCCACCGCGAAGGACGGCGTCGATGCGCTCGAGCGCATGGCCGACGTCGTGCCGGACCTGATGCTGCTCGACATCGAGATGCCTCGCATGGACGGTTATGAACTCGCCACCCTGATGAAGGCCGATCCGCGCCTGCGCAACGTCCCGATCGTGATGATCACCTCGCGTACCGGCGACAAGCATCGCCAGCGCGCATTCGAGATCGGCGTCGAGCGTTACATGGGCAAGCCGTACCAGGAGCCCGAACTGATCCGAAACGTCCACGAATTGCTCGGCATCACCTCGCGCCATGACGGCTAGCACCGACACCGGGAGGCGCGTCGCGCTGCTGGCCCGCCCCGGCGAGGCCTGCGAACGCCTGCGCGCGGTGCTCGCCGAGGCCGGTGCGCACTGCGTGCTAGCGGCAGACCCGACGGAACTCGATCCGGCCGCACTGCTCCAGGCGCAACCGCAACTGGTGCTGGTTGCGCTGGATCCGCTCATCGAGGACGTCCTGGAACGCTTCGAGCCCGTGCTCGCCGATTCGTCGATCGACGTGATCTACGAGGAAGCCGACCAGGTGGTCGCGCGCGAAGGCTGGGCGGTCGCTCGCTGGCAGCGCCATCTCGTCGCCAAGCTGCTCGGCCACGCGGACGTGTTGCCGCCGGGCCGCGAGTCCGACGAAGC
>JAKFES010000173.1:0-20800 GCA_036675585.1 Burkholderiaceae bacterium
GTCGCGGCGCCCGCGCGCACGCGGCGCCTGGCCGCTACCTGCGGCACCCGGCACTGCGCGCGTATTGCTCGGCAACCTCTTCGGCCGAGACGCCCGTGGCGCGCGCCCGGTTCGCCAGCCGGTCGAGTTCGGCCTTGTCCGCATCGGACAGCTCGCGCCGGTGGATTCCGAGCCTGCGCGCGGTAGCGGCTTGCACATCGGCGGCGTACTCGGTCCGCGCGATCAGTTCGAACCAGCTCATCGACTTTCCCTCGTCGTCACCGGGGCGCGGCGATGGCTCGATGCTCCCTCGCTGCCGGTTTCGCCGACATGCGTTGCGCGACGTGCCGTGCGTTCGGGCGGACGAACGGCGTATGCCGCTTCGCCGGCGTGGTCCACCGGGACGGTACGCGCCGCGATCCATTGCCTCGCTGCAGCCCCGGGGCGGGATGATACGACCGCCGTCCTGACGCTTGCGTGCATCGGCGGCAAAGGGCCCCCCTCGCCCGCGGCGCCGTCCCGACATCGGGACGCCGCAGAGCCGCCCGCGTCGGCGACGGCAGCGCCTACCGTGGCGCGTGCGAGGATCTCCGCGTCAAACCACGCCGCGCGGCGCCCGCGGCAACGAGCGCGGCGCCGATCAGCCCGAGCGTTCCCGGCTCGGGAACGGCGGTGGCGGCGACGAGGAAGCCGCGGATTTCTCCGGACAGGGAAAACGTGCTGTGAATGTTCAGGTACGCGCGCCCCTGCTCGAGGCCCGCGCCGAGCGCCGCTTCGGCGCCGGCCGCGGTTCCGCCGTTCGCACTGACGAACGCCGGATTCCAGCTCGCGAGGTCGCCGAGATCGAAGTCTTGCGAGTAGACCCCGCTCGTCACGCCGAGCGGAAAGCCGACGAAGCTCGGCACCTGCGTCGCGACCCCCGCGATGTCGCTCAGCGGCGTGGACGTGCAGCAATGGATATGCGCCGCCGTCGTGGTGCCGACGAGCCCGTCGAACGCGGTCTGCACGCGCAGCAGATCGGCATCGGCGTCGAAGACGACGGTTGCGGTTCCGGTTGCCGGCGAGGCCACGGGGGGCGACTCGCTCGGCCCGTCGAGTCGGGCCGAATACGTGACCGGAACGGCCTGCGCGACGACCGAGGCGAATCCCAGGGCAGCGGCGGCGGCGAGGCGGAAGACGTTGCGTGTCATGTCGGCGCCCTCGTAACGCGATGCGGGCAGAGCGCGTCGAACGACGCAACGTCGAGCGACGCGCTCCCTGCAACGGTCGCCGCATAAACTGCGCCAGCCAATGGATTCAAGACCTTGGACGACGCCCGGCACGCCACTGTAAAGCGCGGCGACAACCGGGCACCGGCGAGGTATGACCCGGGCCGAGTCACCGACGCGGTCGTAGCGCCCCGTACACCGCGAAGCCGAGTCCGAGCAGCAGCAGCATCGCCGGTTCGGGGACGGTGGCGGCGACGTCTCCGTCGCGCACCGCCCAGGCATAGCCGACGTACGGCGAGCCGTCGGCCGCGTTCGTGACCAGCCCCGGATATTGAAGGCCGTTGACGATGAAGAAGACCCACGCGCGCGCACCGCCTCCCACCGGATCGGGTGGTGCCGCGGTTTCATTCCAGTACGTGAGCGAGCGGACGTTCACGAAGGGCCCGCTGTTCGTGAAGCCGCCCATGCCCGCCGAATTGCCGAGCTCGGTGTAGAACAGATGCCCCAGTTCGCTGCCGGTGCAGTCGAAGGCGCCCGCGGGAAGCCCGCAGGGGCCCGACCCATCGGGATTGAAAGCCGAAGGCAGGCGCCAGTCGTCGTACCCACCGTAGACCAGGTCGGCCGCCCAGGTCTTCGCCTCTTCCCACGACATCTGGCCGTTCGAATCGATCGCCGGATACGCCGACGTCGTCGGATAGTCGGCATCCTGCAGCCAGGTGATGTCGTAGTCGGTGTCGTAGACGAGCCCGCCGCCGCGATCGACGAGGGCGGCGTGCGCCGCTCCGCCGGCCAGCATTCCCGCCACGAGCAGACCCGTCCATTTCGCTGCGCTCGTCATGCGAACCTCCTCGACAAGCGATCGGGCATGGCACCCACACCCATTGCCCTTCTGGCTGCATAAAACGCGCCAACCATCGCAATCAAGCACTTGCCCGCCGCGCCACGCCGAACTGTAAGCGTGGCCGACAACGCGGACGGTTCGGCCGGCGTTCGCCGAACGCGCCGACCCGTTGACCACCGGCGCGCGACGAGATCAAACTGCCTGCAGCCGCGCCGCCCCCCGGGCAGCGGCTCGCAGCCGGCACGGTGCAGCCCGAGGCACCGTCCTGTTGCCACCCGACAGAGGAGACCACCATGCGCGCGTACCGCGGCTTCCGGTTCCGTCCTGTCGCAGGCCGACTGCTCGGCACGGCGCTCGCGCTCGGCATCGCGCCCGGTCTCGCACAAACGCAGGCACCGCTCCCCGGATCGCCCGAGCACGTTCGTACCGTGACGCGGGCGATCGACGGCGAAGCGATCGTCGCCAATGCGCGCACCGGCAAGAACTGGCCCAGTTACGGACTCGATTACGGCGAAACGCGATTCAGCCGGTTGAGCCGGATCGATGCGGGCAACGTGAAGGACCTCGGACTCGTCTGGTCGTACGACCTCGCGTCCACGCGCGGCGTCGAAGCCTCGCCGCTGGTCGTCGACGGCGTGATGTACGTCACCGCATCGTGGAGCGTCGTCCATGCGATCGACGCCCGTACCGGACGGGCGCTGTGGACCTACGACCCGAAGGTTTCGCGCGAGGCCGGCTACCGGGGCTGCTGCGACGTCGTCAATCGCGGCGTCGCCCTATACCGCGGAAAGGTGTTCGTCGGCGCATACGACGGCCGGTTGATCGCACTCGATGCGGCCACCGGACAGGTCGTGTGGGAAAAGGACACGATCATCGACCGTTCGCGCTCGTACACGATCACCGGTGCGCCGCGGGTCTTCAAGGGCAAGGTGGTGATCGGCAACGGCGGCGCCGAGTACGGCGTGCGCGGCTATGTCACCGCCTACGACGCCGAGACCGGCGAACAGAAATGGCGCTGGTTCACCGTGCCCGGCGATCCGTCGAAACCTTTCGAAGACGAGTCGATGGCGCTGGCCGCGAAGACCTGGGACCCGAGCGGCAAGTACTGGGAAGCCGGCGGCGGGGGCACCGCATGGGACACGCTCGTCTTCGATCCGGAATTGAACCGGATGTACGTCGGCACCGGCAACGGCTCGCCGTGGGCGCGGTCCAGGCGCAGCCCGGCAGGCGGCGACAATCTGTTCCTGTCGTCGATCGTCGCGCTCGATCCCGACACCGGCAAGTACGTGTGGCACTACCAGGAAACGCCGGGCGACAACTGGGACTACACGGCGACGCAACCGATGATCCTCGCCGACCTGCGCATCGACGGGACACTGCGCAAGGTGATCCTGCATGCGCCGAAGAACGGCTTCTTCTTCGTCATCGACCGCACCGACGGCCGGCTGATCTCCGCGAAGAATTTCGTCGACGTGAACTGGGCGACCGGCTACGGCGCCGACGGGCGCCCGATCGAGACGCCCGAGGCACGCGGCGCGCAGGCGCGCGACAGCATTCCGGGGCCGTTCGGCGCGCACAACTGGCATTCGATGTCGTACAGCCCGCTGACGGGTCTCGTCTACCTGCCCGCACAGAACGTCCCGCTGAACCTGATGGACGACAAGGCCTGGACCTTCGGGTCGAACGTTCCCGGGCAGCCGCATTCGGGGCTCGGCTGGAATACCGCGATGTTCATCAATGCGCAGCCGCCGCAGAGCAAGCCGTTCGGTCGGCTGATCGCATGGGATCCGGTCGCGCAGAAGGAAGTCTGGCGACACGAGCACGTGTCACCGTGGAACGGCGGCACGCTCGCCACGGCCGGCAACCTCGTGTTCCAGGGCACCGCCGACGGCCGGCTCGTCGCCTACGACGCGCGCAGCGGCACGACGCTGTGGGAATCGCCCACCGGTACGGGCGTCGTCGCGGCGCCGGTCACCTACGAGATCGACGGCAGGCAGTTCGTATCGATCGCCGCCGGATGGGGCGGCGTCTACGGTCTCGCGCAACGCGCGACCGATCGCCGAGGCCCGGGAACGGTATACACGTTCGCACTCGGCGGCAGCGCGAAACTGCCCGACTTCGTCGCGTACCGCCAGGGCGCGCTGCTCTCGGGCGTACCGTACGACCCGGCGCACGTGCAGGAAGGCACGTCGCTCTACGTGAGCAACTGCGTGTTCTGCCACGGCGTGCCCGGCGTGGACCGCGGCGGCAATATTCCGAATCTCGGCTATTCGAAGGCCGAAGCGATCGCGGATCTCGAGCGCTTCGTTTTCCCCGGGAGCGTTCCGACGAACGGGATGCCCGACTTCACCGGCAAGCTGCAGCCCGCCGACGTCGCGAAGATCCGGGCATTCATCCAGGCGACGGCCGACGCGATCCGGCCGAAGTGAAGCGGGCGGGTGTCGCACGAAACAGCGCCACCACCCGTTCGCGCAACCAGCGCTGCGCCGCATCGCGGTCGGTCGCGCTGTGCCAGACCATGCACACGTCGTAACTCGGCATGGCGAACGGCACCGGCCACGTCGCCAGCGGATGCCGCGTGCACGCCAGGCGGGCGAACATCTCGGGAACGACCGCGACCAGTTCGCCGCGCGCGACCAGATCGGGAATCGCAGAGAAGTGGCGCGCGCGCACGACGATCCCCTGCGCGAGACGATGGCGCTCGAGGCTCTCCTCGATCCCGTGGTGATACGTGGCCGTGGGCGAGGCGACGGCGAGCGGAGCCTTCGGGAAGCCCCGGCGCGTGCGCCAGGCCGCCGGGCAGTCGCGCCGGCCGAGCGCGAGATACCGCTCACGAAAGAGCACCGCCGAGCAAAGGCCGCGCTGCTTCGGGTCCATGATGCCGACCGCGAGATCGATCTCGCGGTGCGCGAGCGCGTCGGCGACGCGCTCGGCGGGAACCGCAGCGTTGGTCACGCGCATGTTCGGCGCCTCGCGCAGCACCGATTCGACGAGCGCCGACAGAAAGACGATCTCGCCGAGGTCCGACAGCGACAGCCGCCATTCGATCGCGCTGACGATCGGGTCGAAGGATCCGGGCTCGATCAGCGCCGACTCGAGTTCCTCCAGATGCCGAGCGACGATCGGTGCGATGCGCGCGGCCAGCGGCGTCGGCATCAACGTCCCCGGAACGCGCACGAACAGCGGATCGTCGAACGCCTCGCGCAGCCGCGCGAGCGCGTTGCTCGTCGCCGGCTGGCTGAGCGAGAGCCGCCGCCCGGCTTCGGTCACCGACCGGCAGCGGTCGATCGCGACCAGCACGCGAAGCAGGTTCAGGTCGAGGCGCGCGAAGCGCTGTACGGCCGGCGTGACCATTTGCGTTATCAATGCAATGGATTTGGACAATCCATTTGACGAATGCGAAGCGTACGTTTAACGTCGTACGCGATCAAGAGGCAGATCGGCGGCGCACGAATCGCCCCGACGCCCGACTCCGGAGGCCCCACGGTGGAACGTTCCTTCAGCAGCGAAATCCGCTCGCTGGCACTCGGCAATGGCGAAACCTTTCACGGCGAGGGGATCCTCGCCGTCACGAAGGCGCTGTTGCAGTCGGGTGTCACCTACGTCGGCGGCTACCAGGGCGCGCCGGTCTCGCACCTGCTCGACGTGATGGTGCAGGCGCGCGACTACATGGACGAGCTCGGCGTGCACGTCGAGGCGTGCACGAACGAGGCGTCGGCCGCCGCGATGCTCGGCGCCTCGATCATGTATCCGGTGCGCGGGGCGGTCACGTGGAAATCGGTGGTCGGCACCAACGTCGCCTCGGACGCGCTGTCGAATCTCGCCTCCCCGGGCGTGATGGGCGGCGCGCTGATCGTCGTCGGCGAAGACTACGGCGAAGGCGCGAGCGTGATCCAGGAGCGCACGCACGCGTTCGCGATGAAGTCGGGGATGTGGCTGCTCGATCCGCGACCCAACCTGCCGACGATCGTGCGCATGGTCGAGCACGGCTTCGAATTGTCCGAGGCGTCGAACACGCCGGTGATGCTGCAGTTGCGCATCCGCGCGTGCCACGTGCGCGGCAGTTTCGTGTGCAAGGACAATCGCGCGCCGAGCATCTCCACGCGCCATCTGCAGCAGGAGCCGGCCTCGTTCGACTACGCGCGGCTGTCGCATCCGCCGGTCACGTTCCAGCACGAGAAGCTCAAGCACGAAGTGCGCATGCCGGCGGCGCGGCGCCATGTCGTCGATGCGGCGCTGAACGAGCTCTTCGACGGCCCGCACGGGCAACTGGGCATCGTCGTCCAGGGCGGCCTGTACAACAACCTGGTGCGCGCGCTGCAGACGCTGGGGCTCGCCGACGCGTACGGCAACACGCAGATCCCGATCCTGAACCTGAACGTCGTCTACCCGCTGGTTCCCGAGCAGATCACGTCGTTCTTCGCCGGCAAGCGCGCCGTGCTCCTCGTCGAGGAAGGCCAACCCGACTTCATCGAGCAGGAGATCAGTTCGATCCTGCGCCGCGCCGATCTGCAGACGAAGCTGCGCGGGAAAGACCTCCTGTCGATGGGCGGCGAGTACACCGCCGAGCTCATCCTGGCCGGCCTGTCGCGCTTCCTCGGCGAGCACGCGCCCGAGTTGCCGCGCGGCGGCGCCGACGAACTGCTGCGCGAGATCGAACTGCTGCGCGAGCAGGCGAAGGAGGAATTCAAGGGGCTGCTCCCGGGGCGTCCGCCGAACTTCTGCACCGGCTGTCCGGAGCGTCCCGTGTTCTCGGCGCTCAAGCTCGTCGAGCAGGAGATCGGCAAGCTGCACGTCTCGGCCGACATCGGCTGCCATTCGTTCGCGACCTTCGCGCCGTTCTCGTTCGGCAACTCGATCCTGGGTTACGGAATGAGCCTCGCGAGCAGCGCGGGCGTGAAGAACTTCCTCGCCACGCGCCCGATCGCGATCATGGGCGACGGAGGTTTCTGGCACAACGGCCTGATCTCGGGCGTCTCGTCGGCGCTGCTGAACAAGGGCGACGGGGTCCTCGTCATCATGAAGAACGGCTACACGTCGGCCACGGGCACGCAGGAGGTCATCTCGACGCCCACGTCGGAGGCCCGCCGCGTCGCCGAAGGCACCAGTGCGACCCCCTCCGAGGTGACGATCGAGAGCACGCTGAAGGGCATGGGCGTGAAGTGGCTGCGCACCGTCGACAACTACAAGGTCGGCAAGGTGAAGAAGACGCTCAAGGAGGCGCTGACCTCGTCGTACGACGGCTTGAAGGTCATCATCGCCGACGGTGAATGCCAGCTCGAGCGCCAGCGCCGGATCAAGCCGCTGCGCGCGAAGATGCTCGCCGAGGGCAAGCGCGTCGTGCGCACGCGTTTCGGCGTCGACGAGGACACCTGCACGGGCGACCACTCGTGCATCCGGCTCTCCGGCTGCCCGACGCTGACCGTGCGAACGCCCACCGATCCGCTGAAGGTCGACCCGGTGGCCTACGTCACGAACGATTGCGTCGGCTGCGGACTGTGCGGCGAGGTCGCGCACGCGGCCACGCTGTGCCCGTCGTTCTGGCGCGCCGAGATCATCTCGAACCCCAGCGGCTGGGACCGATTCAAGGCACGCCTGCGGGCGGCGGTCATCGGCGCGCTGCAACCGGCCTGAAACCCGATGAACGAAAACCGCGCATTCACGATCCTGATCGCCGCACTCGGCGGCGAAGGCGGCGGCGTCCTCAACGACTGGATCGTTGCCTGCGCGATCGACCAGGGGTTGCCGGTGCAGGCCACGTCGGTTCCCGGCGTGGCGCAGCGCACCGGATCGACCAGCTACTACATCGAGCTGATGCGCTCGCCGGCGAACGACGGTGCGTCGCCCGTGTTCGCGCTCAGCCCGATGCCCGGCGGCGTCGACGTCGTCGTCGCCAGCGAGCTGCTCGAGGCGGCGCGCACGATCGAGCGCGGCTTCGTGCATCCGAAGCGCACCACGCTGATCGCCTCGTCGACCCGCGTCTACACGACGCAGGAAAAAATGCAGATGGGCGACGGCCGCTTCGACGAATCGCTCGCGCATGCGGCGGCCAGGCGCCTGTCGGCCCGCTACCTGACGCTCGACATGGCCTCGCTTGCCGCCGAGCACCGCACGATCATCAGTGCGGTCATGTTCGGCGCACTCGCCGGCTGCGGCGTACTGCCGTGGTCGCGCGAAGTCTGCGAGCGCGTGATTCGCGACGGCGGCGTCGGCGTGTCGGCGAGCCTGGCCGGATTCGGCGCCGCGTACGATGCGATCGCCACCGGCGCCGCGCGCGAAGCGTTCGCCGCGGCGGCACCGGGCGGCAAGGCGACGCCCGAGATCTGGGCGCCGCTGCTCGCCACGCTGCCGGCCGCAATGCGCGAGAACGCCGCGCACGGTGTCGTGCGCGTGCTCGATTACCAGGACGCCGCCTATGCGCGACAGTACGTCGAGCGCCTGCAGCGTGTTGCGGCGGCCGCCGGCGACGCACAGGGCCAGCCGGCCGTGGCGCAGGCGCTCGCCGAAGCCGCGCGCCATCTCGCGCTCTGGATGAGCTACGAAGACGTGATCCGCGTGGCCGATCTGAAGTCGCGCCGCAGCCGCGTCGAACGCATCCGCGGCGAATCGCGGGCGCGCGACGGAGAGATCCTGCAGATCGTCGAGTATCTCAAGCCGGGCGTCGACGAAGTCGCCTCGGTGCTGCCGGGCTCGCTCGGCAAGCGCCTGCGCGAGTGGGCGGTGAGGAACGGCAAGCTCGATGCGCTGAATCGAGGCATGCACCTGCCGAGCACGCACATCACCGGATTCCTGATGCTGCGCGTACTGGCGAAGATGCGCCGGATGCGCCGCGGATCGCTGCGTTTTCGCGAGGAACAGGTCGCGATCGAGCGCTGGCTCGATGCGCTCGCGAAGATGCTGCCGGTGTCGCCCGCCTTCGCCGCGGCGCTCGCCGAACTGCCGCGCGTGCTCAAGGGCTACGGCGATACCTACCGTCGCGGCCGTGCGAGCTTCACTCGCATCTTCGACACGCTCGTCGATCGTGCCCTGTCGGCGCCGGCGCCCTCGCCCGGCGCCGCGCAGGAACTGCGTGCGGCCATCGCCGCCGCGCTCGCCGAACCCGAGGGCCGGCAGCTCGAGAAGTCGCTCGAGCAGGCCGGCATCGTGCCGCTGCCGCCGGCGGCCAAGCCGATCGTGTGGATGCGCAAGCCGCGCGGCGCGAAGTCGGATGTAGTACCTTCGCGCTGACGTCACGACGACGTTTGCGTTCCCCGGCGGCGCCGAGCCGAAAATCGGCGCCCATCGACAAGACAAGACTGAGGAGACCACGTTCCATGATCGCCAAACGGATTCCGCTCGTTGCCGCGCTCGCCGGCCTCGTCGCAGGCGCGCTCGTCGCCGCGAACCCGGCCGTGGCCCAGGACAAACCCGTGGAGCTTCGCTTCGCGCACTGGCTGCCGCCGACGCATCCGCTGGCGAGAACCGGGTTCGAGCCCTGGGCGAAATCGGTCGAAGCCGCGTCGAAAGGCTCGATCAAGGTGATGTTCTTTCCGGCGCAGCAGCTCGGCAAGGCGCCCGACCACTACGACATGGCGCGCGACGGCATCGCCGACATGACCTGGGTCAACCCGGGCTACCAGGCCGGACGCTTCCCGATGTTCGCCGCCGGCGAACTGCCGATGCTGATCGGCAACGCCGGGCGCGGTTCGGCCGCCCTCGACGCGTGGTACCGCGCGTACGCCGAAAGCGAGATGAAGGACGTCAGGTTCTGCTTCGCGCACGTGCACACCGGGACGCTGCACTCGAAGCAGCCGATCACCGATCCGGCGCAGATCAAGGGCATGAAGATCCGTCCGTCGAACGGAACGATGGCCGCGTACATGTCGCTGCTCGGCGCGACCAACGTACAGGTCTCGGCGCCCGAATCGCGCGACGCGCTCGAGAAGGGCGTGGCCGACGCGATCGTGTTCCCGTGGGAGTCGATCATCACGTTCGGCATCGACAAGGTGGTCAAGTTTCACAACGACCAGAAGATCTATGCATCGACTTTCGCCTGGACGATGAACCGGGGCTGGTACGACAAGCTCGGCGCGTCGCAGAAGAAAGTCATCGACGAGCACTGCAACAACGAGTGGGCCGGCAAGGTCGGCGTCGCCTGGGGCGACAACGAGGACGGCGGCCAGGGCCGCCTCGAGAAGATGGGCGGGCACACGATCGTCCAGCTCACGCCCGAGCAGCACAAGGCGTGGCGCGTCGCCGCCGAGCCGCTGTATACGCGCTGGACCGAGTCGGCGGGCAAGCTGGGGCACGACGGAAAAGCCTCGCTCGAGGCGCTGCGCGCCGAGCTGAAGAAGCGCGACGCGCTGAACTGAGCGCACGCCGGGCAACGGCGAGAACGAGGCGCCGGGTAACCGACACCCGGCGCCGTTTCGCATCCGCCCCGCGAACGGGGCGCCCGTTTCGCACTTTCGCACGATGAAACGCCTGCTGGCGCTCACCGAGAACGTCGCCGCCTTCTTCCTGCTGGCCATCGCGTTGCTCACCGCGGGCAACGTCGCGCTGCGCGACCTGTTCAGCGTGCAGATTCCCGACTGGTTCGATGCGACCAAGCTGCTGCAGGGCATCGCGCTGTTCTGGGGAATCGCGATCGCGACCTACCGCGGCGGCCACATCGGCGTCGACGTCGTCTGGGAGCACCTGGGTTCGCGCGGGCGCCGTCGCATCGACCTGTTCGCCACGCTCGTCACCACGGCCTTCCTCGTCCCGCTCGCGTGGATGGTCTGGGTGAAGGTCGGCAATACCGGAACGCAGACGACGCACGACCTGCGCATGCCGGTCGTCTGGTTCTACGCCGCCGGAGCGGCCGGCGCGACGGTCGCCGCGTGGCTCGGCGCGATGCGCGCGATCGAGCTCGCCCGCGGCCGCACGCACGAGCCGGTGCCCGTCGCCCCGGAGTCGATCGATGGATCGTGATCTCGTCGCCCTGCTCGGCTTCGTCGGCATGTTCGCGCTCATGGCCGTGCGCGTGCCGATCGGCGTCGCGATGGGCATCGCGGGCGTCGGCGGCTTCGCCGCGCTGACCAGCCCCGCAACGGCGCTGAACCTGCTCTCGAGCGTTCCGCTCTCGGTGCTGACCGACTACAACCTCAGCGTCATTCCGATGTTCGTCCTGATGGGGGCGTTCGCCTCGCACTCCGGCATGAGCAGCGAGCTCTTCGTCGCGGGGCGCGCGTGGCTCGGGCATCGCCGCGGCGGACTCGCGCTGGCCACGATCGCCGCCTGCGGCGGCTTCTCCGCGATCAACGGATCTTCGGTGGCGACGGCGGCGACGATGACGCAGGTCGCGCTGCCCGAGATGCGGCGCGCCGGATACGAGCCCGGCTTCTCGGCCGGCGTCATCGCCGCCGGCGGAACGCTGGGAATCATGATTCCGCCGTCGGTGATCATGGTGCTGTACGGCATCATGACCGAGAACGACATCACGAAGCTGTTCGCCGCCGGCGTCGTCCCGGGGCTGCTCGCGATCGCGCTGTACTTCGCGGTGATCCAGTGGATCGGCTGGCGCTCGCCGGAGAGCTTCCCGCTCGGCCGGCGCCACGAATGGAGCGATCGACTCGCGTCGCTGAAGGACCTGTGGGCGGTGCTCGTGCTGTTCGCCTTCGTGCTCGGCGGCATCTACGGCGGGATCTTCACCGTCCAGGAGGCGGCCGGCGTGGGCGCCATCGGCACGCTCGTCATCGGGATCGTGCGCGGACGGCTGGGACCGGCGCAGATCCGCTCGGCGCTCGTCGACGCGCTGCGCGTCTCGTCGGCAATCATGCTGATCGTGGTCGGCGCGTACCTGTTCGGCTACTTCCTCACCATCACCCAGTTCACGCAGAAAGCCGTCGACCTGCTGGTGAACCTGCCGGTCGGCGCCTACGGCGTGCTGGCGCTGGTGATGCTCGGCTACCTCGTCCTCGGCGCGGTGATGGACGAGCTCGCGATGATCCTGCTCACGGTGCCGATCGTCTATCCGGCGATGCTGCAGCTCGGCTTCGATCCGATCTGGTTCGGCGTGATCGTCGTGATGGCGGTGACGTTCGGGATGATCTGCCCGCCGGTGGGAATGAACGTGTTCGTGATCAACTCGATCGCGCGCGACGTTCCCCTGGGGCGGATCTACCGCGGAACGATGCCGTTCATCGGCGTCGACGTCGTGCGGCTGGTGATCCTGTGCGCGTTTCCGTCGCTGTCGCTGTGGCTGCCTTCGACGATGGGCCCGTGACGGCGCCGGTGCGCCTTCACCCGGGCAGTTGCAGCGTCGCCGCGGCGGCGAACAGCACGAGCAGCACCGCGACGAGCCAGCGGCTCGCACGATCCCGGATCGCGTAGACGAGCGGGTCGTCGTGCATCAGCCCGCGCGCGGTCGCCAGCCACAGCCGCCCGAGCAGGATCAGCACGGCGACGAGCATCAGCCACAGGATCTGGGGCGACGCGTAGCGCTGCGTGACCTCGGGCGTCTGCACGTACAGCGCGAGCACGACCAGTGCGGCGCACGAAGTCGAGATCCCGAGCGTCTGCAGCACCGAGAGATCGCTCACCCGATAGCCGCGCCCGGCGCCGGTGTGTTCCTCGCGCTCGAGCTGTGCGACGAGCTCGCCGCAGCGCTTGACCAGCGCGAGCGAGAAGAACAGGAACACCGAGAACGCCAGCAGCCAGAACGAGACCGGAACCTCGATCGCCGCGCCGCCGGCCAGGACGCGGACCGTGTACAGCCCCGCGAGCGTGGCGACGTCGAGCAGCGCGATGCGCTTGGCGAATCCCGAGTACGCACCGGTCATCGCGAGATAGACGAGCACCCACGCGACGAACGCAGGACCCACCGCGAGGGCGAGCGCGATCGACGCGACGAACAGCAGCGCCGCACCGGCGAAGCCGCTGCGCACCGACAACTCGCCGGCCGCGAAGGGGCGCTCGCGCTTGCGCGGATGTGCCCGGTCGGCGGCCAGGTCGAGCAGGTCGTTGAGCAGATAGCCGCTGGAGGCGGCCAGGCTGAACGCGACGAAAGCGAGCGCCGCTTCGCCGAACGCCAGCGGCTCGTCGAGGCGAAACGAGGTCAGCAGCGGCACGAGCACCAGCGTGTTCTTCAGCCACTGATACGGGCGCATTGCGCGCAGCGCGCTGAGCAGCCGTCGGCGCAGCGGCGGACGCGGCTCGAACACCTCGAGCACGCGCGCACGCCGACGCGCGGCGCCGAGCACGCGGGCGGAGGCGCCGACGACGATCGCGCCGCGCGCCTGCTCGAAGATCCCGACGTCTTCGGGACCGTTGCCGCAATAGTCGAAGGGCGCGCCCGCGGCGCTGTCGCGAATCGCCGCGAGCTTGCGCGGGCCTTTCAGGTTCTCGCGACCGTCGCTCGCGAGCACCGCATCGAACAGTCCGCCGCCGCACGCCGCGGTCGTGGTCTCCGATGCACGCGTGGCGAGCGCCGCGTCGGCGGCGGTGGCGAGCACGAGCCTGCGCCCCGCGCCGCGCTGCTCGCGCAGCCACGCGACGAAGCGCTCGTGGCGCGGCATCGACGCGACGTCGGGATGGCCGATCGCGGCGAGCCGGCGCTTGAGCACGGCGCGGCCCTGCAGCAACGCCAGCAGCGCGAACAGCGCGGCCGCGGGCCGCGTGCGCAGGGCCGCGGCGAACGACTCCCACAACGTATCGGTGCGCAGCAGGCACCCGTCGAGGTCGACGTACAAGGGAACGCTTCGATTCTCTGCGGTCATCGCGGCGATTATAGGCAGCCGCCGTCGAGCCGAAGCGTGCGGCGCGTCAGGACGGCCCGACCCTTCGCTCCAGGCGGCGCACGCGCCGCGCGAGTGCCTTGACCTCGTCGCCGGTCGGCACCGCCCAACCCGACCAGAAAAGCTCGACGATCGATTGCGCGGTCGGCCCGGGAACGAGCCGGCGGCGCCGCGCGAGCCGGTTCCAGACGTGGTGCTCGAGCCCGCCGAAGACGAGATCGCGCGCCAGCGAAGGATCGAGGTCGGCGCGCAGCTCGCCGCGCTCGATGCCTTCGCGCAGCGTGCGCAGCAGGAACTGCCCGTAGCGCCGGTTCAGCTCGTACAGTTGCGAGCCGAAGTACGGGCCGTGCCCGCGCGATTCGCGCACGATCATCCGCGCGATGGCCGGATCGTCGATCGCGATCTGCAGATGGCGCGAGATCAGGTACGTGAGACGAGCGCGCGTATCGGCAATCGCGTCGAAGCCCGATTCGACCTCGGCGATCAGCCGGTCGTAGAACGCGACGAGCACCGAATCGAGCAGCTCGCGCTTGCTGCGGAAGTAGGTGTAGATCGTTCCCTCGACGCAGCCGGCGCGGGCCGCGATCTCGGCGATCGATGCTTCGTCGAACGAACGCTCGAGGAACACCTCGCGCGCCGCGGCGAGGATCTCGGCGCGACGGACCGTCTTGCGTCTGCGGGGCAGCTGGGCGGACATCGTGCGCAGGGAATAGTGAGCGCGATTCAGTATAGAGCCGCTCGATCGATGCGAACAACCGGGCGTCGACGGAGGCCGGCCCGCTTCGATTGTTGCACCGCGGCTTGACCGAACGCGGGCGGCGGAGCACCGTATTGAATCCCGCTCAATATCTTTCTGCGATGCCGCCCGATCCCTATCGCAGCGCATTCCGCCCGGATCTCTTCTCGGGGCGCGTCGTGCTCGTGACCGGTGGCGGCTCGGGCATCGGCCGCTGCACCGCGCACGAGCTCGCTGCGCTCGGCGCCTGCGTCGCGCTCGCCGGTCGCACGCCGGAGAAGCTCGACGCGGTCGCCGACGAGCTTCGCGCCCGCGGCGCGCGCGCCAGCCGCCATCCGGTCGACATCCGTGACGAGGACGCCGTGCAGCGACTCGTCGCCGACGTGCTGTCCGAGCACGGGCGGCTCGACGGTGTCGTCAACAACGCGGGCGGGCAGTTCCCCTCGCCCGCCGAAGACGTCTCGCTGAAAGGCTGGGAGGCGGTCGTTCGCACCAATCTCACCGGCGGATTTCTCGTTTCGCGCGAGAGCTACCGGCAGTGGATGCAGGCGCACGGCGGCGCCATCGTCAACTTGATCGCCGACATGTGGAACGGGATGCCCGGCATGGCGCATTCGGGCGCTGCGCGCGCCGGCATGCTGAACCTGGGCGAATCGCTCGCCTGCGAGTGGGCGGCGAGCGGTGTTCGCGTGAACGCGGTCGCCCCGGGATGGATCGCCTCGAGCGGCCTCGACCGGTACCCGCCCGAGACGATCGCGCAACTGCGCCGGCTGCGCCGCGCGGTTCCGCTGCAGCGATTCGGCACCGAAGCGGAGGTCTCGGCGGCGATCGTCTTTCTGCTGTCGCCCGCAGCGGCCTTCATCACCGGCAGCTGCATCCGGGTCGACGGCGGCGTGCCCAATGCGCGGCACCCATGGCCTGCCCGGCCGGCGACGCACGACAGCGATGCGACGCGTCCGTTCCAGGCCTTTCCGCTCGCGAGCGAGCCGAGCGTGCTCGACGAGCCGTAAGGACCCCCGGCACCGTCCCGATGCCCCGTCTCGAATCGCGCATCGACCCCGCGGACGCGGCGTTCGCCGAACGCCGCGCGGCGATGCTCGCGCGCGTCGACGAGCTTCGTGCGCTCGAGGGGCGCGCACGCGATGCGTCGGCGCGCGCGGCGCCGTTGTTCGAGCGGCGCGGCCAGTTGCTGCCGCGCGATCGGCTCGCCCGATTGCTCGACCCGGGCAGCCCGTGGCTCGAGTTGTCGTCGATCGCCGGCTACGGAGTCGACGGCGCGCAGCCGTCGCAGGGCATTCCCGGCGCCGGCGTGCTGTGCGGGATCGGGTTCGTCGCGTCGACCCGATGCCTGGTCGTCGCCAACGATTCCGGGATCGACGCCGGCGCGATCCAGCGCATGGGCGCGGAGAAGATCCTGCGCGCACAGCAGATCGCGCTCGAGAACCGGCTGCCGCTGGTGCAATCGATCGAATCGGCCGGGGCGAACCTGTTGCGCTATCGCGTCGAGGATTTCATCCAGGGCGGGCGGCTGTTCCACAACCTCGCGCGCCTGTCGGCCGCCGGAATCCCGGTCGTCGCGATCGTGCACGGCTCGTCGACCGCCGGCGGCGCGTACCTGCCGGGGCTCTCCGACTACGTGATCATGGTGCGCGACCGGGCGAAGGCATTCCTGGCCGGGCCGCCGCTGCTGCGCGCCGCCACCGGCGAGGTCGCGACCGACGAGGAACTCGGCGGCGCCGAGATGCACGCGACGATCTCGGGCCTCGCCGAATACCTCGCCGAAGACGACGCCGATGCGATCCGGCTGGCGCGCGACGTCGTCGGCCGCCTCGGCTTCGCCGCGCCCCTCGATGCCGGCGAAGCGCCCGACGAGGCCGGCTGCGAAGAGCCCCGTTATTCGCCCGAGGAGCTCGCCGGCGTCGTCCCGCTCGATTTCCGCGAGCCGTTCGACATGCGCGAGGTCGTCGCGCGCATCGTCGACGGATCGCATTTCCTCGAGTTCCAGCCCGGCTACGGCGCGCAGACCGTGTGCGGTCACGCGCAGCTGCACGGGCACCGCATCGGCATCGTCACCAACAACGGCCCGATCGACCCGGCCGGCGCGAACAAGGCGACGCATTTCATCCAGGCCTGCTGCCAGAGCGCAACCGCGCTGGTCTACCTGCAGAACACGACCGGCTACATCGTCGGGCGCAGCAGCGAGCAGGCGGGCATGATCAAGCACGGCTCGAAGATGATCCAGGCCGTCTCGAACGCGTCGGTGCCGTCGATCACGCTGCATTGCGGCGCCTCGTTCGGCGCGGGCAACTACGGGATGTGCGGGCGCGCCTTCGGCGCGCGCTTCGTGTTCTCGTGGCCGAACGCGCGAACCGCCGTGATGGGCGGCGAGCAGGCGGCGCTGACGATGCGCATCGTCACCGAGACCGCGGCTCGCCGGCGCGGCGAGACGGCCGACGAAGCGCAGCTCGAAGCGCTCGGCCAGCGCATCGTCGAGCACTTCGATGCGCAGTCGGGCGCGTTGTACACGAGCGCGCGCATGCTCGACGACGGCATCGTCGATCCGCGCGACACGCGCAAGCTGCTTGCCTTCGTGCTCGATACCTGCGCCCGCGCCGAGCGGCAGGCGCTTCGTCCATCGAGCTTCGGCGTCGCACGCCCCTGAGCGCGCGCTTGCGTTTCACCCAGGAGCCCGATCGATGATCTATACCGAGGAACACGAACGGCTGAAGGACTCGGTGCGGCGCTTCGTCGACGCCGAGATCAATCCGCACGTCGAGCAATGGGAGCGCGAAGGTACGTTCCCGGCCCGCGAGCTGTTTCGCAAGATGGGCTCGCTCGGCTTTCTCGGCGTGACCAAGCCGCCCGAGTACGGCGGCGCGGGCCTCGACTACTCGTATTCGATCGCCGTTGCCGAGGCGCTCGGCCATGCGCATTGCGGCGGCGTGCCGATGGCCATCGGCGTGCAGACCGACATGGCCACGCCGGCGCTCGCGCGCTTCGGCAGCGACGCGCTCAAGCGCGAGTTCCTTGCGCCGTCGATCGCCGGCGAGCGGGTGGCGTGCCTGGGCGTTTCCGAGGTCGGGGCGGGCTCCGACGTGGCATCGATCCGCACCTTCGCCCACAAGGACGGAGGCGACTACCGCATCCGTGGCGGCAAGATGTGGACGACCAGCGGCACGCAGGCCGACTGGATGTGCCTGCTGGCGAACACCTCGGAAGGCGCGGCGCACCGGAACAAATCCCTCCTCTGCGTCCCGATGGACACGCCCGGGATCCAGGTCGCGCGCAAGCTGAACAAGGCCGGCATGCGATCGTCGGATACCGCGCAGATCTTCTTCGACGACGTGCGCGTGCCGCAGCGCTACCGGATCGGCGAAGAAGGAATGGGATTCACCTACCAGATGATGCAGTTCCAGGAGGAGCGGCTCTGGGCGGCGGCCAATTCGCTCGGCGCGACCGACGTGATGGCCGACACGATCGACTACCTGCGCGAGCGACCGGCGTTCGGCCAGCCGTTGCTCGCCAACCAGTTCGTGCAGTTCAAGCTCGCCGAGTTGAACACCGAGCTCGAATGCGTGCGCGCGCTGCTGTACCGCGCCGTCGAGCTCTACGTCGGCGGCAACGACGTCACCCAGCTCGCTTCGATGGCCAAGCTCAAGGCCGGACGCGTCTCGCGCGAGGTCGCCGACTGGTGCGTCCAGTTCTGGGGCGGCATGGGCTACATCGAAGACACGCGCGTGAACCGCTACTGGCGCGATTCGCGCCTCGGGTCGATCGGCGGCGGCGCCGACGAGATCATGCTCGGGATCATCGCCAGGACCATGGGCATCGCGTCGCGCGGATGAGCGCCCTCGCCCCTGCGGCTCGCGCCTTCGACACGCTGCTGGTCGCCAACCGCGGCGAGATCGCGGCTCGCGTGCTGCGCGCTGCCCGGGCCCTCGGCCTGCGCACGGTCGCCGTCCACGCGCGCGGGGAACGCGACGCCGTACACGCGTCGCTCGCCGACGAGGCGATCGAGCTGCGCGGCGACTCCCCGTTGCAGGCGTACCTGTCGATCGAAGGGCTGCTCGAGGCCTGTGCGCGAAGCGGAGCGGGTGCGGTGCATCCGGGCTACGGATTCCTCGCCGAAAACGCCGCGTTCGCGCGCGCCTGCGAAGCAGCGGGCGTCGTCTTCGTCGGTCCGTCGGCCGCTGCCATCGAACTCTTGGGAAACAAGACGCAGGCGAAAGCGCTCGCGCAGCGCCTCGGCATCCCGTGCCTGCCCGGCTACGGCGAGGCTGCGCAAGCACAGCCCGATCTCGCGCAAGCCGCCGCCGCGCTCGGCACGCCGCTGATGATCAAGGCAGCGGCCGGCGGCGGCGGCCGCGGCATGCGTCGGGTCGACTCGCTCGAATCGTTCGCCGCTTCCTGCGCTGCGGCGGCGAACGAAGCGCAGGCGGCGTTCGGCGACGCGACGCTGATGCTCGAGAAGCTCGTCGAAGGCGCACGGCACGTCGAGATGCAGCTTCTCGCCGACCGCTTCGGACACTGCGTGCACCTGGGCGAGCGCGACTGCTCGACGCAGCGCCGGCACCAGAAGATCATCGAGGAAGCTCCGTCTCCCGGCATGCCGGCGGCGACACGCGAAGCGATGGGAGCCGCGGCGGTCGAACTGCTGCGCGCAGCCGGCTACGTCGGCGCGGGCACCGTCGAATTCCTGCTCGATCGCGACGGGCGCTTCCATTTCCTCGAGGTCAACACGCGCCTGCAGGTCGAACACCGCGTGACCGAGGCGCTGACCGGAGTCGATCTGGTCGAATGGCAGTTGCGCATCGCGCGTGGAGAACGGCTGACGCTCGTCCAGAACGAAATCCGGCTCGACGGCCACGCGATCGAGGCGCGGTTATGCGCCGAGGACGCGTGGCGCGGATTCGCCCCGCGAAGCGGACGCGTCGTCGCCTGGCGGATCGCGGAAGACGAGCACGTTCTCGTGGATCATGCACTCGGCCCGCACGCCGCGGTCTCGCCGCATTTCGATTCGCTGATCGCGAAATTGGTCGCGCACGGGCGCGACCGCGAGCAAGCGCGCAGCCGGCTGGTCGCCGCGCTCGAGCGCAGCTCGGTGCTCGGGCCGACGACGAACCGCGCGTTTCTGCTCGCGTGCCTGCGCGCGCCGCGCTTCGTCGCGGCCGAGCTGTACACCGACTGGGTGGCGCAGGCGGCACACGGTTGGCCGGCGCCCGAGCCCGACGACGAATGGCGCGCCGTGGCGAGCGCCTTGTGGGTGCACGCGCAGGCGCGCGCGTACGGCCCGCTGGCCGGCTGGTCCTCGAGCGGCGTTCGCGAAATGCTCGCTTCGCTGGCGAGGGTCGACGACGACGGGTTCGCACCGGTGGCGAGCGGCGACGCGTCCCCGCACTGGGAAGCGCGGATCGATGCGCAACCCGAGGGGCTTCGCGTGCGGATCGACGGGCGCGAGCACGTCGTGCGCATCGACGCCGCCGATTCCGTTCGCATCGACGGTCGCCGCTGCGCGATGCACACGGCGGTTCGCCCCGCAGCGCCCGGAACCGTGTTTCGCGCCTGGCTCGACCTGCACGGCGTCGCCGGCTGTGTGACCGACGCCGCCGCGTTGCCGGCTCGTACGCGTCGCGCCGATGCGGCGTCCGACGTACGCGCCGGAATGCACGGCCGCATCGCTTCGCTCGCGGTCGCCGAGGGCGATCGCGTGCTCGCCGGCCAGGCGATCCTGTCGATCGAGGCGATGAAGATGGAGCAACGGATCGCCGCGCCGGTGCGCGGCCGCATCGCGGCACTTCCCGCGCGCGTCGGCGCGCAGGTCTCGCCTGCTACGCTTCTCGCACGTATCGAGCCGGAGTGCGCACCTTGATCGACCCGCGACTCGCCGAGTGCCTGGACCTGTCGCGAATGCCCGGGGCCACCGACGCGCATCGGCAGGTGCGCGATGCGGTCGCGCGCTTCGTCGAGCACGAGCTCGCCCCGCACGTCGACGAATGGGACGAAGCGGGCGCCTTCCCGCGCGAGCTGCACGGCAAGGCCGCCGCAGTCGGGCTGCTCGGGCTCGGCTATCCGGACGAGGTGGGCGGCACGCCGTGCGACACGCTGTCGCGGCTCGTCGCGACGATCGAGCTCGCCCGCGCGGGCTCGGGCGGCCTCATCGCCGGACTGATGACCCACACCATCATGCTCGGCCCCGTGCTCGATGCAGCCGAGCCCGCGCTCGCACGCCGCATCGCGACGTCGATTCTCGCCGGCGAAGCGATCGGCGCGGAGATCGAGA
>JAKFES010000098.1:0-3209 GCA_036675585.1 Burkholderiaceae bacterium
CCGAAAAAAGCGCGCACTCGGCGTTGCAAATGCTCGCCGTGGCCCCGCCACGGCTGCGCTTTGCGCCTTGATTGCGCGCTTTTTTCGGGCTCACGCGGGGACGATCGTAGTGTGAACAGGCCCTAGTGTCCCGCGTCGAAATCGTCCAGGCGCAGCTCGCCGATCTTGCGCGCAATCGTGTTGCGTCCGATGCCCAGCCGCTGCGCCGCTTCGACCCGCCTTCCCCGCGTATGACGCAGCGCCGTCGCGATCACGGTCGCCTCGAACTCGCGCGTGAGCCGATCCATCAGCATCGTGCCTTCGAACGGTACGCCCGACTGCAGGGCCAGTTGCGCGGCCACCTCGGCGGCGAGCAGCTGCTGCCAGCCGGGCGCCGGCGCCGCGTCGTACGTGGAGGACGACGGCGAAGCGATCCCGGCCTCGATGCGCGCGGGGCTCTCGTGCGCTTCGACGCGGCCGTACGGACCGCCGAACGCGTTGGAGGGCGCGGCGTCGACCGCGGCGGCCTCGCGATCGGGCTGCCAGGCCACGACGCCTTCGCCGGACTCGGCGGACGCGCGGGTCGCCACGCGCGCGGACGCATCGACGGCGACTGCGCCCGGCTGAGCGGCCTGCGCCCGCCAGACCTCGGGGGGCAGGTCGCGCGACTCGACGATGCGCGCGGGCGTCATCAGCGTGAGCCAGCGACACAGGTTCTCGAGCTCGCGCACGTTGCCCGGCCACGAATAGGCGACGAGTGCGCGCAACGCGGCGCGCGAGAGCTTCTTCGGCTCGCTGCCGAGCTCGTGCGCGCTGCGCTGCAGGAAATGCGCAACCAGCAGCGGCACGTCCTCGCGCCGCTCGCGCAACGGCGGCAGGCGCAGACGGATCACGTTGAGCCGATGAAACAGATCCTCGCGAAACAGCCCCTGGCGCACGCGCTCCTCGAGGTCCTGGTGGGTGGCCGCGACGACGCGCGCATCGGCCTTCAACGGCTGGTGCCCGCCGACGCGGTAATACTGCCCGTCGGAAAGCACGCGCAGCAGCCGCGTCTGCATCTCCGGCGCCATGTCGCCGATCTCGTCGAGAAAAAGCGTTCCGCCGCGCGCCTGCTCGAAGCGGCCCTGGCGCGTCTGGACCGCACCGGTGAACGCGCCGCGCTCGTGCCCGAAGAGTTCCGATTCGAGCAGCTCGCGCGGGATCGCCGCGGCGTTGAGCGCGACGAATTCGCCCTGCGCACGCGGGCTGTGCTCGTGCAGCGCGCGCGCGACCAGTTCCTTGCCGGTGCCCGATTCGCCGGTGATCAGCACGGTGGCGCTCGACTGCGCGAGCCGGCCGATCGCGCGAAACACGTCCTGCATCGCCGGCGCGCGCCCGAGCAGGCCGAGCCGGGCCTCGATCGCCTCGTCCTCGCCGGCGTCGGTGCGCTGTTCGAGCGCGCGTCGCACGAGCTGCACCGCCGCCGGCACGTCGAAGGGCTTGGGCAGGTACTCGAATGCGCCGCCCTGCAGCGCCGCGACCGCGCTGTCGAGGTCCGAATACGCGGTCATCACGATCACCGCGGTCGCCGGCGCGCGCCGGCGAAACTCGGCGAGCAGTTCGAGCCCGCTCGCGCCCGGCATGCGGATATCGCACACGAGCACGCGCGGCGCTTCGCCGCCGAGCGCCTCGAGACACTCGCCGGCACCGGCGAACACGCGTACCGCGAGCCCTTCGCGCTCGAGCGCGCGCTCGAGCACCCAGCGAATCGATTCGTCGTCGTCGACGATCCACACCGTGCTCACGTCTCGTCCTCCGGCAGCGGCAGGCGGATCCGGAAATCGGTTTTTCCCGGTCGGCTGTCGAACTCGATGATCCCCCCGTGCTGTTGCACGAGGTTCTGCGCGAGCGTCAGCCCGAGTCCGCTGCCGCCTTCACGCCCCGAAATCAGCGGATCGAAGATGCGCTCGGCGATCGCCGGCGGAACCCCCGGTCCGTCGTCGATCACATGCAAGTCCAATGCCAGTTTCCAGCGCCGACGCGCGATCGTCGCCTGGCGCGCGATCCGCGTGCGCAGCACGATGCGCCCGCGCCCCTTCATCGCCTGCGCGGCATTGCGCACCAGGTTCATCAGCGCCTGCACCAGGCGCTCGCGGTCGGCGCGCAGCTCGGGCAGGCTCGCGTCGTAGTCGCGCAGGATCTCGAGGTCGCGCGGATGCTCGGCGAGCACGACCGAACGCACCCACTCGCAGACCTCGTGGATGTTCACCGGCTCGAACACGCGCGTGCCGCGGTGCGGGGCGAGCAGCCGGTCGACGAGCGACTGCAGGCGATCGGCCTCCTTGACGATGACGCGGGTGTATTCGCGCAACGCAGCCGAATCGAGCTCGACGTCGAGCAGCTGTGCGGCGCCCCGGATCCCGCCCAGCGGGTTGCCGATCTCGTGCGCGAGATGGCGAACGAGCTCGCGGTACGCGCTGGTCGATTCGATCAGCCGCTCGGCGCGATCGGCCCGCGCGCGCTCGTCGTGCAGGCGCAGCTCGAGCAGCAGCAGGCCCGGCGCGTCGGACAGCATCGTCGCTGCGATCGTCAGCGGCTGCGCGTCGTGCCCGGGCCGCGCCAGGGCCACGTCGATGCTCTTCTCGTCGAAGGCGCCGGCTCGCGCATCGTCGAGCAGGCGCTCGAGGACGGCACGGTCGGTGAAATGCGCCGCGAACGAGCGCCCGATCGCCTGGCGCCGGGACAGGCCGAAGAGCTGCTCGGCCGCCGCGTTGACGAAGACCGCGCGCCCGCGTGCGTCGAGCACGACCGCGGCAGCGGCCAGCCAGTCGAACGCGGCGAACGCGGTCGCCGCGTCGGCGGGTGTCTTGCGCGGGGCGCCGGTGGCGATCGCGGCCAGGGCCGGTTGCGGCCCTACTCCCGGAGCATGCCGAGTTCTCGGCGAAGCGACGCGATGTTGCCCTCGGTACGGGCGATGTCCTCGCGCAGCCGCTCGACGCGGTCGAGGTATTTCTGGTAGTTGCGCTCGTTGCCGAGACGATCGGGCTGGCCGTCCTTGTACTCGGCCTTCAGGTCGCCGAGCCGCCCCTCTTCCTTGCCGAGCTCCTCCTCGAGGATGCGGCGACGGTCGCCGTCGCGCGCGCGCTGCGCGGCGCCGTCGACCCGCGGAAAGTCCTCGGGCGAGGCCCGCGAGGCCGGCGGGCGCGCCGCCCCCGCTGCCGCGCCCGGACGGTTCGCGCCGGCCTTCGGCG
>JAKFES010000178.1:0-3193 GCA_036675585.1 Burkholderiaceae bacterium
CCGTCGGCGAGCGGCTCGAGCAGGCGTCCGCGATGCGCGCGCGGCATGCCGCGTACTTCGAACAGGTCGACGAAATCGGCGTCGAACTGCACGCTGAACGAGAACTCGACCGGGTGCTGCGCATAGTTGTGCAGGCGCACGCGCTCGTAGCACACGGACTTCCACAGCACCTTCGAGCGGAACAGGTGCAGCGAACCGCGCGCCATCGCCGTCTCGCCTTCGCGCCGGATGTCGGAGTTCATCAGGTCGACGGTGAACAGCGCGTTGTCGTCCTTGATCGAGGAGTCGAGCAGCAGCGGGCGCCGGCTCTCGAGCCGCAGCACGAGGCGCGACAGGAAGCGCGTGTCCTCGTGATACAGGCCGAGCTCGCCGGGACCGAGCGGGTCGATGTCGCCGAAGCGATCGAAGACCGCGAAGGTGTCGCCGTACTTCAGGACGCGGGTCCGGTCGTCGATCCTCGCCGAGCCCGCGCGGATGTAGTACTGATCGCTGATCAGGATCGCTTCGTCGGGCATTTTGTTCGCGTCAGGCCGCCGACGCATGCGGCATCGATTCCGCGAGCCGTTCGTACAGGTGCAGGTAGTCGCGCGCCATGCGCCGTGCCGTGAAGCGTCGCTCGAAGGCCTCGCGGCAGCGCTCGCGGCTCAGCGCCGACACGCGCCGCACCGCCGCGATCGCCTCGTCGCGGCGCTCGACGATGAAGCCGGTGCGGCCGTGCTCGATGACTTCGGGCACCGAGCCGTGTCGATACGCGACCACCGGCGTGCCGCACGCCATCGCTTCGATCATCACCAGCCCGAACGGCTCGGGCCAGTCGATCGGGAACAGCAGCGCATGCGCGTTGCCGAGGAACTCCGACTTGTCGTCGTCGCCGATCTCGCCGACGAACTCGATGCCGGGTTCGTCGAGCAGCGGCTCGATCACGTTCTCGAAATACTCGTTGTCCTGCCGGTCGACCTTGGCGGCGATGCGCAGCGGCATGCCGACGCGGCGCGCGATGTCGATGGCGCGGTCGACCCCCTTCTCGGGCGAGATGCGCCCGAGGAACGCCAGGTAATCGCCGCGCGCGCCGTGGAAGCGGTAGCGCTCGGCGGGCACGCCGTGATGCACGGTCGCCTGCCAGTTCAATCTCGGCAGCGGTGCGCGCTGCGCATCGGAGATCGAGGCGACCGGCATCTCGCGGAACTCCTCGTACAGCGGACGCAGCTCGGGCGGGTCGAGCCGCCCGTGGAGCGTCGTCAGGTGCGCGATGCGGCGACGCCTCGTGACCGGGAAATGCAGGTAATCGACGTGGAAATGCACGATATCGAACGCCCCCGCGCGCTGGAACACCTGCTCGAGCATCAGCATGTGGTAGGCGAGCGGGTCGAAGCAGGTGCGATCGAGTCGCAGCGAACGACGGCATCCGGCGACGAGCCGCGCCTCGGTCGTCGAGTCCCCGCTCGCGAACAGCGTCACGTCGTGGCCCTGGCGCACCAGCTCCTCGGTCAGGTACGACACGACGCGCTCGGTTCCTCCGTAGTAGCGGGGCGGAACGCTTTCGTACAACGGGGCGACTTGTGCGATTCTCATGTGCATCTCGGCGGGAAGCGGAGAATCCCGGGCAAATCCGGCGCCCGGTTCGCCCGGCGAAAGGAGAGAGCAGGCGATGGCGGAACAAGGAGCCGTACCGGGCACGGACCCGTTGCGCGAGTTGACGATGGCGTTGCGCGCATTCGCGGCGGAGCGCGACTGGGAGCGGTTTCACGCGCCCAAGAATCTCGCGTCGGCGTTGATCGTCGAAGCGGCCGAGCTGCTCGAGCCGTTCCAGTGGCTCGACGAGAACGCTTCGCGCGGCCTGCCGGCTGACAAGCGCGAAAAGGTCGCCGAGGAACTGGCCGACGTGCTGCTCTATCTCGTTCGCCTGGCCGACGTGCTCGACGTCGACCTGCTGCAGGCCGCGCGGCGCAAGATGACGATCAACGCGGCGAAATACCCCGTCGAGCGCGCCCGCGGGACGGCGCTCAAATACGACGAACTGTAGGCACGCCGAGCACTTCGTCGACGATCGCGCGCAGCCGCTTCCAGTGCGTGCCTTCCCAGAACACGCGGCCGCACGAATCGCAGGCGCTGAAATGCTCGTAGCGTTCGCGCGCGACCGGCGGCACGACGGCGGCGACCTGCGCCTTGTCCACCCGGTGCAGCGGTGCGTTGCACGACAGGCACAGCGTGAACGGATGCGCGCTGCCGGCGAGATCGAGTCGTGCGAATACCTCGTGCAGCTGCGCAACGGGCTGCAACGCCCGAACGTAGCAACCGTGCGTGATCGAGCGACGCTTCAGCAGTTCGCGGTCGCGGGTGAGCACGACGCGCGCCTCGTCGACCGAGAGCCGCTCGACGCTCGGGTCGTCGAACGCGTTGTCGTAGAGCGTATCGAAGCCGGCCAGCCGTAACAGTCGCGCGAGCGCACCGAGGTGCGCATCGGCGACGAAGCGCAACCGGCGCAGCGGCGCGTCGCGCACGCGCAGCAGCGGCGAGATGTCGAAGGTCTCGAACTTCGGATAGACCGCGATGCGATCCCCGTGGCGAACGAGCCGGTCGAAGTCGACCGATTCGCCGTCGACCAGAACCAGTTCGACCTCGGTGTGCGGGACGCCGAGCGCCTCGATCTCGTGCTTGACCGTGGCCGCGCGCGCACACGTGCGCTCGAACGAGCGGCGCCTGCGCTCGGGCGCCAGGAAATCGTTCAATTCCTCGTAGAAGCGGAACGTCGCCGTCGCGCGCGTCAGGCCTGCGGCGTCCAGTGCGGATTCCATGCGACTTCCCACAGATGCCCGTCGGGATCCTGGAAATACCCGGCGTAGCCACCCCAGAAGGTGTCGCCCGCCGGCTTCGGGATCGATGCGCCCGCACGCCGCGCCTGCTCCATCACCGCGTCCACCTGTTCGCGCGATGAAACGTTGTGCGCGAGCGCGAATTCGGTCGCGCTCGGTTCCCCGCGCACGAGCCGCGCGTCGTGCGCGAGGCTTTCCCGCGGCCACAGGGCGAGCTTGAGCCCCGGCTGGAGATCGAAGAATGCGACCGCACCGTGCTCGTATTCCGACCCGACGATGCCTGCCGTCGACAGCCCCAGACCGTCGCGGTAGAAAGCGAGCGACTTCGCGAGGTCGTCGACGGCGAGCGTGATCAGGGTGACGTGCGGATTCATCGCAGG
>JAKFES010000312.1:0-20100 GCA_036675585.1 Burkholderiaceae bacterium
GCCGAGCAGCGCAGGCGGAGCGGGGATAGTCGGCGAGCACTGTTCGAGCTCCGAGGCGCAAGGTCCGAAGTACCGCCGCGACGAGGGCGAGTTGCGCAGCCGCCCGCGCCGGCGAGCAGCGCAGGGAAGCCGAAGGCCGGCTTCACGGCTTGCGCCGCCGCACCGGGCGCCCCGTACGCCCGTACGCGACGCGGCCCCTGCGCGCCGCGCCGGCCGCGCATCGGCGTCGCGCGCAGTCGCGGACCATGATCACTGCTGCTTGTTGCGGATCGGGATCTGCATGTCCTCGGGCTTGATCTCGCGCACGAGTTCGGGCACGCCCCAGGCGACGCTCGGATCGACCTTGATCCGGAAGTGATACATCGACTGCAGCGCCTGATGGTCTTCCTTGCGGAACGTCATCTTCCCTTTCGGCGTATCGAAGCTCATCCCTTCCATCGCCTGGATCAGCGTCGCGGTCTTCGTGTCGCCGTTCGTCTTCTTCAGCGCCTCGACGACCGCCATCGCCGCCGCCATTCCGCCGGCGGTGAAGAAGTCGGGCGGCGAACCGAAGCGTTTCTGGTGTTCCCGGACGAGCCAGTCGTTGACCGGGTTCTTCGGAATCTCGTAGTAGTAGTACGTGGCGCCTTCCATTCCCGGGAAGTTCTTGTACGAAGCCATCGCCGGCAGGATGTTGCCGCCGGTGGCGATCTCGATGCCGTAGCGCTTCGGATCGAGGTCGGCGATCTTGAACGGGTTGCCCGCGCCGGCCCAGACGATCCAGATGACCTTGCGACCCGGCTTGTCCTTGAGCGCGTCGAACAGGCGCTGCGCGCCGGCCGTGAAGTCGGTCGTGTTGGTCGGCAGGTATTCCTCGTGGACCACCTTCGCGTTCTTCAGCGCATCCTTGAACGCCTTGACGCCGTCGCGGCCGAACGCGTAGTCCTGCGCGAGCGTGGCGATCGACACGTTCTGCTGATCGAGCGCGACGGCGTTCGAGATCGCGTCCTGCGACGAGTTGCGGCCGGTGCGAAAGATGTAGCGGTTCCACTTCTCGCCGGTGATCGAGTCGGCCACCGCCGGCTCGACGAGCAGGATCTTCTCGTACTCCTCGGCCACCGGCAGCAGCGCGAGCGCGACGCCGGACGACGTCGGCCCGATCGCGAGATCGGCCTTGTCATCCCCGTAGGCCGACTGCAGCAGCGACTTGCCGACGTCGGGCTTGCCCTGGTCGTCCTTCTCGAGCACGACGATCTTGCGGCCGTTCACCGCCATCGTCCCGCCGGTCGCGTATTCGAGGCCGAGCATCAGGCCCGCCTGCGTCTGCTTGCCGTACGCCTCGAGCGGTCCGGTCTTCGAATAGACGTGCGCGATCGTGATGTCCTTCGCCATCGCGGCGCCGGCGAGCAGAGCGCCGGCCATCAGCGGCAGCGCGAGACGACCCGCCTGCCGCAGAATCGAAAAGCTGTTCATCGAGTCTCTCCTCATGGGTGCGCGATCCGCACGATCGACCTCACCGGGACTAACGCAACGACCGTGCCATTCCGCGCGAAAAGACCGCCTCGCCGCTGCTGCCGGGGTTCGCGCGCCCCGGACATCGCTGTCGAAGTGTCCGATATGCGGACGAGTTCGAGCGGTTGAATGTCCTGATTCGACACAACGAGAATCGTGAGCCTTGGCGGTGCCCGATTAGCGGACACCCGCCGGCGGGCCGGGCGGCTGCTCGCCGGCGAGTTGCGTTCGCAATGCGTCGAGGGCGTCGATCGGCGCCAGGCACCGGGGACCCTGGCAGACCCACGCGCGCGCTTGTTCGCCGACCGGCTTGGCGAGCGCTTCGGGCAGCGTGTCGATCGACCCGGGCAACGCGAAGATCAGCGTCGAGGCGAGCGGCAGGCGCGCAAGCGCCTCGCTCCAGCGCCGGATCTCGGCCTGCGGACCGGTCAGCACGACGACCGTGGGCGGCGCGGCGTACTCGGCCATCGCGCGGGCCAACGTCGCGAACGCGTGCGGTGCGCGTTGCGCGTCGGCGGCGAAGCACGCCATCGTCCGGCGCGCGGCCTCGAGATACCTCGCATCGCCGACGACGTGGCCGAGCCGCTGCAGATGCAGCGCCGCGACGCCGTTGCCCGACGCCGTTGCCGCGTCGGAAGCCGACTTCGGGCGCGTCACCAGCGCTTCGTGGTCGTGGCTGGTGAAGAAGAAGCCACCCGCTTCGCGATCCTCGAAGCGATCGAGCATCGCGTCGGCGATCGCGCAGGCGAAGCGCAGGTCGTCGACGCGCAGCACCTGCGCCTGCATGCACTCGAGCAGCGCGCCGAGCAGGAACGCGTGGTCGTCGAGATACGCATTCAGGTGCGCGCGCCCGTCCTTGTACGTCGCGAGCAGCCGGCCGTCGCGCCATAGCGTGGCGCGCACGAAATCGAGCGCGTCGCGCGCCGACGCCGCCCAGCTCGGCTCGGCGAAGACGCGCGCGGCGAACGCCATGCCGTCGATCGCGAGCGCGTTCCAGCTGGCGAGCACCTTGTCGTCGAGCCCCGGATGCACGCGCGTTTCGCGCAGCGCGAACAGACGCTCGCGCGCGCGCTCGATCTGCGCGGTCGCCTGCGCCTCGGGCACGCCGCAGCGCACGGCGACCTCGTCGACCGGGCGGGCGATGCGCAGGTGCCACGAGCGGCCCTCGAAGTTCGGTGCCTGGTCCAACCCGTAGCGCAGCGCGAACGCGTCGAAGTCGCCGCCGAGCACGCGCGCGACCTCGTCGCGCGACCACACGTAGAAGCGCCCCTCCTCGCCTTCCGAATCGGCGTCGAGGCTGCTGGAGTAGCCGCCCTCGGGCGATTGCATTTCGCGCATCGTCCAGTCGGCGGTCTCGGTGCACACGCGGCGAAACAGCGCGCTCGGGTCGAGTCGCCAGGCTTGCGCGTACAGGCGCAGCAGCGGCCCGTTGTCGTAGAGCATCTTCTCGAAATGCGGAATCTCCCAGCGCGCATCGGTGCTGTATCGGCAGAAACCGCCGCCGAGCTGGTCGAACAGCCCGCCCTCGCCCATGCGAACGAGCGTCGTCGCGACCGCTTCGCCCGCCTCGGCATCGCCCGCGCCCATCGCCCGCTGCAGCAGCGCTTCGAGCAGTGCCGGCTGCGGGAACTTCGGTGCGCCGCCGAAGCCGCCCCATTGGCGGTCGAACGAGGGCATCAGCGCATCGCGCAGCGCCGCCCCGGCGCGCGGCGCGAACGTCTCGAGCGCGTCTTCACTGTCCGCAGCGCCCGCAGCGCCTGCCGCCGCGGCGCCGCCTTCGCGCGCGGATTGCGCGAGATAGCGCACCACCTCGTCGCCCTGCGCGAGCAGCGATTCGCGCCGCTCGCCCCACAGCTGCGCGATGCGCGCGAGCAGCTCGTCGAAGCCCGGCAGCCCGTAGCGCGACTGCTTCGGAAAATAGGTTCCGCCGTAGAACGGCTTGCCCTCGGGAGTGAGGAACATCGTCAGCGGCCAGCCGCCGCCGCGGCGCGTGATCAGCTGATGCGCGGCCTGATAGATCTGGTCGAGGTCGGGGCGCTCCTCGCGATCGACCTTGATCGCCACGAAATGCCGATTGACGATCGCGGCGGTGTCGGAATCCTCGAACGATTCGTGCGCCATCACATGGCACCAGTGGCACGCCGAATAGCCGACCGACAGCAGGATCGGGCGTTCGGTGTCACGCGCGAGCGCGAGCGCCTCTTCGCCCCACGGATACCAGTCGACCGGATTCGCGGCGTGCTGCTGCAGATAGGGGCTGGTTTCGTGGGCAAGTCGGTTCGCCATCGAAATCTCCGGCGTGGTTTCCGACGGTACCCGTGCCCGCGCCGCGCGTCGCGATTACCCTGTTCGCAACCATCGGAAAAGGAGGCGTGCCATGAAGCAGCGGGTCCTGATCACGGCCGGGGCGTCCGGCATCGGGCGCGAGGTCGCCCGTGCGTTCGTCGCGCAGGGTGCGCGCGTGTTCGTCTGCGACCTCGACGAAGCGGCGCTCGCCGAGCTCTCGCGCGAGATCCCCGGGCTGGGAACGATGCGTTGCGACGTGTCCCTGCGCGCCGACGTCGAGCGAATGGTGCCGGCGGCGATCGACGCCCTGGGCGGGCTCGACGTGCTGGTGAACAACGCCGGCGTCGCCGGACCGACGCTGCCGGTCGACGAGGTGCCGCCCGAGGACTGGGATCGCGTCGTCCGGGTCAACCTCACCGGGACCTTCGACGTCACGCGGCTGGCGATCCCGGCGCTGAAGAAGTCGCCCGCCGGCGTCATCGTCGTGATGTCGTCGGCGGCCGGACGTTTCGGCTACGCGAACCGCAGCGCCTACTCGGCGACCAAGTGGGCGCTGGTCGGCTTCACGAAGACACTCTCGATCGAACTGGGCGACTTCGGCATTCGCGCCAACGCGATCCTGCCCGGGCCGGTCGACGGCCCGCGGCTGCAGCGCGTGTTCGAGGGCCGCGCGCAACGCTCCGGACTCAGCGTGGACGAAGAGCGCGACGCGTCGACGGCGAACCAGTCGCTGCGCAGACTGGTCGATCCGCGCGACATCGCCGCGCTCGCCGTGTTCCTCGCCTCCGACGCGGCGAAATCGATCTCCGGGCAGGCGCTGCCGATCGACAACGACATCCAGCGGCTGTAGGCCGGGCCGCGGGGGGCTGGCTCAGCCGCGCTCGAGGGCGACGGCGGCGATGGGAGGCAGCGACGTCGAGACCGTCTGCCAGTGCTCGCCGCCATCGGCGCTTGCCCACAACGAGCCGGTCGTCGAGCCCATCAGCAGCGTGCGTCCTTCGCCGTCGACGTCGAGGCAATGCCGGTAGACGAGGTCGTAGCAATGCGACTGCGGCAACCCGCTGCGCAGTGCGACGAACGAGCGCCCGCCGTCGTCGGTTCGCAGCACGGCGAAGGCGGCGTCGACCGGAACGCGGCGCTGGTCGGCCACCGCCGGCGCGAACCAGGCGCGCAACGGATCGTTCGGGTCGGCGGCGACCGCGAAACCGAAGGCCGACACCGGAACCCCGGTGATCTCGGTCCACGTGTGCCCGGCGTCGGTCGAGCGGAAGATCCCGTTGTGGTGCTGGCACCAGACGTGATCGGGACTCGACGCGCACGCGGCCAGCCGATGCACGTCCTGCGAGATCTCGTCGTGCGCCTGCTCGGGCGGCATGTATTCGGCGCGCAGCCCCCGGCCGACGAGCGTCCAGCTCGTGCCGCCGTCGACGCTCGACCATACGCCGCCGGTGCTCACGCCGACGAGCATGCGCTGATGCGCCGGATCGTCGTCGCGTGGATCGAGGACGATCGAATGCAGGCCCGGCGCGTCGTAGCCACCGCCCGACCACTCGAGCCGGCGCGGGTCGTTCCACAGCGCCTCGTTCAATTGCCACGACTGGGCGCCGTCGCGCGAGCGGAACAGCCCGCCCGGCAGCGTTCCCGCCCAGACGTCGTCGCCCTTGCCGACGAGCGTCCAGATCTGCTGCAGCTTCCACTCGACGTCGTCGCCGATGTCGGCGGGCTGCGGCGGGTACGCCGGCGCCGCCACCTCGTGCCAGCTCTCGCCCCGGTCGGTCGAGACGTGGCACTTCACGCCGAAATGACCGAGATTGAGCGCCGCGATCATCGGGCGCGACGGTGCCGCCGGGTCGGCGGGAAGCACGGCCGTGACCGGTTCGCCGAGAAAATGCACGTTGCCGATGCGCCAGCGGTCGCCGGCGCGACGCAGTTCGAACAGTCCCTTGCGGGTGGCGACCCAGGCTCGATCGCTCATCGTCATCCTCCGGACAGCGACTGGAAAACGTGGACGGTACTGCCGGGCGCGAGCGGCACCTCGAGGTTCTCGCGCACGCGCAGGCGCCGGCCGTCGACGAAGACGACGACGTGCCGACGCAGGTGCGACTGGTCGTCGAGCACGTAGCCGCGCAAGCGGGCGTTGGCCGCGAACGCGGCGTCGAGCGCCTGCGCGAGCGTCGCCGCGTCGGCTTCGATCTCGGGCACTTCGGTGAAGCGCGCGAGTTGCTGCGTGAAGATCACGCGAGGCATCGATCCCCCCGGGCGCCCGATTACGACGAGGCCGGTTCCGAGATGATCATCCAGCCTACCCCGAAGCGATCGGCGAGCATCCCGAAGCGCGACGCGAAGAAGGTCTGCTCGAGCGGCATCTGCACCTGCCCGCCGGCCGACAGTGCGGTGAACAGCTGCTCCGCATGCGCGTCGTCTCGCGCGTGGATCGTCAGTGCGATTCCATCGAAGCGGGCGTTGCCGCTGCACCGTCCGTCGGAAGCGAAGATCGTCGAGTCGCCGATGCGCAGGCTCGCATGCATCACCTTCTCGCCGGTGACGGCCGGCGGCATCTCGCCGCAGCCGGCGGACGCGTCGGGCGTCTGCGGCGCTTCGCGAAAGCGCATCAGCGCCTCGATCTGCGCACCGATCGCGTCCTGGTAGAACCGGAGGGCCTCCTCGCAACGGCCCTCGAAGCATAGATACGGCGTGACATGCATGGGGTCTCCTCGTGTCGTGGCGGCGCCGGACGCGGCGGGCCGCAGGCCATGGAAGGAGAATGGATGATCGCCGATATATGTGGACGCTGTCCACAAAACACGCGATCGTATTCGGGGAATCGATCGCCTGCCCTTCGCGGGCCGCTTCCCCGAACGGTTCGCCGGGGTCGCTTGTGTACCCTTGCCGCATGGATCCCGCCCCCCAGCCGCGAAGCACGTACCGTCATGGCGACCTGCGGCGTGCGCTGGTCGAGGCGGGAATCGAGTTGGCGCGCGCGGGTGGACCCTCGGCGGTCGTGCTGCGCGAAGCGACCCGCCGCGCGGGGGTGGTTCCCAACGCGGCCTACCGGCACTTCGAGAGCCGCCTCGACCTGCTCGCCGCGGTGCGTTCGGCGGCCATCGCGGCGGCCGCCCTCGCGATGGAAAAGGAATTCGCCCGTGCGCAGCGCCGGATCGGAACGGAGCCGACCGACGAGGCCCGGATGGCACGCGAAAGCCTGCGCGCCGTCGGCGTCGGGTACCTGCGCTTCGCGTTCGACGAGCCGGGGCTGTTCCGCACCGCCTTCGCCGCAGCGGCACAAACCGGTGCGGATCCCCCGCAGCGCAGCGATCCGGACCCGGCGCGCGCCGGCGCAAGCGGACGAAATCCGTTCCAGCTGCTGGGCGACGCGCTCGATCGATACGTCCGGGCCGGCCTGCTGCCGCCCGAGCGCCGACCGGGCGCGGAATATCTCGCCTGGTCGGCGGTGCACGGACTGGCGATGCTCGCGCTCGACGGACCGCTGCACGGTACGCCGCGCGGACCGTTGCGCAAGCTCGGCGACCGGGTCGTCGAGATGGTCGAGCGCGGGCTCTGAACCCCAATCCCCCGCGACGGCGGTCGGCGGTACGGCGCCCGGAACGAGGCTGCGGTTAGCATCGGGGCGCGAACGCTCGAACAGGGAGAACCGCATGAAAGGATTCATCGGCGACATCGAGAACCTCACCGAGGAGAACGCCGACTTTCGCCGCGTGCTCTACACCGGCCGGAACCTGCAGCTCGTGCTGATGTCGCTGGCGCCCGGCGAGGAGATCGGCGAGGAAGTACACGACGACCGCGACCAGTTCTTCCGCGTCGAGGAAGGCAGCGGAGAGATCGTGATCGACGGCGTCGCGAGCCCGATCGAGGACGACATCGCAGTGATCGTACCGGCCGGTGCACGTCACAACGTGCGCAACACCGGCGAGGAGCCGCTGCGGCTCTACACGATCTACGCGCCGCCGGAGCACGTCGACGGAACCGTGCACCCGACGAAGGCCGAGGCCGACGCTTCCGAAGAGCATTTCGACGGCAAGACGACCGAGTAGATCGCGCGGGCGCACCGGCGCCGTTTCGCGCGATGCGTCGTGTTCGGCGCGATCCGTCGCGTCGCTCGACGCCTGCGCGTTTTTCGCCATATCGACAGAACAAAGCCGAATGAGATCCGCGGCACGGCCTTGCCCGTCGATACTCGCGATACGCTTCCACCCGACCACACTGCACCAGCCCGCATGAGAAACGCACTGTTCGCCGCCACGCTCGCCCTCGCCGCCGCCGTCTCGTCGTCGGCGCTCGCCGAATCCTTCGCTCCGTACGGCACCGCCAAGGTCGACCTGCACGAAATGCCCGTCGAGCACGTCGTCTTCGACGTCAACTACGAAGACCCGCGCAAGCTCGCCATTCTCTACAACTTCGTCAAGAACACGCAGAAGGAGACGCGCGGCAAGGTCGTCGTCGTGACGCACGGGCCCGAGCTGCGCGCCTTCGCGAAAGAGAACTACGAGAAGTACCAGGGAATCGTCGACCGGTTGGCCGAACTGGCGCAGGCGGGCGTCGAGTTCAAGATGTGCAACAACGCGATGCGCGCCGCGGGCTTCGAGGCCGAGGACATGCACGGCTTCGTCACGATCGTTCCGGCCGGATTCCCCGAGATCGCGTACTGGCAAGGCAAGGGCTACCGGTACATCAATCCGCTGCCGCTGCCGGTGAAGGACGTGCGCTACCTCGACCAGCCGCAACTGCGGAAGTGACCGGGACGATTCCCCGCTTGCACGGCCGTCGCGCGAACGGGCAGCGCAGGGCGCTCGCCGGCCTTGTGCTGCTCGCGCCGTGGGCGCTGCGCGCGCAGACGAGCGCGCCGTGGGGCGGCGCACGCGACGTCGCGATCGACTATTCGCCGACGAAGGTCGTCTACGACGTCGACGCAGGCAGTCTCGAGGCGTTCGCGCGCGTCCTCGATCGCATCAGCTACCTGAACAAGGTCTACGAAGCGAACCCCTTCGAGTCGTCGATCGTCGTCGTCGTGCACGGCGACGCGATTCCGATGTTCGGCATCCGCGACTTCGCGCAATACCAAGCCGCGATGGAGCGCGCACAAAGCCTGACGAGAAGCGGTCCGATCGAGTTCCGCGTCTGCCGCGCCGACGCGGCGATGCGCGGCTACGCGCCGTCGGACATCCACGGCTTCGCGCAGATGGTGCCGATGGCGGACGCCGAGATCGTTCGGCTGCAGAAAGACGGCTACGCCTACATGCGCTGACCGACGCTCAATCCTTCACCGGAATCGCCGTCGCGCGGTCCAGCGGCACCACGGTCACCGAGTTCTGCGGCGAGCCTTCGATCAGCCGCTCCGAGTACGTCATGTACACCAGCGCGTTGCGCCGTCGATCGACCATGCGCACGATGCGCAGCTTCTTGAAAACGAGGCTGATCCGTTCGCTGAACACCTCTTCCTGCATCGGCAGCGGCTGCGTGATCGACACCGGGGCGACGCGCGCGCACGCGATCGACGCCTCGGAACGGTCTTCGGCCACGCCGAGCGCGCCCTTGATGCCGCCGGTCTTCGCGCGCGACACGTAGCAGGTGACGCCCTCGACCCGGGGATCGTCGTAGGCCTCGACGACGATCTTGTGGTCCGGGCCGATCAGCTTGAATACGGTGTCGACCTCGCCGATCGGCTCGGCGGCGGCGGCGGCCGATGCGGCGAGAAGCAGCGGTGCGACGATCCGTCGCAGGCGGGCGGGTTCGACGGGGAAACGGGTTCTTCGCATTCGTGGATCGTGAAAAAGGGGCGACGGACGACGTCGCCCGTGGGCGGTCGTACGCGGGTGGGGCGAGGCAGTCTACCGCGTGCGCATGCGCCGCCAGATGCCGGCTCGGCACCGCAACCGGATCGGAAACGACCTCTACGCCGGCACGATGTTCTGGTTCACGCGAAAGAAATTGGTCGGATCGTATCTGCGCTTCACCTGGGCAAGGCGCTCGTAATTCGAGCCGTACGCGGCCGCCACGCGATCGCCTTCGTCGGCCGTCAGGAAATTGGAATAGACGCCGCCACTGGCGAACGGCGCCGACGCGCGGAAATACGCGCGTGCCCAGCCGATGCAGCGGTCGTCGTCGGCCGCGTCGTTCCAGCGGCCATGCACGTTCATGACGAACTCGGCGTCCCGATGCGCGTACGCCGTCGCATCGGGTGCGGGGCGCGTCGTCGCACGACCGACGGCGCCGAAGAAGATCTCGCACTGCGGCGACGGCAGCTTGCCGACGTACTCGATCACGGTGTCGAACAGCGCGTCGTCGAGCTTCGAGAAATTGTGCGACTTCCAGTAGTTGCGCGCACCGGGGGTCAACAATGGATCGAAGGCCTTCTGCCAGGCCGTGTACGGTTGCACGCCGATGAACTCGCCGACCGGCGTGCCGAATCGGCGCAGCGGCTCGACGAGCGGTTCGCCCTCCGCGGGATCGCCGACGTAGAGCAGCGCCAGCGCGACGATCTCCTTGCCGTGCACCGCCTCGGGCAGGAACGGGAGAGGAGGCGCCTGGCGCAGGACGGCCCACACGTTGAGTTCATCGGGCGCCTTCGCGAGAAATTCCCGGTACTGCTGCAGCACCGACTTTGCTTCGGCGAGCCGGTAGAAGATCAGCCCGGTCAACAGGTCGGGGCCCACCGGATGCAAGCGGAATTCGAAGCGCGTGACGACGCCGAAATTGCCGCCCCCTCCGCGCAGCGCCCAGAAGAGATCGGGGTTCTCCGTTTCGCTGGCGCGCAACGTCTCTCCGGTCGCCGTCACGACCTCCATGGACTCGAGGTTGTCGACGGTCATGCCGTACTTGCGGCTCAGCCAGCCGAAGCCGCCGCCGAGCGTCAAGCCGGCCAGCCCCGTCGTGGAATTGATGCCGACCGGCGTCGCCAGACCGTGCGCCTGCGCGGCGGCGTCGAAGTCGGCGAGCGTGGCACCGGCCTCGACAGTGATGCGGCGCGCGACCGGGTCGACCTGCGCGGCTTTCAGCTGCGAGAGGTCGACTACGATGCCGTCGTCGCACAGGGCATTGCCCGCGATGTTGTGCCCGCCGCCGCGAATGGCGAGCACGGCGTCGTGGTTTCTGGCGAAGTGCACCGCGGGCACGACGTCCGAAGTGGCGCCGCAGCGAACGATCAGCGCGGGATGACGGTCGACCATCGCGTTCCAGATCGTTCGTGCCGCCTCGTAGTCCGCGTCTTCGGGCAGAAGGACCTGCCCGCGGACCTCGCGTTTCAACTCGTCGATTCCGTTGGATGGAAACGTCTTCATCTCATCCTCCATCAGTGAAAGGACCGGGTCCGTTGCACGGACCCGCACGGTTGGAAGATCAGCGAGGGTGTACCGGGTACAGCCGATACGGGAAGTCGATGTCGCTCGACACCAGGTGGACCATCGGCGCGGAGCAGGATGCCGGTGTGCAGCCCGGAACGCCCGCGCCCGACCATTCTAGGAGTTCGGCTTCCGGCGCGAAAGAAGGACCGGCGGGCCTCACGGACGCTGCACGCCGCGACCGGCCAGCATCGCGCGTACGAACGCACGCGTGTGCGCACCGTACTCGCGCATCAACGGCACGAGCGCGAGCACCATCGCGTCGCGTGCGGCCGGCGCGGTCTCGTCGAGCCGTGCATGGAGATCGACCCCGCGTGCGTCGACGCCGAACTCGAAGTTGGGATCGTCGACGTATTTCGCGGGCAACGCCGTCGCGACCGCGCGGTCCAGCGAATCGGCTGCCTGCGCCGCGCGTCGTGCCACGAGCGCGCGCGGATCGTTCTCGCCGAAGGCCGGCTGCGCCGCCGCATCCGTGCCGTCGAGCGACGCGGCCGGCGCGCCGCCGTCGTCCGCTCCCGCGAGCGCGCGCAGCAGCGGTCCGTCACTCGCCGGGTCCCGATGATCGGCGACGACCGCCGTGCGCTGGAAGTTCTCCAGCGCCAGGTGCCGGTTCGAGACCAGCGTGATCGCGCGGTTCTTCGCGTCCGGCCATCCGGCGATGTCGAGCGCGTTGATCCACAGCGTGCGCGCCGTGCTCACGCCCGGCAGCACTCGTGCGTGGTACGGCTGCGTCAGGTCCTGGATGTAGTGCATTGCCCAGCCCGCGAAGCGCCAGCCCCAGTAATCGTGCCCGGTGCGAAACGCGTGCAGCGCCAGCGTGCGGTACAGGTGAATCCGGTATTCCGGGTAGGTCCGCTTCAGGAAGCCCGCGGCGGCATAAATGAGCGGGGACTCGTCGTAGAAGCCCATGTGGAACGGCGCCTGCGTTCCGAAATCGAGTGCGGGATTGCCGAACGGCTGCTTGCCCAGCCCGTACGCGCGACCGTGCGCGGTCCCGTTGTCTTCCCAGACGCCGATGTCGAGCCCGTAGTCGGGTTCGTCCGACGCGGTCGCAACGACCGCCAGCGGCGAAACCGCGTCGCCTTCGCGCAGCGCGACGTACGGTGATTCGCCGGCGGCCTCCTCGCCCTCCTCGTCGGCAAGCGTGCTCACGTGGTTGCCGGCGAGGGCCGGGCGGCCCCTGGCGTCGTCTGCGGACACGCGCTTGAGGAACAGCGCGAGACGCGCATCGGGTGCGATCCGGAGGGCAGCGACGAAGCGGCGGCGCAGCTCGTCCGGTGTCTGCGCGCCGGCCGCCACGAAACGCAGCGCTTGGGGACGCGGCGGATACGTCGGAACGTGCTCACGCGACCACGCCTCCTGCGCGTCCAGCACTGGCTCGAGCTCGCCCGCCTGCGCGGCGAGGAAGACATCGAGCGACTCGACGTGCACCGGCGCCAGGCGCACGAAGTCCGGCACGTTCTTCAGCGCAGCCCACGTGTTCAGCGCGTGGTTGCTCCAGGCGTATGCGGGGGCGGCGCAGGCCACGACGAGCGCCGGCAGCGCGGCGCGGGCGACCCGCAGCGTGCGCGCGCGAAGCGTCGACGGACGACGGCCGAGGGCGGCGGCGGCATTCATCGGCAGGGGCACAGGCGACAACGCGGCGTTTTCGCGCACATCCGGCGCACGGCCGAGACGCGGTTCAAGCCGATTCTCGCGGTGAGCCGTCGGCGCGATGGTCGAAGACCACGGTGTCACGGCCGACTTCGACCTCGCCGTACCGGAGTGCCCCGGCGCGCTCGTAGACGTGCAGTACGGCACCGGTGGTCGACTGCCGGGTTTCGACGAGCCGGAAGCTGGCCGGGATCGTGCCTTTGCCGAACAGGCGCTTGCCGGAGCCGAGAACGACGGGGAACTGCCAGAGGCGCAACGTATCGATCAGGTCGTGCGCGAGCAGCGTCTGGACGAGGTCGCCGCTGCCGTGGACCTGGATTTCGCCGCCGTCCTGCGTCTTGAGGTGCGCGACCTCGGTGGCGACGTCGCCTTCGATCAGGCGCGAGTGGCTCCAGTCGACGCGGGCGAGCGTGCGCGAAGCGACGAACTTCGGCCGGGTGTTGAGCGCCGCCGCGATCTCGTCGGCCGGGTCGGTGGCCTTCGGCCACGCGGCCGCGAAGATTTCGTAGGTCCTGCGCCCGAGGAGAAAGCAGCCGGCGCGGGTGGTCCACTCGGTCATGATCTCGCCCATCTTCTCGTCGAACCAGGGGACGAGCCAGCCACCGTGCCGGAAGCCGTCGTCACGGTCCTCGTCGGGGCCGCCGGGCGCCTGCATGACGCCGTCCAGGGTCAGGAACGTACCCACGACCAGCTTTCGCATTTCCGCTCTCCCGGGTTCCGCAGCCCCTTACCGCGATTGCCACAGCGCATCGCCGATCGGCGAACAAAGCACGACGAAGGCCACCACATTGAGTACGACGGTCCACCAGAAGACCGCTCGAAACGCCATCTTGCTCGACTTGTGCCGCAGCACTTGTTGGGCAACGAGCGCTCCCGGCCAACCACCGAGAAGGGCGACGCCATGAAGCCACGCCTCGGGCGTACGCCACGCGCCGCGCTTCGCCGCGGACTTGTCGGCCGCGTACAGGCGAAAGGCGAGCAAGCTTGCAGCGGCATACAGGCCGACGACGAAAGCCGGCGGGTTCCACAGAACGCCCACTATCGCGAACAGCGCCAGGAACAGCGGGATCGCGAACAGCGTCGCCGTGCCCCATCGTGCGGGCGAGTCGTTGCGCGAAGTTGCGCGTCGGAGCGATCGGACCGGTTCGACGTTCCTGGCCCGCTTCTTCCCGCGAGGGCCGAGTTCGACCTCGAAGGAAACGCGCTGGTTCTCGCGCGGCCTGACCCCGTTGCGCGAGAAGGCACGGACGTGCACGAAGATCTCCTGTCCGCCCAGAGCCGGTTCGATGAAGCCGAAACCGCGCTCGTCGTTCCACGTCTTGATGATGCCTTCGAAGCGCATGTCCGGGATGAGTTGGAGGGGCGACGCACGATTGCATCACGAACCACGCCCTCACGAACAACGGTTGCGTGCGGCGCGTCGCCCCGTGACGCCCGCCGGTCGGCGCCGTGCTTGCCGGCACCGCGTCACCCGACGGCGCGCCGCAAGCTCGCCCGCTCTTCGCGCGTGATCACTTTCGGCTGCGCCACGGGTTCCCCGGAACCCGGATCGAAAAACGGCGTTCGCCTGTAGCTGCCCGCGAGGCGAGCGCGCGCAACCGGCAGCAGGATGCGAACGAGCCCTCCGACATTGCGCATCCACGACGACTCGGTGCTGCGTTTGGCGCTCGCGGCGTTCGCGCGCAGGCGAACCGGACCGAAAGCATCCTCCCGCGTCGCCGACGAACCCGGCAAGCACGAGTGGACGAGAGCGACGTAGGCGATCCTGCGGTCGCGCAGCGTGTTTCCGATCGGCGTGTTGCAGCAGCTCGCATACCAGCGCAGCACGCCCTTCGGGCTGAGCGACATGCAAGCGAGCGCCTCCAGGCCTTGCGTGAACTCGACATACTGCGAGAGCGTTGCGACGGATTCGGTTCCGCCGAGCGAGTCCAGCACATCGTCCGGCTTGCCGAGGAAGTGCGCGAACGACTGGCAGTCCTTGCAGTAGCAGACCACCCGGCTCGCCTTCTCCGGATGGCCGACGTTGCCCCTCAACGTTCCGCACCGGCAGCGCAATGGATAATTCATTCGCCTGGCAAAAAAGAACAGGTTGCCGAGACAGCTTAGACCCACGGGACTCCGAATCGCGCCGATTGCCACGACATGTCCGCAACCCGAACGATCGGCGCGAACGACCCGGCGATACGGCAGGCGGCGCGGTACCTCTCCGACGCCACCGGCCTTCTGATCCTCGCCGGGGCAGGGATCGGCGTGGATTCCGGGCTACCCGACTTCCGGGGTGACACCGGATTCTGGCGCGCCTACCCCCTGCTGCGCGATGCCGGCATCCGCCTCACCGACATTGCAGCGCTCGACGGAGCGGTCAGGCGCGTCTCGATGCTTTGCCGTTGCCGCGCTCCCACGATTCGATGGGACCCGGCTGAAGGCGGAACATCGGGTGGCATTCCGGCGCGCGGATTGCGCGCCACTGCTCGTGCAGCGCGGGATTTCGGGCCGCGAGCTTCTGCAGGAGATGACGCCACTCATACTCGACTTGCCCGGTCGTCACGAGAATGTGCGCGTGCCGGTTCGCGCGGCCGATCTTGCTACGGTCGAAGGCGTAGCCGCGCGCCACGGCCTCCGCATGAACGCCCTTCAGGTACGAACTCATGGCGGAAGACGGGGCCGGCAGCGAGCGAAAACGCTCGAGTTGAGGATGATTCCGATAACCGCGGGTCTTGCCAGCCAGCACTGCACGAGCGAGCAGCGCTTCTCGCCACAATGCGCAGAGCCCTTGCCGATCGAGGTAACGAGGGTGCAACGACCAGAGCCGCATTCGAGCGCCTAACGTTCGCGGTAACCGGCGCGCGCCGCAAGACGCCTGCAAGGACCGGGCGCTCGCGAGCGCATCCGGTTCATCGGCCTGTTACGCCGCATCGGAACGTCGTCGTGCCGGTCATGGCTTGCGCGCGATGAGGCCGGCATACGCAATGTGCCCGAAGAAACGTCCTGCCCGCAGACGACTGCGCGCCTCTTCTTTCAGGGCCGCAGCGGTGTCCTTCCCGATGAGGCCCTGGCTGCACAGAACGTCGGCGCCCCGGTCCACCACGGTGAGCATGTAGCCTTCGTCGCCTGTCTCGGCGAAGCCGAAGCTTCGGAAGGAGACGACCTCGAAGCCGCAGGCAGCAACGACGTTCGTCAGGCGACGCATGATCCGGCGATCGGTTACGGAGTGGGCCATCATCGCGTCGACGCAGACCTGCAACGGGTCATGGTCGGCCAGCGCGACCGTGGTCGTGGCGTAGTCTCCGTCGAAAACGGCAAGGCAACCTCCGGCGCGAAGCACCCGGAAGGCTTCCTCGATCGCCCGTTCCGGGCCTGGCACATGGCTCAACATCGAATCGGAGGCGACGATGTCGAACGTCGCGCCGTCGAAAGGAAGCGATCGACCGTCGCCTTCGTGAAAGCTCACGTCAGGCAGATCCGCGGCGGCGACGCGCGCTTTCTCGAGCAACGCACGCGCCGGATCGATTCCGACCACGGAAGCCACGTTGGGCCAGCCGGCGAGCACCCGCGTCGATACGCCGGTCCCGCACCCGACGTCCAATACCCGGGCATTTCGAGGAAAGGGAACCTCCTGGAGGAAAGCGCGACGCATCGCGTGCTGCTGGGCATCGGCACCGCGCTTTTCCAGAACATCGGCGAGCCGCTCCTGTGTCGCCCGGTCCAGGTCCTGAACCGTAGTCCAAACGTCTGGCATGGTCGTCTCCAGAGGTATCGAACGACTCCACAGTCTGAGCCGGCCACGACGGATTCGTCGGCATTCCGTTCGAGCTGCGCGGCCAGCGTCGCTTCCCGTTTGGGCGCCCGCTCGAGCGCAGGGATCAGGCCTCGCTGCGCGTCGCCCCGCGAACGGCCCATGCGCTCGCTCTGAGCGAGATGGCCCCGCCCACTGCTTGCGGCAACGCCGACTTCAGGGTGGCTCTCAGCGTGGCGCGTCGTTCTTCGGAAAGGGACATCGCATAGGCCGGCGCGGGTCCCTGTCCTCCGAGAAACGGACGCCAGTAGTCCTCGAAGTCGACGAACTCCGCGATCACCTCGATCGCCGTGGTTTCGACATCGGTGAGTCCCGCTTCCTCGAAGGCGGTTTTCAGCGCGGACGGCTTGCACACCGGGAAGCGAGTTCCTTCGTGTAGTCGAGCGGCCGCCGAATCGAGGGATGCCGCGGCGTCCCAGAAGTACTTGATGATCTCCATTCCGTCGGCGTAGTCCCATACATAGGCGGCGATGGTTCCGCCGAGAGCAGTGACGCGCCTCATCTCCGAGAGGGCGGGCGGCAAAGCCGGAACGAAGTTCAGTACGAGCCCCGAGACGACGACGTCGCATGCGCCGCCATCGAGCGGAAGCGCTGCCGCATTTCCAGCGAGAACGCGTGCTTTGCCGGCGAGGTTGTGGGCCGCCAGTTCGAGGAAGCCGTCCGAAGGGTCGACCGCCACCACACTGCTCGGGGCGCATCGATCGAGGATTGCCGCGGACAGCGCCCCCGTGCCGCAACCGACATCCAGCCACCGCTTGCCGGCGGGCTGATCCAGCCACGTCAAGAAGAGCGGGGCAATCGTGCGACTCCAGCGGCCGATGTACTGCTCGTACGGGCTGCCGCGTTCCCACGTATCCGAAACATGACTTGTGTTCATCGCTTGCCACCACCGCGGAACGTGATTTGCGGCGTTCCGCTTCTCAATGCGAGTGCCGATGATGAATATCGGGATAGTGCGGGTGCTTGTGTGTCAGCACTTCGTGGCGATGCACGTGGACGTGCGGCTCCTCTCCTTGCCAGGGGAAGTCGTGCCGATGGCGATGGTGCTCGTCGTGCCTGTGCCTGTGAGAATGCACCAACGGCTCGTGCGTATGTTCATGCTCGTGGCGCTCGCTCAAATGCAGCCAGATACCCAGCGCCATCGAGCCCGTTGCTGCCCAGAACAGGGCGCCGGGTACTTCGGGCCAAATGAGAAGCGACAGGACGACCCCGAACAGCGGCGCTACCGAAAAGTATGCTCCCGTGCGTGCCGTGCCGAGCGTTCGCAGACCCACGACGAAGAGCGTCAAGCTCAGGCCGTAGCCGAAGAACCCGACCAGCAGGCTCGAGCCGAGCGCGAGCGCCGCAGGAAACTGTGCGCCGCTCGCGAGGGCGAGTGTCGTGTTGCACAAGCCGGCGAGCAGGCCCTTGAGGCAGGCAACCAGCAACGCGTCGTTGGCCGAAACCTTTCGGGTCAGGTTGTTGTCGATGGCCCAACACAGGCACGCGGCGACGATCAGCAGGGCGCCCGTCGAGAACGTCGCAGCGGTCGGCTCCCACGACAGCAACGCACCGCCCACCACAATGGCGAGCATGCCCAGGACGATTCTCCGGTCCGCGTTCTCCTTGAACACGACCCACGCGAGAACCGCCGTGAGCACGCTCTCGACGTTGAGCAGCAACGACGCCGAAGCCGCGCTGGTTCGGGTCAACCCGACCATCAACAGCACGGGCCCCAGCACGCCGCCGAAAAGGATGGCGCCCAGCAGCCAGGGCACTTCGTTGCGTGGAATGCATAGGGCGGCTTCGGTCTGGACGCCGCTCGTCAGCAAGCGCTTCAGGGCCAGCACGACCGCCAAGCCGAGTCCGCTACCTACGTAGAGCAGCCCCGCCAGCAGCATCGGCGGCACGTCGCCGAGCAGGACTTTCGCCAACGGGGTGCTGGCGCCGAAGAGGATTGCTGCGGCAAGAGCCGGGGAGGCGGAGCGTAAGGACATGCGACGGACCGGCGCACTTGCGTCATCACGGAATCATCTTGCGCTTGGACACGAAACACGAGCGAGCAGCGCTTCTCGCCACGATGCGACGAGGCCTTGCCGATCCCGATCTGCCACCTATGCGGGGCTCACGGCTCCCCCCACATTCCTTTGAGCGCGCCATACAGCCAAGTCAAGGGCGCTGGCGACGGCAGGCGCTGCATCGGATCGGGCCCGACGTTTGAGCCAAGCGGCAGACGCCGGCTTGCCAGCGCCTGTCCGCTTGCGCGGACGGTCAGTCGCCGACGCCTTGGTTTCATATGGAGCCAATTCCTCGCGCAGCACTTCCCTGAGCGCTTCCACGGTCAGTGGTCGCTCATCGGCGCGCTTTCCTTCGGAAGCCTCGAGTGCCGCGCGAAGAGCCAAATTGTTAGCCATCAGCTCGCACCGCCTGCTCGAGCGCTTCGGTAGCCCACTGATTCAGGCTTTTGCCCATTGCCTGAGCCTTTATCAACGCCCGACTGTGCACCTCGGGCGGCACGCGAAGGAGCAACTTTCCCGAGGCAGGTTTCTCGGGGGAGATACCTTGCTCTTCGCAGTCTGCAAGATAGTCCTTGATCGCCGCAGCGAACTCACGCCGCAGCTCAGCCACCGTCTTTCCGTGAAAGCTGACGATGCTGCGAAGTCCGAGCACCCGGCCGATAAAGATGTCGTCGCGCTCGTCGTATTCGACCCGAGCGGTATAGCGTCGAAAAGTCATCGTATTCATGGTTTGACTCCTGCGCGCTCGAGAAGCTCGCGCGCTTCTTCGACCTGATAGCGCTTGGCTTCCTTGCCCGGGTGGGGACGATGGCAGCGCCATTCGTGGCCATCGAGCACCAGCTTGATCCTGGACCCTTCGCGCTCGTGGACACTGCCGCCGAGCGCCTTGATCAGCGGCTCAATGTCCGAAAAGAGAATCGGCGGCGAGGTTGGTCGCACGAAGATGGCGGCCAGCGTCTTCTTGTGCCTGGAGTTCACACGGCGACGCTAGCACCATGTGATATCACTTTCCACCGCCTAAGCCTAAGGGCCCCGCGCTTCGCTGATGTCTAACGTTCGACATGAGCGGCAGCCGACCGGCGTAGCCGGTTGGCCGGCCGCTCGATGGAGCGGTTAGGCTCCATTCGCTGGATGCTTGGCTTGTTTGGCGACGTACTCTTTAAGCACGCCATCCATCCGTGACTGCCATCCGTCGCCGGTAGACTTGAAGTAGGCGAGAACTTCAGGGCTGTATCGGATCGAGACCAGTTGCTTCTTGTTCTCGGAAGGCGGTCGGCCTCGAAGTGTGCGCGCGGGAACCATCGCCTTGAGTTGCTTGGGCGTTAACGGCTGTGCGTCGGGGTCGGCCTTCGCTGCAGCGGTAATCGCCTTGTCCTCTTGGACCGTCGGCATCGCGACGGAACTGCGCTTAGTCGGCTTGGTCAGTTTCGACATAGTGCTTCACCTCTCGACGGTTAGCGCGCCGAAGACTGATGATCCTTCGCGCGTGCCCGCGGTCTACGTATGCCACGTAGTACAGGAA
>JAKFES010000081.1:0-3133 GCA_036675585.1 Burkholderiaceae bacterium
GCCGCCGCCGGCGCTCCCGACGCCGCCGGCGGGCGCGCCGGGCGCGCAGCCGCATCGGGCAGCGGGCGAACGCGTTCGCCGGCAACCAGCAGGCCGGCGCCGGCGGTGACGATCCGGTCGCCGCTCGCGACCCCGCCGACGACACGAACCGCCTCGTCGAGAAAACCGGCCGTGCGCACCTCGACGAGCTCGACCGTGTCGTCGGCGCGCAGGCGCCACACGCGCGGGATGCCGTCGCGCGAAACCAGCGCCGACAGCGGAAGCTCGAAAGCCGGCGGCGCCTCGGAGGCCGCGTGGACGACGGCGCTCATGCCGAGCGCGATGCCGGCCACGGCGTCCGGCTCGGCGATCGCCAGGCGCATGGCATAGGTGCGCGACGCGGGGTCGGCCACCGGCGAGAGCTCGCGCAGCGTGACTGCGAACGAGCGCTCGCCGAGCGCCGGAATGGTCGCGCTCCAGCGGCGCACCGAACGGACGGCGGCCAGATCGCGTTCGGCAACGTGCGCGAGCAGTTCGCGATCGCCGCTGCGCGCCACCCGCACGACCGGCTGGCCCGCGGCGACGACCTGCCCGGCTTCGGCCTCGATCGCCGTGACGACGCCGGCCACGTCGGCACGAAGCGTCTGGAACGCGAGCTCGTTGCCGGCCTGCTCGAGCGCGGCACGCGCGGCGCGAACGCGCGCTTCGGAGGCGTCGGCGACCGCCTGCTGGCGATCGACCTGCGCGGCGCTCACGAAGCGCAGTGCATGCAACTCGCGCTGGCGGCCGAGCTCGACCCGAGCCAGGCGCGCCTCGGTGCGCGCGGCGTCGAGCTGCGATTGCGCGACGGCCAGCGCCGGCGCCCGGTCCTGCGGATCCAGGCGCGCGAGCACCTGGCCCGGGCCGACGCGATCGCCCAGCTCGACCTCGCGCGACGCGAGCTTGCCGCCGACGCGAAAGCCGTAGCGCGTCTCGACGCGCGCGCGCACCTCGGCGGGAAGCGTCCACGCGAGTGCCGAGCGCTGCTCGACGAGCGTGACGGCGCGTACCGGGCGCGGCGATTCGTCGCGCGCCGCCGGCGCGGGCCGATTGCACGCGGCCAGCAGCGCCAGCGAGACGACGGCGGCGGACAGAAGACGGAAAGACATGCGGGCGGGCGCGCTCGAGAGGGGAGGCAGCAGACGTCTTGCGCGGCGAGAAGTGCGGCGGGCTCGTCGGGCAGCGGTTCGGCCGGTGCGCACAGTAAGTGACGCGTGAGTCATTAATTTAGCGAATGCCCGCGCGCGGGTCAAACGCGGCGCGTTGCGCGCCTACAATGCGCGGCCATGAACCCATCCGCCCTCGCCCGGCCGCTGACCTCGGTCGAGCATTACGAGAACTTCCCGGTCGCGTCGATCCTGGTCCCGGCCCGCCTGCGCCCGGCGGTGATCGCGCTGTACCGCTTCGCGCGGCACGCCGACGACCTGGCCGACGAAGGCGATGCGAGCGCCGAGCGAAGGGTGGCCGCGCTCGAGGCGCTCGGCGCCGAACTGCGCGGCGAAAGCCCGGACTCGCCGGTCGTTGCGCGCCTGCGTGCGCATTGGGTCGCGCACGCGCTCCCGTACGAGCCGCTGCACGCGCTGCTCTCGGCGTTCGTGCAGGATGCGCAGACGAGCGCGACCGGGCTGCGGCACGCCGACCGCGCGAGCCTGCTCGATTACTGCGCACGCTCGGCCAATCCGATCGGCGAACTGATGCTGCGCCTGTTCGGCGCCTGGAATCCGCAGACGCGCAGCGCATCGGACGCGATCTGCACCGCACTGCAGTTGCTGAACTTCGTCCAGGATTTCGGCATCGACTGGCGGCGCGGCCGACTGTACATCCCGCTCGACGAACTGCACGCAGCGGGTCTCGACGAGGACGACGTCGCGCGTGCGGTGTCCTCGGGCCGCGTCGACGCACGGCTCTCGGCGCTGCTCGCGCGGCAGACCGAAGCGGCCACGCGCCTGCTGTGCAGCGGAAGCACACTCGTACGACATGTCCCCTGGCGGCTCGGCCTGGAGCTGCGCGCGATCGTCGGCGGCGGCCTGCGCATCGCCGAGCGCCTGCGTGCGTCGGGCTACGACCCGGTCGCTTCGCGTCCCTCGCTCGGCTGGCGCGATGCCCCGGCACTCGCCCGACTCGCGCTCGCCGCGTCGCGACCGCTGCCATGACGCCGGACGAATATTGCCGCGAACGCGCGGCGCGCAGCGGGTCGAGCTTCTATTACAGCTTCCGGTTCCTGCCGCCGCAGCGCCGGCGCGCGATCATCGCCCTGTACGCTTTCTGCCGCGAGGTCGACGACGTGGTCGACGAAGCGACCGACAACGCGCTGGCGCGTATACGGCTCGACTGGTGGCGCGGCGAGGTCGAACGGCTGTACGCGGGAACGCCGCAGCATCCGGTCACGCGCGCGCTCGCGCCGCATCTGGCCGACTGCTCGATCGAACGGCCGCGGCTGCTCGAGATCATCGACGGGATGCAGATGGACCTGGAACAGGACCGCTACGTCGACTTCGAGGGACTGCGCCTGTACTGTCACCGGGTCGCCGGCGTCGTCGGCGTGCTCGCGGCCGGCATCTTCGGCGCGCGCCGGGAGTCGACGCTGCGCTACGCCGAGGAACTCGGGCTCGCGCTGCAGTTGACGAACATCATCCGCGACGTCGGCGAAGACGCGCGACGCAAGCGGATCTACCTGCCGATCGAGGACCTGCAGCGCTTCGGCGTCGCGGCGCACGAGATCCTCGCGTCTCGCCCCAGCGAGCGCGTCGTCGAGCTGATGCGCTTCCAGGCGCGGCGCGCGCGCGAAGCCTACGCACGTGCGCTCGCGCTGCTCGAGCCGGGCGAGCGGCGCGCGCAACGCCCGGGACTCGTCATGGCGGCGATCTATTTCACGCTGCTCGACGAGATCGAGCGCGACGGATTTCGCGTGCTCACGCATCGCACCTCGCTCACGCCCGTGCGCAAACTGTGGATTGCATGGCGAACGTGGACCTTCGGTCCGCCGGATTTCGCGGCGGCACGCTGAGCACGCGCGACGTCGTCGTCGTCGGCGCCGGCTGGGCCGGCCTGTCGGCGGCGGTGCACGCCACGCGCGCCGGGCTTCGCGTGCACCTGCTCGAGAGCGCGCCGCACG
>JAKFES010000201.1:0-3128 GCA_036675585.1 Burkholderiaceae bacterium
GGCCGCCGCCGCGGCCGCTGCCTTGGCGGACGACGCGCTGCGCGGCGTCGAAGCGGCGCCGGCGGCAGGCGTCGCCCGCGCCCCGGGCGCCCCGGTGGCGTCGAACGAACGCGGCGGCAGCATCTGCGTACGGACCGGCTGGTTCGGCGCGGGCCGCGCGGGCGGTACGTCGTCGTCGAGCAGATCTTCGAGGATCGCCGTGTCGGGCGAGAGGCTCGAGGAACCGGCGGAGCGAGCGAGCGCAAAGCCGGGCAAGTTCATCGCGATCTTCATCGTTGTACTCCTCGGCAGGCGCGTCAGCGCCCGACCGACAGGAAACGCTCTTCGCACGCGAGCTTCGACAAGCTCAGTTCGGTCCAGAGATGGCCCTCGCCATCGCGCCAGCGCCTCCCGTGCCACGCAGCCGACGGCTGGTTTTCGTTCGTCTCTTCGGTCATCTCGTCCGGGTTTTGAAGGCCGAGCATGCGCTCGACCAGGATCGCCGCGTTCAGTCCGAGCCTTGCCGCGAACGCGAGCAGGCGCGTTCGCTTGGTGATCGCGGTGAACTCGCCGCCCTCGAAGCGCGCCAGGTCCGAAACCCCGAACAGTGATCCGCGCAGGTTGACGAGCCCCTTGAACCAGTCCTGCGTGAGCGGCACCGCGGCGATCGAGGCGCTCAACGCGACGATCTCCCCGGCCTCGCCGAGATCGACCAGGAAACGGCGCCCGCCGACCTCCACGCCCAGGCGCGCGGCGCGAGGCGTGCCGGTCGCCGCCTCGCGCAGTCGCTCGGACAGCCGTGTCTGGAACTCGCGCAGATTCGCTCGATCGGCCATGTCAGTGCGCCAGGTCGGCCACCCGGGCGAGCAACTCCTCGGGCTTGACCGGTTTCACCAGATATTCCCGGGCCCCCTGGCGCAGCCCCCAGATCCGGTCGGTCTCGTTGGACTTGCTGGTGCACAGGATGACGGGAATCGATTGCGTCTCGGGATCGCGCGACAACTCGCGCGTGACCTGGAAGCCGTTCTGCCCGGGCATCACAACGTCCATCACGACGAGGTTGGGTCGCTCGGCGCGGGCTTTCGAGAGCGCTTCGGGCCCGCTTTCCGCGGTGATCACCGTATAGCCTTTTCGGGTCAGCAGATCGGCCAGGAAGAACCGTTCGGTCGGCGAATCGTCGACGACGAGGATCTTGTGCGCGGGCATCGAGGCTTCTCGTGTCGAATCGAGCAACGCCGCTCAGGCCGTCGCCGCCGCCCGCTGCGCGGAGGAGCCCGGGGCCTGCCCCGCTGCGGCGCCGCGGCGCGCATGCTCGGCGACCGCGCGCAGCAGCGCGTCCTTCGTGAACGGCTTCGTCAGATGCTGGTCGGAGCCGACCATTCGCCCGCGCGCCCGGTCGAACAGGCCGTCCTTGCTCGACAGCATCACCACCGGGATCGTGCGAAAGCGCGGGCTCTTCTTGATGAGCGCGCAGGTCTGGTACCCGTCGAGGCGCGGCATCAGGATGTCGCAGAACACGAGATCGGGGTCGTGATCGGCGATCTTCGCAAGCGCGTCGAAGCCGTCCTCGGCGAGAATCACCTGGCAGCCCGACTGCTTCAGGAAGATCTCGGCGCTGCGACGAATCGTGTTGCTGTCGTCGATCACCATGACCTTCACGCCGGTCAACGTCGCCGCCGCAGCGCTCATCTTCAGATCTCCACCATCTCGAAATCCTCCTTGCGCGCACCGCATTCGGGACAGGTCCAGTTCATCGGGATGTCCTCCCAGCGCGTTCCCGGGGCGATGCCCTCTTCGGGCAGGCCCTTTTCTTCCTCGTACAGAAAACCGCAGATCAGGCACATCCAGGTGCGAAATGCCGCGCCCGACGCGTCGCTCATCGTCATCCTCCTGGCTTCCCCGCATCGCGCCGCCTCGTGGGACGACGCTCGTTCGTCGACGCCCGATGACCGGTCACCGGGCAGCGAGCCGATGGTAACCTCGTGAAAAAAGACACACCCCGAAGCGCCGACCAGTGGCGAAGGGGTTGCGACGGACGCGGGGCATCGAGCGATGGAAAAACGACTGCCGACGGGGCTGTACGTGCTCACGCCGGACACGGCCGACGACGAGTGGCTTGCCGCAGCGGTTGCTGCCGCCGTTCGCGGCGGGGCGTCCTCGGTGCAGTACCGAAGCAAGACGTCGAGCGCCGCGGCGCGACTTCGCCAGGCGCAGCGCGTGGGCGCCGTCTGCCGCGAACTCGGCGCGCTGTTCATCGTCAACGACTCGGTGGAGCTGGCGCGCGCGAGCGGTGCCGACGGAGTGCATCTGGGACGCGACGATGAAGACCTCCGCGCGGCGCGCTCGGCGCTCGGGCCGGATGCGATCGTCGGCGTGTCGTGCTATGACTCGTGGGAGCGCGCGTTCGCGACGCACGACGTGGCGAACTACTGCGCTTTCGGCAGCGTCTTTCTTTCCCGGGTGAAGCCCGGCGCAGTGCGCGCGCCGCTCGCCCTGTTCGGCGAGGCCCGCAAAGCCGGCCTGCACGCCGTGGCGATCGGGGGCATCGATGCGGACAACGCGGGCCGTGTCGCCGCTGCCGGCGCCGCCGCGGTCGCCGTGATCACGGCCGTATTCGGCGAAGCAGGCGAGTGCGCGGACGAGAAGGCGATCGAAGTCAACGCTCGACGCATCGCGGAGGCGTTCGAGGCAGGCCTCGCGAAGACGGCAGCCGGCCGAACCGATCCACAACGCTCGACCTGACGCTCATCCGATCCACTTCGATAGCGCGGTGAATGCGCCGAGCGCGACGACGACGATACTCCCCACGCGAATCGTGAGCCTCGGTTCGATTTCGCGCATATCCGCTCGAATCGACTGGAGTTCGCCTCGTACCGTTTGCAGATCGGCCTTGACGTCGCCGCGGAGCGATTGCATTTCGAAGCGGAAGTCCGCGCGGAGTTCGTCCACCGCATCGCGAAGGTCGCGCTTGGTCACGAACGCCGAAAGCGTCTCCTGCAGCGCTTGGGAAAGCGCCTTCGCCTGCACCTCGGGCATTCCTGCCTCGCGCAGCGTTTCGGAGAGCTTCAGGGTATCGAAGTTGGGGGCAGACAACTCGACGGACTCCTGCAGGCCCATGACACACTGAGTCTAGCCGCAGGAACGTTGCT
>JAKFES010000134.1:0-3113 GCA_036675585.1 Burkholderiaceae bacterium
GCTGCGGCTGCTCGATACCCTGCGCCGCGCGAATGCGCGCCTGGCCGAAGCGAAACCGCCCGCGGCCTGGGCGCGCGACCTCGGCCACCTGCTCGATGAGCTGATCGCGATCCGCGACGAGGACGACGCCGGCGTGCTGAAGACGCTGCGCCAGGCGGTCGCGGGCTTCGCCCACGGCGCGGCCCTGGCGCGTTTCGACGCGCCGGTCGAACACGCGCTGGTGCTCGACCACTTCCGTCGCGAGCTCGGCGCCAGCGACGCGCGCGCGCCGTTCCTGTCCGGCGGCGTGTGCTTCGGGCGGATGGTGCCGATGCGGCTGATCCCGTTCCAGGTGATCTGCCTGCTGGGCATGGACGAGGAGGCGTTCCCGGCGCGCGATCCGCGCGACCCGGTCAACCGCCTCACGCAGGCACTGGATACGCGCGAACGCCGCGTCGGCGACCCGTCGCGCCGCGACGCCGACCGCTACCTGTTCCTGCAGTTGTTCGTGTCGGCGGGCCGCGTGCTGTACCTGAGCTGGCCCGGCATGGACCCGCGCGACAACTCGCGCCGCGAACCGTCGGCGCTGGTGGCGGAGCTGCTCGACGCCAGCGTGGACTGCCACGCGACGGGCGATGAAGCCGCGCGCCAGGCCCTGCGCGAAGCGCTGGTCGTGCGCCATGCGCTGCAGCCGTTCTCGCCGGCGGCCTTCGGCGCCGCGCATGTCGGCGAAACCGCGGTCAACGATGCCACGGTTGATAATAGCGGCGGCGACCCGCGCCGCTTCAGCTTCGATGCGCGCTGGCGCGATGCCGCCGACACGCCGCTGGCCGCACGGATCGAGCCGGTGTTCGCTCCGGCCGCGCTGCGCCTGCCGGCATCGATCGACACCAGCGCCGGCACGGTGTCGATCGATCGCCTGCGCAGCACGCTGTTGCGCCCGCACGCGGCGTACCTGCGCGAAGGATTGGGGCTGCGCCTGCCCGAGGACGAACCACCGCTCGACGAACACGAGCCGCTCGGCACGCCCGACGCGCTCGAGCATTACAAGCTGCGCGAAGCGGTGTTCCGCGCCTGGCTGCAGGCGCGCGCGCGTCCCGATGCGCAGGCGTTGCAGCGCCACCTGCTCGCACGCGCGCAACTCGCCCCCGGTGCCGACGGGCAGGCCGCGATTGGCGCCTTGCTCGACGAAGTCGCGCCGTTCGCGACGCTGGCGCTGGATGCGGACTTCGGCAACGGCGAACGCCGCCTTGCCGTCGACGAAACCATCGGTGCGCGCGTGCTGCGCGGCGTGCTGGACGGTGTGCACGACGTCGGTGGGCATGACGCACCGCGCCTGCTGCGCGTCGCCCTGCGCGCGAAGGGCCGCCACGGCAACCTGGTGCTGCGGCACGGGCTCGACTGGCTGGTGGCGTCGTTGCTGCGCCTGCCGATGCACGAGCTGTACAAGGACGGGGACGACGACCAGCCCCGCCTGGTCGCGCGCGAGCTGGTGTCGCCTGAACAGGCTCGTGCCGCGCTGGCGTCGCTGATCGCGCTGCACGAGCAGGCGCTGCTCGAACCGCTGCCATTCCTGCCGAAGAGCGGCCACGCGCTGTACATCGCCGCCGACGAGTTCCGCGGCCTGCGCGACGCCGCGCAGCAATGGTGCGGTGGCGACCGCACCAACGCGGAACGCAGCGTGGCCACGCAGATGGCGCTGCGCGGTCGCGATCCCTTCGTCGATGGCGATGCGGGCAGCCGCGAGCGCTTCGCAAGGATCGCGCACGCGGTGTTCGGCGCGGTCGAGCGTGGCGAAGCCTTCGCGCTGGAGAACCTGCAATGAGCCAGGTCGTCCTCGCCACGCCGCTGGATGCGCTCGGCTTGGTTGAAGCCAGCGCCGGCACCGGCAAGACCTACACGCTCGCCGGCCTGTTCGCGCGCGCGGTGATCGCGCAGCGGCGCGCGGTACCGGACGTGCTCGCGGTCACCTTCACCATCCGCGCGACCCAGGAACTGCACGAGCGTGTGCGCGGCCTGCTGCTGCGCGCGGCGGAACTGGCGGCGCACTGGCACGACGGCGATCCCTCAATGCTGGAAGGCGACAGCGCCAGCACTGCACTGCTGCGCCAGCTGATCCACGACGCGCTGGCCGACGACGGCGAATCGTTGCCGGTGCTGCGCCGGCGCCTGGCCCGCGCCGCGCGCGAGATGGACCAGGCGGCGATCACCACCATTCACGGTTTCTGCCAGCGCGTGCTCGGCGAACACGCGCTCGAAACCGGACAGGTGCTGCGTGCCGCGGAGGTGGTGACCAACCTGCGCGAGGCGCGCGAAGCGATCGCGGTGGACCTGTGGCGCGACTGGAACGCGCGCGCCGACGACAACGCATGGTTGCGCACGGCCTACACGGATCCGTCCGGGCTAGCCGACGCGCTGGACGACCTGATGGCGCCGGAGCCGTTGCTGCCGGCATCGACGGCGGGTGCGCGTAACGCGCGCGACGATGCATGGTCGCAACTGCATGCGATGTACCGGCAGCACGGCGAATACGCGCTGCAGCAGGTCGAGGACGCGACGACCGCGCGGGTGTTGAGCAGTGCGAAGGATCGAAAGATCGATGTCGCGGCATTGCGCGGCTGGTTCTCGCTGCAGGGCACGAATCCACCGCGGCAACCCGCGCCGGAACTGGCGCAGCTGACCAACGCCAACCTGCTGGCGCAATGCCTGCAGAAAAAAGAAGCGCAATGCCCGCAGTCGCCGCTGTTCGACGCGGTCGAACCCTATCTTCGTGCCTGCGAAGCCATCGACCTGCAACGCATGCACGCATTGCGCAGCGAAGCGATCGCCCGCGACCGCGCGCGCAAGCACGCCTTCCAGCAGCGCGACTTCGACGACCTGATCGACGCGATGCTCGCGGCGGTGACCGATCCGGTCGCCGGCCCGCGCCTGTGCGCCGCGGTGCGTGCGCAGTTCCCTCTGGCGCTGATCGACGAATTCCAGGACACCGACACGCGCCAATGGACGATCTTCGAGCGTCTGTTCGGTAGCGACGCATCCGGATCCGGCGGCCTGCTGCTGGTCGGCGATCCCAAACAGGCGATCTACCGGTTCCGCGGCGGCGACGTGCACACCTACCAGCGTGCGCGTGCGTC
>JAKFES010000258.1:0-19841 GCA_036675585.1 Burkholderiaceae bacterium
TGCGGGTATTTCGACAGCCGCCACCTGTCGGTGCTCGAAGCGCGCATCCACACGACGCGCCACGGCTATGCACTCGACACCTTCGTGCTGGTCGACCCGACAGGCGTTGCGCAGCATCGCGACACGCTCGGCAAGGTCCAGGAGGAACTCGCGCGCTGCCTGACCGAGCGCGGCGAGCTGGCCCCGCCGGTCCAGGGCCGCAGCTCGCGCCGCTCGCGGCATTTTCCGATCGAGCCGTCGATCGAGCTCGACGCCGACGAGCGCGGCGCGAATTTCCTGCTCTCGGTCGTCGCGCACGACCGCACCGGGCTGCTGTACCGGATCGCGCGCGTGCTCGCACGCTACCGGATCAACGTGCAGACGGCGCGGATCACGACGCTGGGCGAGCGCGTCGAGGACGTGTTCCTGATCGACGGGGAGGCGCTGCAGCGCCCGCGCGAATCGCTTCAGTTCCAGACCGAGCTGATCGACGCGCTGCGTGCCTGAACCGCGCTCGCGCGGGGGGCCCGGCGCGCTCAGCGCCGGCGCGCCGTCTCCTCGAGCACGGCGCGCACCGACCCCATCGCACCGTCGAGCACGTGCCGGATCTGCTCGAGCGAGATCGACGTGCGGCTCGAGCCCTTTCCGGCCGCGTGGTTGGCGACCACGCACAGCGCCGCGTACGGCAGCTCGAGCTCGCGTGCGAGCGCCGCTTCGGGCATTCCGGTCATGCCGACGATGCAGCAGCCGTCGCGCTCGAGCCGTGCGATCTCGGCGGCGGTCTCCAGGCGCGGGCCCTGCGTGCAGCCGTAGGTCGCTCCGTCGATCAGCTGCTCGGAGACGCGCGTGGCGGCGTCGAGCAGCCGCTGGCGGGTCGCGGCGTCGTAGGGCTCGGTGAAATCGATGTGCGTGACCGGCTGCTCGGTGCCCTCGAAGTAGCTCCCGTGCCGTCCGTTCGTGTAATCGATGATCTGGTTGGGCACCACGAGCGCGCCCGGCGAGCAGTCGCCGCGGATGCCGCCGACGGTCGCCACCGCGATGATGCACTCGACGCCGACCTCCTGCAGCGCCCACAGGTTGGCGCGGTAATTGATCTCGTGCGGCGCGATCGTGTGCCCGTAGCCGTGGCGGGCGAGGAAGACGATCGGATTGCCCTCGATGTGGCCGAAGGTCAGCGCGCACGAGGGATCGCCGTACGGGGTGCGAACGACCTCGCGCCGGGCGTCCTGCAGACCGCCGAGCCGGGCGAGCCCGGTACCGCCGATGATGGCAAGCATGGGAATCAGTTCTCCGCTTCGGTCTCGACCATCCGCAACAGTGCGGCTTCGTCGAGCACCGGAATGCCGAGCTCGACGGCGCGATCGAGCTTGCTGCCGGCCGCCTCGCCAGCGACGACGAAATCGGTCTTGCGCGACACCGACGACGCGACCGAGCCGCCGTGCCGCCGGATCCACTCCTGCACCTGCTCGCGCGAGAGCGTCGGCAGCGTGCCGGTGACGACGAAGGTGCGTCCGGCAAGCGTACCCTCGGTCGAAGCATCCGCGCGCGGCCATTCGATCCCGGCGGCGAGCAACTCGTCGACGACGGCGCGGTTGTGCGCTTCGCCGAGAAAACGCTGCACGCTGGCGACGATCTCGGGGCCGACGCCCTCGAGCGGAACCGGGTCGAGCGCCTCGCCGCGCGTGCGCCGGCGCGCGTTCTCCTTCTGCACCGCGACCTTGCGCGCGGCCAGCGCCGTCCAGTCCTCGCCCAGCATCGCATCGACGTCGCCATAGTGCGCCGCGAGCAGGCGCGCGACTTCCTCGCCGACGTGCCGGATGCCGAGCGCATACAGGAAGCGGGCGAAGGTGGTGCGGCGCGAGCGCTCGATCGCCCGCACCAGGTTGGCCGCCGATTTCTCGCCCATCCGGTCGAGCGAGGCGAGCGTCGCGACGTCGAGCCGGTACAGGTCGGCCGGCGTGTGCACGCGGCCGCTGTCGACGAGCTGGTCGACGATCTTCTCGCCCAGCCCCTCGATGTCCATGGCACGCCGCTGCGCGAAGTGCAGTACGGCCTGCTTGCGTTGCGCCGGGCAATACAGCCCGGCGACGCAGCGCGCGTCGGCTTCGCCTTCCTCGCGAACGACCGCCGAATCGCATACCGGGCAGCGCGCGGGCATCCGGAACTCGCGCCGCGCAGCGCCGTCCTCGCGCGCCTCGAGCACCGGGCGGACGATCTCGGGGATCACGTCTCCGGCTCTGCGCACGACGACGCGGTCGCCGATCAGGACCCCCTTGCGCCGGATCTCGTCCTCGTTGTGCAGCGTCGCGCTGGCGACGGTGACGCCGCCGACGAACACCGGCCGCAGCCGGGCCACCGGCGTCAGTTTCCCGGTGCGCCCGACCTGCACCTCGATGTCGAGCAGCTCGCTGACCGCTTCCTCGGCGGGGAACTTGTGCGCGATCGCGAAGCGCGGCGCTCGCGCGACGTAGCCGATCGCTTCCTGCCAGCCGCGTCGGTCGACCTTGTAGACCACGCCGTCGATGTCGTACGGCAACTGCACGCGGCGCGCGAGCATCGCCGCGTGCAGCGACAGCAGCTCGGCGGGCGTGCGCGCGCTCGCGCGCTCGGCGCTGACCGGGAAGCCGATGCGCGCGAGCCAGGCGAGCAGCTCCCGCTGCGTCTCGGGCACCTCCGCGCCGACGACCTCACCGACGCCGTATGCGAAGAATCGCAACGGGCGCCGCGCGCTCACCGACGCGTCGAGCTGGCGCAGGCTTCCGGCGGCGGCATTCCTCGGGTTGACGAACTCGCGCTCGCCCGCCGCGCGCTGGCGCTCGTTGATGCGCTCGAAATCGCGCCGGTACAGCAGCACTTCGCCACGCACTTCGAGCACTTCGGGCGCGATGCCGACCAGCCGCAGCGGGATTGCGCGGATCGTGCGCACGTTGGCGGTGACGTCCTCGCCGGTCGTGCCGTCGCCGCGCGTGGCGGCCTGCACCAGGAAGCCGTGCTCGTAGCGCAGCGCGATGGCGAGTCCGTCGTATTTCGGCTCGACCGCGTACGCGAGCTCGTCGACCGGCAGACCCAGTTCGCGCACGCGCTCGCGCACGCGGCGGTCGAAGGCGACGACCTCGCCCTCCTCGAGCGCGTTGGCGAGCGAGAGCATCGGCACCGAATGAGAGACCGGCGCGAACGATGCGGAAACGCCGCCCGCGACGCGCTGCGTCGGCGAATCGGCGACGACGAGCGACGGATCCTCGCGCTCGAGCGCCTGCAGTTCGCGGAACAAGCGGTCGTACTCGGCGTCCGGAACGCTCGGCGCGTCGAGCACGTAGTACTCGTGGTCGTAGCGCACGAGCAACTCGCGCAGCCGGCGCGCGCGTTCGAGAGGCGAGTTCGTTCGCATGCGGCGACGATTCAGCGAACGTTGCCGCTCAGTTGAACACCTTCAACGCGAGCGTCGAGCCGGCGGGCAGCCCGATCGCCTCGAGCGATTCGTAGCGCTGCTCGAGCTGGCGGGCGATCTGCGCGAGCGCGGCCTGCGTGAGCGGCCGGCCGCCGTCGTCGACCAGCTTCGCGCCGAGCCGTTGCGCGCACCCGTCGGCGGCTTCGAGCATGCGCGCGAACGGTCCGAGCGAAGCCGCGACGCGCGGCACGTCGAGCAGGAACGTGAGTCGGCTCGGCGAATCGGCGAACCCGACCGAGAACAGCGGCTCGCCGTGCGCGCCCGGACGCACGTAGCGATGGCTGCCGCGTTCGACCAGCGACAGCGGCGACGCGAGCGCGGCGAGCTGCGCCGGTTCGATCGCTTCGGGCGCCTCGACGTTCACGCCGATCTGCGCATCGAGCTGCGCGCAGGTCGAGTCGAGATCGCGCGCCCGGGCGAGCACCGAACCCATCGCGGGCAGCGCGGGGCGCGCCGACAGCGCTTCGGCGAGCGTCTGCACGCCGTTGACGAACTCGGAGAACTCCATCGCATTCAACGGTCCGTGCCGGTTGGCGAGCAGGATCCCGATGCGGATCGCGTCGTAACTGCGGCCGGCCGCGGGTGCCTCGGGCGTGTCCGGACTGCCGGCGCCCGCGCGCCGCGCCTCGAGCGCGACCGGCTTCGATCCCGCGCGCCGGAATCGCTGTGCGAGCATGGCCAGTCGCTCGCCCGGGCAGGCCGACGCGGGCGCGAGTTCGACGATGCAGTCGCACGCCTCGGAGATCGCCGGACCGCGTGGCGCGGTGGGACCCGCTGCAGTACGGGCCGGCGCCTCGACGGCGACACCGCCCTCGACCGGCGCGGCGCCGGCGAAAGCGGTCTGGGCCGCGCGCCCGGCGGCGGGTCCTGCGGGTGCCTGCGCAGTCGCCCGGGTCGGCGCTGCAGTGTCGAGGGCAGCACCGGACATCGGGCCCGGTTCGGGCTCGCGCGGCCTGGCCGACGCGCCCGGCGAAGCACCCGGCGCGTGCAACGGATCGTCGGCGGCGTCGACGGCGTCGGGCGCATGCGCGGCGGCCGTGGCCTCGCGGACCGCGGGATCGCGATCGCACCCGGCGGCGGAGAAGTCGTCGGGCTCGCCGTTCCAGGGTGCGGCCGAGGCGCCCTGCGACGCGTCGCCCGCACTGCCTTCGGTCACGGCCGCGCCGACGCCCGGCGCATCGCGCCCGAGCCTCGGCTCGGCCGCGTGCCGCGCGTCGCGCGCCGCGGGCGTCTCGCGGCGCCTCGAGGCACCGCGCGAGAAGTCGCGCACGCGAACGCCCAGCTCGCGCGCGAGGTCGCGCAGCCGCTGCCCGCGCGGCCCCGCGCCCTGGCGAAGGTTGTAGCCGACGACGACGACGATCGCCACGAGCAGCAGCAACAGCAGGCTGACGGCGAGACTGCTCATGCGGCCTCCGCGTAGCGGGCGGCGGCGTCGAGGTCGACGGCGACGATGCGCGAGACGCCGCGCTCCTGCATCGTCACGCCCACCAGTTGCTGCGCGAGCTCCATCGCGATCTTGTTGTGCGTGATGAACAGGAACTGCGTCTGGTCGGACATGCGCCGCACCATTTCGCAGTAGCGATCGGTGTTGGCATCGTCGAGCGGCGCGTCGACCTCGTCGAGCAGGCAGAACGGCGCCGGATTCAGCTGGAACAGCGCGAACACGAGCGCGATCGCGGTGAGCGCCTTCTCGCCGCCCGAGAGCAGCTGGATCGACGTGTTCCGCTTGCCCGGCGGTTGCGCGAGCACCTGGATGCCCGCGTCGAGGATCTCGTCGCCGGTGAGGATCAGGCGCGCCTCGCCCCCGCCGAACAACTCGGGGAAGAGCCGCGAGAAGTGCCCGTTGACCGTGTCGTAGGTCTGCTGCAGCAACTCGCGCGTTTCGCGGTCGATCCGCCGGATCGCGTCCTCGAGCGTCGCGATCGCCTCCTCGAGATCGCTCGATTGCGCATCGAGAAAGCCCTTGCGCTCGTCGGCCTGCGTCAGCTCGTCGAGCGCCGCGAGATTCACCGGCCCGAGTGCGGCGATCGCGTTCGTGACGCGCGTGACCTCGCCCTGCAGCCAGGACGGTTTCGGCGCACCGTCGATCGACGCGCGCAGCGCGTCGATCGCCGCGTCGTCGAGGCCGGCTTCGGCGAGCGACTGCTCGAACTGCTCGCGATTCATCCGCGCGGCCTGCTCCTTGAGCTGCAGCTCGCCGACGCGCTGGCGCAGCGGCTCCTGCGCGCGCTCGGCGGCCAGGCGCGCTTCCTCGCGTCCGCGCAGCGAGTGCGTCAGGTCGTCGAGCCGTGCGCGCGCCTGCGCGAGCGCCTGTTCGGCCTCGGTGCGCGCGTCGAGCGCCTGCTCCAGCGCGTGGCGCGCGCTCGCGTCGGTGAGCTCGTCGAGCTTCGCGCGCAGCGACGAGCGCTCGTCGGCGGCCTGCTCGGCGAGTGCGATGCCCTGCTCGAGCAGCGCTTCGAGCCGCTCGATCGAGGCCTCGATCGCGCGCACGGCGAACGACGCCTCCTGCGCTTCGCGCTCCTGGCCGCGCAGCGCTTCGCGCCGTCCGGACAGCGCCCGCTCGGCATCCTCCAGCGCGAGCTGCAGGTCTTCGGCCTTCTGCTGGTGCTCGCCGAGCTCGGCGTCGAGCGACTCGAAACGTTCGGTCTCGGCGGCGATCGTCGCTTCGTATGCGTCGATCTGCCCGGCCAGTTCGGCGAGCTCGGCGTCGATGCGCTCGCGGCTCTGCGCCGTCGCATCGCGCTCCTGCTCCAGGCGCTGGATGTCGAGTCGCAACGCCGCGCGGTGCTCGCGCTGGCGCGCGCGTTCGTCGCGCAGCCGCGTGAGCTCGGCCATGCGGTCGGCCGCGCCGCTCTCGATGCGCGCGGCGTGCACGCGCGCCTCGTCGACGAGCAGCCGCTGCGCGCGGGAGCTGCGCTGAAGGTTCTCGATTTCGTGGCGACGCGCCAGCACGCCTTCCTGCTCGGTGTCGGCCGCGTACATGCCGACCGACTGGCGACCGACCACGTGGCCGCCGGCGACGACGAACTGCCCTCCCGGGGGCAATTCCGCGCGTTGCGCGAGCGCCGATTCGATCGAATCGGCGGCATAGCAGCCGGCGAGCCACTCGGCGAGCAGCGATTGCACGCCGGCGTCTCCGGTGCGCACGAGCTGCGCCAGCGGGCGCAAGCCGGACGCGTCGGGCGCCGATGCCGCGGGCGCCGGCGTGCCTGCTGCCAGCGGCGCGAAGAAACCGACTTTCGACGGCGGCGCGTCGCCGGTCAGCCCGGCGACCGAATCGAGCCGGCCGACTTCGAGCGCGCGCACGCGCTCGCGCAGCACCGACTCGATCGCGCTCTCCCAGCCGTCATCGATCTGCACTTTCTCGTACAGGCGCGACAGCCGGTCGAGCCCGTGCCGTTCGAGCCAGGGCTGGACTTTCGCCTGGCTCTCGACACGCTCCTGCAACTGGCGCAGCGCGTTGAGCCGCGCCTCGATCTGCGCGAGACGCGCTTCGGCCTCGCGCAGCGCCTGCTGCGACGGCTGGCGCTGGGCATCGAGCTCGTTCCATTGCTGCTCGACCGCGGCCAGCGCTTCGGTCGCGAGCCGTTCCGATTCCTCGGCGGCCGCCAGCGACTCGACCGCCGTTTCCAGCGCTTCGGGGGCGAACGGACGCAAGGCGTCGGCCTCGGCGCGCAAGCGTTCGCGTCGCCGCGAAGCCATCTCGAGCGACTCGGCGGCCTTGCGTTCGTGCAGCGCGCACAGCTCGATCGCCTGGCGCGTGTGCGAGACGCGCGTGCGCGCTTCATCGACGCGGTCGCGCGCTTCGCGGGCGCGCGCCTCGAGCTCGGGCAGCGCGTCGGCCTGCCCGGTGACGATGCGGGCGAGCTCGTCGGCGAGCTCGCGTGCCTCGACGAGCCGCGCCTGCGCGGCCTCGCGATCGGTACGCGCGTGGTCCTGCTGTTCCCGGGCGCGCTGCGCCTGGCGCTCGACGCTGTCGAGCCGTTCGCGCAGCTGCCCCTGCGTTTCGGAGACCAGGCGGATCTCGGCTTCGATCCGGCTGACCTCGGCGTTGCTTTCGTAATAGCGGCCCTGCGCGGCGTGCACCTCGTCGCCGGCGGCGAAATGCGCGCTGCGCACCGTTTCGATCTCGGCTTCGATCGCGCGCTGCTCGGCGAGCCGGGCCTCGACCGCATTCGTCGCTTCGGCCGCCTGCGCGGCGAGCCGGCGCTGCTCGGCGTCTGCGTCGTCGCGCCGCAGCAGCCACAGCGTGCGCTGCTTGCGCTCGCGCTCGCTCTCGAGCTCGCGGAACTGGCGTGCGACTTCGGCCTGTCGCTGCAGTCGTTCGATCTGCGTCTCGAGCTCGCGACGGATGTCGTCGACGCGGGTCAGGTTCTCGCGCGTGTCGGCCAGGCGATTGCCCGTCTCGCGGCGGCGTTCCTTGTAGCGGGACACGCCGGCCGCTTCCTCGAGGAACACGCGCAGCTCCTCGGGACGCGCCTCGATGATCCGCGAGATCATTCCCTGCCCGATGATCGCGTAGGCGCGCGGGCCCAGCCCGGTGCCGAGGAACATGTCGTGCACGTCGCGGCGGCGCACCGGCTGGTTGTTGATGAAATAGCTCGATTGCCCGTCGCGCGTGAGCACGCGCCGCACCGAGATCTCGGCGAACTGGCTCCAGCTGCCGCCGATGCGGCCGAGCGCGTTGTCGAAGACGAGCTCGACCGAGGCGCGCGCGCCCGGCTTGCGCTCCGACGAACCGCTGAAGATGACGTCCTGCATCGACTCGCCGCGCAGTTCGGACGCCTTCGATTCGCCGAGCACCCAGCGCACCGCGTCGATCAGGTTCGACTTGCCGCAGCCGTTCGGTCCGACGACGCCGACCAGCTGGCCGGGGACCTCGAAGGACGTGGGATCGACGAAGGATTTGAAGCCGGCGAGTTTGATCTGTTTGAGTCGCACCGAAAGCCCTATGCAGTGATCGGCGGGCGCCGGCGCGGACCGGCGGTCCGGCCGCTCGCCGCTGGGCAAAAGCAAAAGCCGCGCTGCGGCGGCTTCTGGCGCTCCGTATAATAGCACCGGCCTTGCGCCGCCCCGCCTCCCGACGCGGTCCGATTTCGTCGGCCGCCGACCACATGATGCCGTCCCAGTCCGCCCAACCTTCCCGGCAACTCGAAAGCTTCGCGAATCCCGCCCCGGGGCGCGACTACCTCGTGCACCTCGAAGTGCCCGAGTTCACCTGCCTGTGTCCGCTCACCGGGCAACCCGATTTCGCCACGCTCTCGATCGACTACGTTCCCGACCAGCGCAACGTCGAGCTCAAGGCGCTCAAGCTGTACATGTGGAGCTACCGCAACGAAGGCGCGTTCCACGAGGCGGTCACCAACCGCATCGTCGACGATCTCGTCGCCGCGCTCGAACCCCGCTTCCTGCGCTTGACCGCCCGCTGGTACGTGCGCGGCGGAATCTTCACGACCGTCGAGGCCGAGCACCGCAAGCCGGGCTGGAACCCCGCGCCGCGGGTCGAGCTCGGCGCGTTCGCCGCCGGCACGAGCACGCGATGAGCGGCGCCGACCTCGCCGCGCTGCAACGCACCGTCGACGAAGGCTGGGCGCGTCGGGGCGACCTGGGCACCGACGATGCGCCGGCCGGGTTGCGCGAAGCCGTCGAGCACGTGTTGTCGCGGCTCGACGCGGGAACGCTGCGCGTCGCCGAGAAGCGCGCGGACGCGCCCGGCGGCTGGGTCGTTCACGAATGGGTGAAGAAAGCGGTCCTGCTCGCCTTCCGCCTGAATCCGGCCACGCCGAGCGGGGCCGGCCCGCTGCGCTTCTTCGACAAGGTTCCGACGAAGTTCGACGGCTGGAGCGCAGCCGATTTCGCCGCTGCCGGCATCCGCGTGGTGCCGCCAGCCGTCGCGCGGCGCGGCGCCTTCGTCGGCAGGAATGTCGTCCTGATGCCCTCGTACGTGAACATCGGGGCCTTCGTCGACGAAGGCACGATGATCGACACCTGGGTCACGGTGGGCTCTTGCGCGCAGATCGGGCGCAACGTGCACCTGTCGGGCGGCGTCGGGATCGGCGGCGTGCTCGAGCCGCTGCAGGCGGCGCCGACGATCATCGAGGACAACTGCTTCATCGGCGCACGCTCGGAAATCGTCGAGGGCGTCGTCGTCGAGGAGAACTCGGTACTCTCGATGGGCGTGTTCATCGGGCAGAGCACGAAGATCTACGACCGGGCGACCGGCGAGGTCCACTATGGGCGCGTCCCGGCCGGCTCGGTCGTCGTGCCGGGAACGCTGCCCTCGTCGGACGGCCGGGTCGCGCTGTACTGCGCGGTCATCGTCAAGCGCGTCGACGCCCGCACGCGCGCCAAGACGGCGATCAACGACCTGCTGCGCGGCGATTGAGCGAGGCCACGCGCTCGGGTCGAGCGCGGGCAACGAGGAGAGCGGAATGGCGATGGAACGGTTGTTGCGCTTGATGGCCGAGAAGAAGGCGTCGGACCTCTTCCTGGCGCCGGGATCTCCGGTGCAGCTGAAGATCGACGGCACGCTGGTCGCAGTCAACGCGCAACGGCTCGAGCCGACCAACGTCGAGGCGCTGCTGCGCCAGATCGTCCCGGATGCCGCCTGGGGCCGCTTCCAGGACGAGCACGAACTGAACCTCGGCCACGGCGTGCCCGGCGTCGGCAGTTTCCGGATCAACGTGTTCCGGCAGCGCGGAACGACCGCGGGGGTCGTGCGCTTCATCCCGCACACCATCCCGACGCTCGCCGACCTGCACCTGCCGGCGACCCTCGGCGAGCTGATTCTCGACAAGCGCGGCCTGCTGCTCGTCGTCGGCGCGACCGGATCGGGCAAGTCGACGACGATGGCGGCGATGCTCGATCACCGCAACGAGAACAAGGCCGGGCACATCCTCACGCTCGAGGATCCGATCGAGTTCACGTTCCGCAACAAGCGTTCGATCGTCAACCAGCGCCAGATCGGGACCGACACCGAGTCGCTCGAGATCGCGTTGAAGAACGCGATGCGCCAGGCGCCCGACTGCATCCTGATCGGCGAGATCCGCGACACGGCGACGATGTCGTCGGCGCTCGGCTACGCGCAATCGGGCCATCTGGTGCTCGCCACGCTGCACGCGAACAATGCGCACCACGCATTGAACCGGATCGTCAGCTTCTACCCGCCGCAGAACCGTACCGTGCTGCTGTCCGACCTCGCTGCGACGCTCAAGGCCGTCGTCTCGCAGCGGTTGGTGCGGGCGGCCACCGGCGGGCGGCTGCCGGCGCTGGAAGTGCTGACGAACACCCGCCACATCTCGGAGATGATCGAGCAGGGCCGGCTCACCGAGATCAAGGACGCGATGAACCAGAGCCTCGCGCCCGGGTCGTGCACCTTCGACCACGCGCTTGCCGCGCTCGTTCGCGAGGGCACCATCGCGCGCGCCGATGCCCTCGCGCACGCCGACTCGCCGACGAATCTGCTGTGGCTGCTCGAGAACGACGCGTCGAGCCCGCCGCCGGGAGCCCCGCCGGAGAAGGGTCCCGCGCCGCTCGTTTCGCCGGCGCTGGCGTCGGCCGCGCTGCACAAGCCGGCGCCCGGACGGCGCGACGATCCCGGCGAAGGCACTTCGTTCACCGAGTTCCTGCTCAACGTCTGATCGTGCAAGAGGTCGTCGTCTACGGAATCGAGAATTGCGACCAGGTGCGCAAGGCACGCGCGTGGCTGCGCGCGCGGCGCATCGAGCATCGGTTTCACGACCTGCGACGCGACGGGCTCGATGCGCAGCGACTGTCGACCTGGCTCGGGCGCGTGCCCTGGGATTCGCTGCTGAACCGGCGCGGGCTCGCCTGGCGCAAGCTCGACGTGGGGCGACGCGCGGCGGTCACCGACCAGACGAGCGCGAGCGAGTTGATGCTCGAGGACCCGCTGCTCGTCAAGCGACCGGTGCTCCAGACGCGCGAGCAGATCGTCGTCGGCTTCTCCGACGCACTGTATTCGGGGCTGTTCGAATGACCGGGGCGGTTCGCCGCCTGGCCGCAGCGCTGATCCGCCGGCCGTCGGTCACGCCCGACGACCGGGGCTGCCAGGCGCTGCTCGCCGAGCGCCTGGACGCGCTCGGTTTCGTCTGCGAGCGCTTCGATCGCAACGGCGTGGCGAACCTGTGGGCGCTGCGCACGTTCGACCGCCCCGGCCCGACGTTCGCCTTCGTCGGGCACACCGACGTCGTTCCGCCCGGACCGCCCGATCGATGGAGCAGCGATCCCTTCGAGCCGGTCGAACGCGACGGACGCCTGCACGGACGCGGCGCGGCCGACATGAAGAGCTCGATCGCCGCGTTCGTCGTCGCCTGCGAAGAGGCGCTCGCGCGCCGCGCGCCGCGATCGGGACGGCTGGCGATGCTGCTGACGTCCGACGAGGAAGGGCCCGCGGTCGACGGCACCGCGCACGTCGTCGAACGGCTCCTCGAGCGCGGAGAACGCATCGATTACTGCCTGGTCGGCGAGCCCACGTCGGCGCTGCGCCTGGGCGACACGATCAAGAACGGACGTCGCGGCTCGCTTTCGGGGCGTCTCGTCGTGCACGGCGTGCAGGGCCACGTCGCCTACCCGCAGCTCGCGCGCAATCCGCTGCACGAGCTGGCACCGGCGCTCGCCGAGCTGGTGTCGATCCAATGGGATCGCGGCGACGCCGACTTCCCGCCGACGACGTGGCAGCTCTCGAACCTGCACGCGGGCACCGGCGCCGGCAATGTCATTCCCGGCACCGCCACGGTCGATTTCAATTTCCGCTTCTCGCCGGCGAGCAGCGCGCAGTCGCTGCAGCAGCGCTTCGCCGAAGTGCTCGATGCGCACGGCCTGCACTACGCGCTCGAATGGTCGCTTTCCGCACAGCCGTTCCGCTCGCAGCCGGGCGCGCTCGCCGATGCGCTCGCCGCGGCGATTCGCGCCGAGACCGGGTGCGAGCCGCAACGCTCGACGACCGGCGGCACGTCGGACGGCCGCTTCGTCGTGCGGATCTGCCCGCAGGTCGTCGAGTTCGGGCCGATCAACGCGAGCATCCACCAGGTCGACGAATCGGTCGGCATCGACGAGCTCGATGCGCTGAAGAACATCTACCTGCGCACGATCGAGGCGCTGCTCGGCACGGACGCCGGGCGATGACGCGCGAGCGGGCGACAGCCGACGCGACGAGCGCGGCGCGCGAGCTGCGCACGCTGCGCGACCTGCTGCGCTGGTCGGTGTCGCGCTTCGAGGCGGCCGGCCTCGCCTACGGGCACGGTACCGACAACGCCTGGGACGAAGCGGTCTCGCTGCTGCTGTACGCGCTGCATCTGCCGCCCGAACGGCTCGATCCGTACCTCGATGCACGGCTGTGCCGCAGCGAACGCGAAGCGGCGATCGCGCTGCTCGAACGGCGGATCGAGACGCGCCGGCCCGCGCCGTACCTGACCGGCGAAGCGTGGCTGCGCGGGCTGCGCTTCGTCTGCGACGAGCGCGCGCTCGTTCCGCGCTCGCCGATCGCCGAGGCGCTCGACGAAGCGTTGCCGCAATGGCTCGCCCTGCACCGCGCGCCCTCGCCCGACTGGCCGCACAGCGTGCTCGACCTGTGCACGGGCGGCGGCAGCCTGGCGGTCGTCGCCGCGCACGTCTTCCCCGCGGCGCGCATCGTCGGCGCCGACCTGTCCGCGCCGGCGCTTGCGCTCGCCGCCGAGAACCGCGCGCTGCACGGACTCGACGCGCGCATCGAGCTCGTACGCTCGGATCTCTTCGATGCGCTCGGCGCGCGCCGCTTCGACCTCGTCGTGTGCAATCCGCCGTACGTGACCGAGGCGTCGATGCGCGCGCTGCCCGCCGAGTTCCGGGCCGAGCCACGCGCCGCGCTGGCCGGTGGAGACGACGGAATGGACCTCGTTCGCCGCCTCGTCGCGCAGGCGGCCCGACACCTCGAGCGCGACGGATTGCTGCTCGTCGAGATCGGACACGAAGCCGAGCACTTCGAAGCCGCGTTCCCGGCGCTCGAGTTCCACTACCTGCCGGTGGCCGCGGGCGAACATCTGCTCGTTCTGGTCGAAGCCGCGCAGCTGCCCGGCAACGAAACCGGCTCGTGATCCGACTCGACGGCATCACCGTGTCGCGCGGCGGCCGGACGCTGCTCGACGGTGCGAGCGCATCGATCGCCGTCGGCGAGCGCATCGCGTTGATCGGCCGCAACGGCAGCGGGAAGACGACGCTGCTCGCCGCGCTGGCCGGCGAGATCGCCGCGGACGCCGGGACGATCGACCAGCCGTGGCGCCGGACGATCCGCCTCGAGCAGTCGCTTCCGGCGAGCGCGCTGCCGGCATGGCGATTCCTCGTCGAAAGCGACGCCGCGCTCGAGAGCGCGTGCCTCGCACTCGCGCAAGCCGAGCGCGACGGCGACGGCATCGCGATCGCACTCGCGCACGAACGCTGGAACGACGTCGGCGGCGCGAGCGCCGAGGCGCGCGCGCGCACGCTGCTGTCCGGACTCGGTTTCGATGCGCGCCAGGCCGAGGCACGGGTCGATGAATTGTCGGGCGGCTGGCGCATGCGCTTGAACCTCGGCCGGGCGCTGTTCGCGCCGAGCGAGTTGCTGCTGCTCGACGAGCCGACGAACCACCTCGACCTCGACGCGATCCTGTGGCTCGAGCGCTGGCTGCTGCGCTACCCCGGCACGGCGCTGATCGTCTCGCACGACCGCGATTTCCTCGACCGCGTCGCAACCGCGACGCTGCATCTGGACGACGCAAAGCTCGTGCGCTACGCCGGCGGCTACAGCGCGTTCGAGCGCCTGCGGGCGCAGCGCCGGCTGCAGGCCGACCGGGAGCGCGCCGCGTGGCAGCAGCGCGCCGCGCACCTGAACGCGTTCATCGAGCGCTTCCGCGCGCAGGCGACGAAGGCCCGGCAGGTGCAGAGCCGGATCAAGGCGCTCGAGCGGATGGCCGAAGTCGCGCCGCTGCGCGCCTCGCGCGGCGTCGATTTCGTGCTGCACGAGGTGGGCGAATGCCCCGACCCGATGCTGCACGCCGAGGCGATCGATTGCGGCTACGGCGCGCACGCCGTGCTGCGCGGCGCGAAGCTGACGATCCGGCGCGGGGCGCGCATCGGCGTGCTCGGGCGCAACGGCGCGGGCAAGAGCACGCTGATCCGGACGCTGGTCGGCGAGCGGCCCGCGCTGGCCGGCCACGTGCACGTCGCGCGCACCGTGCGCATCGGTTATTTCGCGCAACAGGGAATCGACGCGCTGCGCCCGGACGAATCCGCGCTGTCGCAGCTCCAGCGGCTCGCTGCGCTCGAGCGCGAGCAGGCGCTGCGCGATTACCTCGGGCGCTTCGGATTCTCCGGCGACGATGCGACGCGGCCGGTCGGCCCGATGTCGGGCGGCGAGAAAGCCCGCTTGCTGCTCGCGCTCACGCTGCACCCGCGTCCGCAGTTGCTGGTGCTCGACGAGCCGACCAACCACCTCGACGCGCAGGCGCGCGATGCGCTGGCCGAAGCGCTCGCCGAGTTCGACGGCGCACTGCTGCTCGTCTCGCACGACCGCTACCTGCTGCGCTCGACGGTCGATTCGTTCGTGCTCGTCGCCGACGGGCGTGTCGCGCCGTTCGACGGCGACCTCGACGATTATGCGAGCTGGCTGCTGCAGCGATCGGGCACGGGCGGCGTTTTGCCGGCCGTCGCACCCGGCGCGGAGCCGTCCTCCACCGGCGGGCCGTCGCGGCGCGACGACCGCCGCAACGCCGCACGACGCCGCCTGCGGCTGGCCGAACGACTGCGCCCCTTCGACGAGGAGATCGCCGCGATCGAGCGGCGTCTGGAGGAGATCGACTCGGCGCTCGCGCCGCTCGAGGCGCGGCTCGCCGAGCCCGAGGCGTACCGCGACCCCGAAGGCGCCGCCGCGCTCGCGCGCGAGCGCTCGGCGCTCGATCGCGAACGCGACGCGCTCGAGCAGCGCTGGCTCGAGTGCAGCACCGAACGCGACGCACAGCGCGAGGCCTTCGAGCGCGAAGCGCACGCCGGCTGATCGGCCGAAGCGCGGGCGGCTCCGGGTAGAATCGCCCGGATGACCACCCCCGCCTCGAACTCCACCCCGTTCCAGCGGATCGGCGTCGTCGGCAGCGGCGCCATGGGCCGCGGAATCGCGCAGTTGTTCGCCCAGTCGGGCATCGCGGTTCGCCTGTACGACACCAATCCGGCCGCCCTCGCCTCGGCGCTCGCCGCGCTCGACGAAACCTTCAAGAAGCTCGTCGACAAGGGCCGCCTGGCGCCCGACGCGGCGCAGCGCGCGCGCGCCTCGCTCGAAGCGGTCGACGCGCTCGAGCGACTCGCCGACTGCGACCTCGTCGTCGAGGCGATCGTCGAGCGGCTCGACGCGAAGCGCGAGCTGTTCGTCGCGCTCGAAGCGATCGTCGCCGGCGACGCGGTGCTCGCGACGAACACTTCGTCGCTCTCGGTCACGGCGATCGCTGCGGCGTGCCGCTCGCCGGATCGCGTCGCCGGATACCATTTCTTCAACCCGGTGCCGCTGATGAAGGTCGTCGAAGTCGTGCGCGGCCTGCGCACCGGCGAGGCGGTCGTCGATCGACTGGTCGCGCTCGCGCACCTCGCCGGGCATCGACCGGTGGTCGCACGCGACACCCCCGGCTTCATCGTCAACCATGCGGGCCGCGCGTACGGAACCGAAGCGCTCGCCGTTCTCGGCGAAGGCGTCGCCGACGTCGCGACGGTCGACCGGATCCTGCGCGAGCAGGTCTCGTTCGACGGCAACGGATTCCGGCTCGGCCCCCTCGAGTTGCTCGACCTGACCGCGCTCGACGTCTCGCAGCCGGTGATGGAATCGATCTACCGGCAGTTCTACGACGAACCGCGTTTCCGCCCGTCGGTGATCGCCGCGCAACGGCTCGCGGCGGGGTTGCTCGGGCGCAAGAGCGGCGAAGGCTTCTATCGCTACGCCAGCGGCCGTGCCGACGTCGTCGCCGAAGCGCCGGTGCCGTCGGTTCGCGTGCGTCCACCCGTCTGGATCGCGCCGGGTCCGCGCGCCGAGCGCGTCGCGCAGGCGGCGCGCGCGCTGGGCGCCGTCGTGCGGGACACGCCCGAGCCGGGCGACGCGGAGCTCGTTCTCGTCGCGCCGCTCGGACTCGACGCGAGCGCGACGGTACGTGCGCATGCCGCCGATGCATCGCGCGCGTTGCCGGCCGAGCGGACCGTGGCGATCGACGCGCTCTTTCCGGTGGCGCCCGGCGAGTGCCGGCGCCGCGTGCTGATGCCCACCCCGGCCACGCGCCCCGACTATCGCGACGCGGCGCACGCGCTGTTCGCCTCCGACGGCGTTCCGGTCTCGATGCTGCGCGACAGCCCCGGCTTCGTCGCACAGCGCGTCGTCGCGATGATCGTCTCGATCGGCAGCGAGATCGCCCAGCAGCGCATCGCTTCGCCGGCCGACATCGACGCGGCCGTGCGCGCCGGGCTCGGCTATCCGCTCGGCCCGCTCGCCATGGGCGACGCGCTGGGCGCGAGCACCGTGTGCGAGATCCTGTCCAATCTGCACGGGCTGACCGGCGATCCGCGCTATCGCGTCGGCGGATGGCTGCGCCGCCGTGCGCAACTCGGCCTGTCGCTGCTGCACGAAGACTGACATGGCCGCACGCCTGCTCGTCGATCGACGCGGTGCCGTGCAACTGCTGCGCATCTCGAACCCGGGCGCGCGCAACGCGCTGCATCCCGACCTCTATCGCGCCGGCGTCGAGGCGGTCACGCGGGCCGCCGCCGATCCCGCGATCGGCGCGCTCGTCCTCGCCGGCGACGGCGAGCATTTCTGCGCGGGCGGCAACCTGAACCGGCTGCGCGAGAACCGCTCGAAGGATCCCGCGGTACAGGCCGCCTCGATCGATCTGATGCACGCGTGGGTGCTGGCGATCCGCGATTGCCCGAAACCCGTCGTCGCCGCGGTCGAAGGCGCCGCGGCCGGTGCCGGGTTCTCGCTGGTGCTCGCCTGCGACCTCGTGGTCGCGGCCGAGAACGCGCGCTTCGCCCTGTCGTACGTGCGCGTTGCGCTCACGCCCGACGGCGGCGCGACGCATTTCCTCGCGCGGCGCGTTCCGTACCCGCTGGCCTACGAATGGCTCGCCGGCGGCGACGCGATCGGCGCGTCGCGCCTGCACGCGCTCGGACTCGTCAACGAGACGACGCGGCCGGGCCAGGCGCTCGAGGTCGCACTCGCCCGCGCCGAACGGCTGGCGAGCGGACCCGCGTTCGCGCTCGGGCGGATCAAGGCCCTGCTCGGCCAGGGCGAGCGGGACGCGCTCGTGCAACGCCAGCACGACGAGCGCGATGCCTTCGTCGCCGCGCTGCTGCACCCGGACGCGGCCGAGGGCATCGACGCGTTCCTCGAAAAACGCGCCCCGCGCTTTGCGCGCGACGGCGAAACGCAATGAGGCGACGGCCATGAGCGCTGCGATCGGAAACGACGACAACGTCGGGACGATGCCGGTCCCCGAGCGCCTGCGCGTCGACATCGACGCGCTCGGCCGATGGCTGCTCGGCAACGTCGACGGATTCATCGGGCCGCTGTCGGTGGACGTGTTCCGCGGCGGTCAATCGAATCCGACCTACCTGCTGACGACGCCGTCGGCCCGCTACGTGATGCGCACGAAGCCCGCGCCGGCGGCGCGCCTGCTGCCGTCGGCGCACGCGATCGAGCGCGAATTTCGTGTGCTCGAGGCCCTCGGGCGCACCGACCTACCGGTTCCGCGCGTGTATGCGCTGTGCGAGAACGAGTCCGTGATCGGACGCGCGTTCTACGTGATGGAGCACGTTGCGGGGCGCGTGTTGTGGGACCAGTCGCTTCCCGGGGCCTCGCCCGCCGAGCGCGGCGCGATCTACGACGAGATGAACCGGGTCATCGCCGCGTTGCACTCGGTCGATTACGAAGCGATCGGGCTCGCCGGCTTCGGGCGGCCCGGCAATTACTTCGCCCGGCAGATCGCGCGCTGGAGCAGCCAGTACCAGGCGTCGGAAACCGAGCCGATCGACGCGATGAACCGGCTGATCGAGTGGCTGCCCGAGCACGTGCCGCCCGGCGACGAGACGACGATCGTCCATGGCGATTTCCGGCTCGACAACCTCGTGTTCGACGACGACGCGCCGCGTATCCGGGCGATCCTCGACTGGGAGTTGTCCACGCTCGGGCATCCGCTCGCCGATTTCTCGTATCACTGCATGGCGTGGCACATCGAGCCCGGGCAGTTCCGCGGCATCGCCGGACTCGACCACGAGGCGCTCGGCATCCCGAGCGAGCGCGACTACCTCGAGCGCTATTGCCGGCGCACGGGGCGCGAGGCCGATCGCGTGCGGGCGCATTGGGATTTCTACCTCGCCTACAACCTGTTTCGGCTCGCGGCGATCCTGCAGGGCATCCTGAAGCGCTCGCTCGAAGGAACGGCCTCGAATGCGAAGGCGCTCGATGCGGGTCGGCGCGCACGCCCGCTGGCCGAACTGGGCTGGCGGCTCGCCCAGCGCGTGCGCTGATCCGTCGGGCGCGCGGCCGATTCCCGCCGGGCACGCGCACCGATTCCACCGCCGCAAGGAGCACCACATGGACTTCGCGTATTCCGATCACTGCCTGCAGTGGCAGGATCGATTGCAGGCGTTCATGAATGAGCACATTTATTCGAACGAAGCCCGGTATCTGGACGAACTCGCCGCGAATCGCCGAGCGGGTACGCCGTGGATCCCGATCCGGCTGATCGAGGAACTGAAGCCGAAAGCGCGGGCGGCCGGCTTGTGGAACCTGTTCCTGCCGCGCTCGCCGAGGGCCCCCGAAGGGCTGTCGAATCTCGACTACGCTCCGTTGTGCGAGATCATGGGTCGCGTCGCGTGGGCGCCCGAAGTCTTCAACTGTTCGGCGCCCGATACCGGGAACATGGAAACGCTCGAGCGCTATGCGAGCGAAGCGCTGCGGCGCGAGTGGCTCGATCCGTTGCTCGCCGGCGAGATCCGTTCGGCGTTCGCGATGACCGAACCCGCGGTCGCCTCGTCCGACGCGACGAACATCGAATCGCGGATCGAGCGCGACGGCGACGGGTATGTGCTCAACGGGCGCAAATGGTGGACTTCGGGCGCCGGCGACCCGCGCTGCAAGGTCTACCTCTTCATGGGCAAGACCGACCCGCAGGCGCCGCGTCACCGGCAACAGTCGATGATCGTGGTGCCCGCCGACGCGCCGGGCATCACGGTCGTGCGCGCCTTGAACGTGTTCGGCTACGACGACGCGCCGCACGGGCACTGTGAGGTGCTGTTCGAGAACGTGCGGGTTCGCGCCGGGAACCTCCTGCTCGGCGAGGGCCGCGGGTTCGAGATCGCGCAGGGCCGCCTCGGCCCCGGGCGCATCCACCACTGCATGCGCTCGATCGGC
>JAKFES010000132.1:0-19772 GCA_036675585.1 Burkholderiaceae bacterium
CGGCACCGCGAAGAAACGCGGGCACCTTGTCCTCCACGCTCGCCGTGCACAGCACGCGGGTGTCGCCGAACGCGACCAGCACCGAACCCTCGGCGTGCCGGGTGAACCCGCGCTCCAGGCGAACCGCACGCAAGGCCGCGGGCGTGCGCCCGCTCGGACGAATCGACATGTTCTCAGGCGCTCCCGGTGCGCGAAATCGCGTCGCGGATCTCGCGGATCGTTCGTTCGATCTCGTCCTCGCTCAGCGCATCGGACGGCGAACCGGCTTCGAGCTGGCCGACGGCGATCGTGGTCGTGATCGCGCCTTCGGGCACCTCGTCGGACGACAACGCCTCGGTGGCCGAGGTCGCATCGCCCCAGGTCATCGCCAGCGCAGTCGCATTGTCCGCCATCATGCCCGCTTCCTCGACCGCGGTGCGCACGATGCGCGGAATCGACGCGAGCACCGGTTCGGCCGCGAGCCGTTCGATCAGCACGGCCTCGGGCAGCGCCGACCATACGCCATCGCTGCACAACAGCAGCGTATCGCCCGGCTGCAGCGCGACGTCGCCGCCGAGGTCGACCGTCGGCTCGAACGGCGAACCGAGGCAATTGAGGACCTTGTTGCGCTCCGGATGGGTGTCGCCTTCGTCGGGGCCGATCTGCCCGAGGTCGATGAGGTTCTGCACTTTCGAATGATCGCGCGTGCGCGCCAGCAGGCTCGCGCCGCGCACCCAGTACAGGCGGGAGTCGCCGGCATGCGCCCACCACGCCCGCCCCTGCTGCACGACGCACGCGACGATCGTCGTGCGCGGCGCCTCGGGCAGGTCGTGCAGCCTCTGGTGGCGCAGGATCTCGTGGTGCGCGTGGCGCAGCGCCCGGTCGAGGAACGCCGGCGGATCGACGAGCATCGGGCGCGCGTCGGCCTGGAAGCAGGCGGCCGCGGCCTGCAGCGAAAGATGCGCCGCCACGTCGCCGTGCAGGTGCCCCCCCATTCCGTCGGCAACGAGCATCAGCAGGCACTCGCGCGTGAAGCAGTACCCCATCCGGTCCTGGTTCGACGAGCGCGCCCCGCACAGCGTGTCCTGGTAGATCGAAAACCGCATCGGCACTCCTGGTCACCCGACCGACGGGACGTTCTCGTCGCTGCGCCGGCGGGTCGGCGCGCGTCCGGCGAGCGTATCGAGCCAGCGTCCGACCGTGCTCGGCGCCCGCTGCTCGTCGTCGACCGGCGCTTCGATGTGCCGCATCGCGCGCTGCAGCGCGAACACGCTCTGCGGGCGCTCGAGTGCGTCGAGCTTCAGGCACCACGCGACGAGGTCGAGCAGCGCCCTCGAATACGCGCCTTCCATCGCGTCGATCGCCGCCGGCACCTTGTCGTCGAGTTCGCGCTGGTCGGCGGGCTGCGGCGGATGGCCCGCCATGCAGCCGAACATGCTCGCGCCGAGCCCGTAGACGTCGGTCCAGGGGCCCAGCTGCTGGTTGCGGCGATACAGCTCCGGTGCGGCGAACCCCGGCGTGTACATCGGGAAGAGCTTGTGCGGCTGCACGTCGAGCGCGCGGCGCGCGGCGCCGAAATCGAGCAGCAGCGGCGTGCCGTCGAGCCGCAGGTAGATGTTCGCCGGTTTCAGGTCGAGGTGCAGCAGCCGGTTCGCGTGCACTTCGCGCAACCCGTTCATGACCAGGTGGAACACGCGCAGCACGTGACGTTCGGCGAGCGTGGCGCCGTCCTTGCGGCCCCGGTGCCGCAGAACGAGCTCCTGCAGGCTGCGCCCGCGCTCGTAGGCCATCACCATGTAGACCGTTCCGTGTGCGCGAAAGAAGTTGATCACACGCACGACGTTCGGGTGGAAAATGCGCGCGAGCGCGCGCCCTTCCTCGAAGAAGCAGCGCAGTCCGTTGCGGAACGTCGGCTCGCTCGCTTCGGCCACGTGCGGCTCGAGCTCGCCGCTGTTGCGCTGCACGAGCGAGCTGGGCAGGTACTCCTTGATGGCGTACTGCGCGCCGTGTTGGTCGCGCGCGAGATAGACGATCGAGAATCCGCCGCTCGATATCTTCCTTACAATGCGGTACCCGCCGATTTCGAGCCCATCGGGCAACGGCGCGTTGGTCTGGGTGGCCATTTCTCGATAGACAACTCGTGGGCGGTCTGTCCCGGCTCGCCCATTCTAAAGATTTCCCGACTCCAGAAGACATCTTGAGCAAGCGATCCGCCGAACGGCGTCCGATCCAGAGCATGACCGGTTACGCGCAAGCGGTGCGCGCGAGCGCGGCCGGCCAGATCGTCGTCGAATTGCGCAGCGTCAACGCGCGTTTTCTCGACCTCGTGATCCGTGCGCCCGACGAGCTGCGCGCGGCCGAACCGGCGCTGCGCGAGCTGCTCGGCACCGCCGTCCAGCGCGGCAAGCTCGAATGCCGGGTGGCGCTGCGGCCGGGCGTCCGCGCCGAGGCCGGCCCCGAAATCGACGAACCGGCGCTCGCGCGCTTCGTCGCGCTCGCCCGGCGCGTGGCCGAAGCGCTGCCGCGGGCCAGCCCGCCGGGCATCGTCGACGTCCTGCGCTGGCCGGGCGTCGTCGCCGAGGCGGCAAGCGCCGAGGACGCGTGCGGCGAAGTCGTCGCGGCCGCGCGCGAGGCGCTCGTCGAATTCGACGCGAGCCGCGTGCGCGAAGGCGCGAAGCTCGTCGCCTTCGTCGTGGAACGGGCCGATGCGATCGACGCGATCGTCACCCCGCTCGCCGCGCGCAGCCCGCAGCTGCTCGAAGCCTGGCAGCAGAAGCTGGTCGAACGGCTGCGCGAGGCGCTCGAGCAGACCGGCTCGGCGATCCCCGTCGACGAAACGATGGCGCGCGTGCGCCAGGAAGTCGCCGCCTACGGGCTGCGCATCGACATCGCCGAGGAGATCGGCCGGCTGCAGGCGCACGTCACCGAGCTGCGGCGCGTGCTCTCGGGCGCGGGCCCGGTCGGCAAGCGGATCGACTTCCTGCTGCAGGAACTGAACCGCGAAGCCAACACGCTCGGATCGAAGGCGGCGGCGATCGACCTCACCGGCGCCTCGATCGAGCTCAAGGTACTGATCGAGCAGATCCGCGAGCAGATCCAGAACCTCGAATAGCGGACTGCGGGACCCGACGATGACTTCCGAAAGCGCAGGCAGCCTGTTCGTCGTCTCCGCGCCATCGGGCGCCGGCAAGACGACGCTCGTGCGCGCGCTGCTCGACGACCGGCCGTTGATGCAATTGTCCGTTTCGTTCACCACGCGCACGCCCCGCGCCGGCGAGCGGCACGGGCACGACTATCATTTCGTCGACCCCGCCGAGTTCGAGCGTCGGCGCGATGCGGGCGAATTCCTCGAATGGGCCGAAGTGCACGGGAACCTGTACGCCACGTCGCGCCGCTGGATCGAGGACCGGATCGGCGCCGGCGTCGACATCGTTCTCGAGATCGACTGGCAGGGCGCGGTGCAGGTTCAGCAGCTCTTTCCGGACGCCGTCGGCATCTTCATCGTGCCGCCGTCGATCGACGCGCTGCGCGAGCGGCTCACGCAGCGGGGGCAGGATCGCGCCGAGGTCATCGAGCGCCGGGTGGCCGCCGCGCGCGCCGAATTGAAGCAGGCGCATCGATTTCAATATGTTATTATTAATCAAGACTTTGCAACGGCGCTCGCCGATCTTCGCACCCTCGTCGAAGCGGCGCGTCTTCGGTTGTCCCGTCAGCGAGCGCGGCACCCCGCGACGTTCGCCGCATTGGGCATCCCCGGCAAAGGCGCGTCCTCCGCATAGGTGAACCATGGCACGCATTACCGTCGAAGATTGCCTGAAGCAGATCCCGAACCGGTTCGAGCTGACGCTCGCCGCCACCTACCGCGCGCGGATGCTCGCACAGGGCCACGCACCGAAGATCGAGTCGCACGACAAGCCCACGGTGACGGCCCTGCGTGAAATCGGCGCGGGCAAGGTCGGGATCGAGATGTTGCGACGCGTCCCGACCTGACCCGCAGCGGACCGGCGCCCTCCGCAGCCGGCCCGGAGCGACCCATGCGCAGTACGGAACCCGCTGTCGAACCCGCGCCTCGCGGGCGCAAGCGGGCGTCGTCCGTGCCGCCCGACCCTGTCGCCAAGGGCACCGGCGAAACCTTCGCGGCGGTCGCCGACGGACGGCAGGTCGTTTCGCTCGCCGAGCTCTCGCGCCGCGCCGGCGCCTACCTCCCGCCGGAGGAGCTGGCGCGCATCCGCGAGGCGTACCGCTTCGGCGACCAGGCCCATCTGGGCCAGTTCCGCTCGAGCGGTGCGCCCTACATCTCGCATCCGATCGCGGTCGCGGAGATCCTCGCCAGCTGGAAGCTCGACGCCGACACGCTGATGGCCGCGCTGCTGCACGACGTGATCGAGGACACGGCGGTCGCCAAGCCGATCCTCATCGAGCGTTTCGGGCCGCACGTCGCCGAGCTCGTCGACGGGCTGTCGAAGCTCGAGCGCGTCGAGTTCGCCTCGAAGGAACAGCAGCAGGCCGAGAGCTTCCGCAAGATGCTGCTCGCCATGGCGCGCGACGTGCGCGTCATCCTGGTCAAGCTCGCCGACCGGCTGCACAACATGCAGACGCTCGACGCGGTGCCGCGCGAGAAGCAGCAGCGCATTGCGCGCGAGACGCTCGAGATCTACGCGCCGATCGCCAGCCGCCTCGGCTTGCACGAGGTGTTCCGCGAGCTCGTCGACCTGTCGTTCCGCTTCCTGCACCCGTACCGGCATCGCACGCTGCAGAAGGCCGTCCAGGCCGCGCGCGGCAACCGGCGCGAAGTCATCGGCAAGATCCTCGAGACGGTGCAGAAGACGCTGCCCGAGGCCGGCGTGAACGCCGAGGTGTACGGACGCGAGAAGTCGCTGTATGCGATCTACCGCAAGATGCGCGAGAAGCGCCTTTCGTTCTCGCAGGTGCTCGACATCTACGGGTTTCGCGTGCTCGTCGACTCGGTGCCGCAGTGCTACCTGGCGCTGGGCTCGCTGCACGGTACGTTCAAGCCCGTGCCGGGGCGCTTCAAGGACTACATCGCGATCCCGAAGATCAACGGCTACCAGTCGCTGCACACCACGCTGGTCGGCCCGTTCGGCACCCCGGTCGAGTTCCAGATCCGCACGCACGAGATGCAGCGCGTCGCGCAGGCCGGCGTCGCCTCGCACTGGCTGTACAAGGCCGAGAAGGAAAGCTTCACCGACCTGCAGAAGCGCACGCACGAGTGGCTGCAGTCGCTGCTCGACATCCAGAGCCAGACCGGCGACTCGCTCGAGTTCATCGAGCACGTCAAGGTCGACCTCTTCCCCGACGCCGTCTACGTGTTCACCCCGCGCGGGCAGATCCGCGCCATGCCGCGCGGCGCGACGATCATCGATTTCGCCTACAGCGTGCACACCGACATCGGCGACCAGGCGGTGGCCGCGCGCGTGAACCAGAAACCGGTGCCGCTGCGCACCGAGCTGCAGAACGGCGACGTCGTCGAGGTCATCACCGACGCGAACTCGAAGGCGAACCCGAACTGGCTCGGCTTCGTGCGCACCGGCAAGGCGCGATCGGGGATCCGCCAGTGCCTGAAGACGCTCAAGTACAAGGAGTCGGTCGACCTCGGCCGGCGCCTGCTGGCGCAGGCGCTCGGCGCTCTGCGCATCGATGCGAACGCGCTCGAGCCGGCGGTGCTCGAACGCGGCGCGCGCGACCTGGGCGCGAAGAGCGTCGAGGAACTGTACGCCGACGTCGGCCTGGGCAAGCGGCTGGCGCCAGTCATCGCCCGCACGATCGCGCTGCAGTTCTCGGGCAAGCCCAGCGGGGCGACGCTGATGCTGCCGCGCCCGGCCCCGGTCATCGTCAGCGGCACCGAAGGCGCGGCGGTGACGTATTCGCCGTGCTGCTACCCGCTGCCCGGCGACGAGATCAGCGGGCACATGCGCGGCGGACACGGCCTGTTCCTGCATCGCGCCGACTGCAAGGTGGCCGCCCGCCAGCGCGCGAAAGACGCCGAGCGCTGGATCGACGTCGACTGGGCCGAAGACGTGGCGGGGCAGTTCCGCACCGGCATCGAGGTGCAGGTGCGCAACGACCGCGGCGTGCTCGGCAAGGTCGCCGCCGAGATCGCGGCGAGCGAAGGCAACATCGTGCACGTCGCGATGGACGAGGAAGCGACCGAGACCGCGTCGATGCGCTTCTCGATCCTCGTGCGCGACCGCGTGCACCTCGCGCGCGTGCTGCGCAACCTGCGCCGGCTCTCCGAGGTTTCGCGCATCGCGCGGATCTGATCGCCTTCAGTCGATCGGCGCGTAGCGGATCTCGAGCACTTCCAGCTCGTCGACGCCGCCGGGTGTGCGCAACGTCACCGCATCGCCTTCGCGCGCCTTCATCAATGCCCGCGCCACCGGCGAGATCCAGCTCACGCGTCGCTTGGCCGGGTCGACTTCGTCGACGCCGACGATCGTCACCGTCTCCTCGCTCTCGCCGTTGCGCAGGTACGTGACGGTGGCGCCGAAGAACACCTGGTCGGGGGCGTCGGACGCCGTGCGGTCGACGACTTCGGCCGCATCGAGCCGCCGGGTCAGGAAGCGGATCCGTCGGTCGATCTCGCGCAGCCGCTTCTTGCCGTACAGGTAATCGCCGTTCTCGGAGCGATCGCCGTTCGACGCGGCCCACGACACGACGCGCACCACCTCGGGGCGCTCGACGTCGAGCAACTGCAGCAGCTCGGCCTTCATCCGCGCGTGCCCGGCCGGCGTCATGTAGTTGCGCGTGCCGGCCGGCAACGGCGCCGGCTCGAGCGCCTCGTCGTCGTCTTCCGGCGCGTCTTCGCGGACGAAGGCCTTGTTCATCGTGACCGAATTCCTGTACCTCGGTGGCGTTCGGATCGAAGATAGCGCATGTGCGGTGCGACCTCAGCGCATCGCCTCCCGAGCGAGCGCACGCCATGGACGATCGCCGAAAGCTCCGACGCTACCTTGCACTCGTGCACCACGCCGAGGACGCACTCGAGCTTTCGCTGCAGGCGCCCGAGGTGCCGGCGCCGGCCGAAGCGGTTGCCGCGCTCGAGGACATCGTGCGCCAGGCCGAGCCGGCGATCGAGCGAATGAACGGCGGCACGGTCGCCCCCGCGGAGATCGAGCGGCTGCTCGCCGGATGGGTGCACTGAGCGCCCGCTTTCCCCGCTCCCTGGGTGCACGGGCCGAGCGGCCGATGGAACGGGCGGTCGGGCACTGCTGGTCTGAACATACAAGCGCGCGGGCGCCCGCGCGCAAAGCCTTCGTCAGGCGCCGGCGACCGCCATCGACTCGAGCAGCACCGACCCGGTGCGTTTCGTTCCGCGCGTGATCGCGTCGGCGCCGATGGCGACGATGCCGCCGAACATGTCGCGCAGGTTGCCGGCAATCGTCACTTCCTCGACCGGGTGCACGATGCGTCCGTCTTCGACCCAGAAGCCGCTCGCACCGCGCGAGTAGTCGCCGGTGACGTAGTTCACGCCCTGCCCCATCAGGTCGGTGACGAACAGGCCCGTGCCGAGCCGGGCCAGCATCGCCTCGAGCGAGTCGGCGGCTTTCGTTTCGCGGCTGGCGAACGCCAGGTTGTGCGATCCGCCCGCGTTGCCCGTGGTCTGCATGCCGAGCTTGCGCGCCGAATACGTCGAGAGGAAGTACCCCTCGACGACGCCGCGCTGCACGACCTTGCGCCGATGCGTGGCCACGCCCTCGCCGTCGAACGGCGCGCTGCCCTGTTCGCCGGGCAGGAAGGGGTCCTCGACGATGTCGACGTGCTCGGGGAACACGCGCTTGCCGAGCGAGTCGAGCAGGAAGGTCGAACGCCGGTACAGCGCGCCGCCGCTCGTCGCCTGCACGAAATGCCCGAGCAGGCCGCAGGCGAGCGGCGCCTCGAAGAGCACCGGCACGCGCCGGGTGGCGATCCGCCGCGCCCGCAGGCGCGACAGCGCGCGCTCGGCGGCATAGCGGCCGAGCGCTTCCGGGTCGGCCAGCCGCTTCGGATCGCAGTTCGACGAGTACCAGTCGTCGCGCTGCATCTCGCGCCCCTGGCGGGCGATCGGCGCGCAGGCGATCGAATGCCGGCTGTGGCGGTAGCCGCCCGTGAAGCCGCGCGTGTTGGCCAGCACGAAATGCCCGTGGCTCACCGAGACCGACGCGCCCTCGGAATTGCGGATCGCCGGCGATGTGTCGAACGCCGCGCGCTCGGCGCGCTGCGCGATGCGCACGGCTTCGTCGACGTCGATCGTCCACGGATGAAAGACCTGCGGATCCTCCGGATCGACCGCGAGCGTGGCGGGATCGGGCAGGCCGGCACACGGGTCTTCCGCCGTGAAGCGAGCGATCTCCCAGGCGGCCCTCACCGTCTCGCGCAAGGCGTCGGACGAGAAATCGGTGGAGCTCGCATGACCGCGCCGCTGCCCGACGTAGACCGTGATGCCCAGGCCCTTGTCGCGATTCTTTTCGATGGTCTCGACGCGACCCTTGCGCACGTTCACCGAAAGGCCGCTGCTCTCGGAGAGGTCGACCGAGGCATCGCTCGCGCCGAACTCGCGGGCGAACGCAAGAACCGAATGAGCAATCTCGCGCAGCGCGTCCTGGTCGTATTCGAACATGTTGCCGGTTATCATAGCAGCGCCTGTCGAACCCGCCGCCGATGCGAACCCGTCCCGAAGAATCCCGCGCACGCGGCCACGAAGTCGCGCTCGAAGCCGACGAGAAACCGAGCAAGACGCAGCGCAAGCGCGAAAGCCACGGGCTGCAGGCACTCGGCGAGAGCCTCGTCGAGCTCGAGGACGAAGACCTCGAGCGGCTGCCCGTCGACGAACGACTGGCCGACGCGGTTCGCGCCGCGCGCGCGATCCGCAGCCGCGAAGGCCGACGTCGGCAGTTGCAGTACATCGGGCGCCTGATGCGTGAAGTCGATGCCGACGCCCTTCGCGCCGCGCTCGCGGAGATCCGGAGATGAGCGATTCATCGCAGCGGCCGAAAATCGGCCTCGTTTCGATCAGCGACCGCGCCTCGCAGGGCGTCTACGCCGACCAGGGCGTCCCGGGCCTGCAGCAATGGCTGGAATCGGCGCTCGTCACGCCGTGGCAACCCGTCGTTCGACTGATTCCCGACGAACGCGAGGCGATCGAGCGCACGCTCATCGAGCTCGTCGACGACGAGCGCTGCTCGCTGGTCCTGACCACCGGCGGAACGGGCCCCGCGCCGCGCGACGTGACGCCCGAGGCCACGCGCGCGGTCGGCGAGCGCGAGATGCCGGGCTTCGGCGAGCAGATGCGCCAGATCAGCCTGTACTACGTGCCGACCGCGATCCTCTCGCGCCAGGTCGCGGTGATCCGCGGCCAGGCGCTGATCGTGAACCTGCCGGGCCAGCCGAAGGCGATCCGCGAGACCCTCGAAGGCGTGCGCGACGGCGAGGGAAAGAGCATCGTGCCCGGGATCTTCGCCGCCGTGCCGTATTGCCTGGACCTGATCGGCGCGCCGTACCTCGAGACGAACGAAGCGGTGTGCAAGGCGTTCCGGCCGAAATCCGCGCAGCGGCCGGCCGCGCGCTGACCCCAACGCGCACCCCGGCGCGTCAGCGCCGGCGCACCTGCACCACCCCCGCCACCTCCGAGACGGCCGACAGCGTTCGCGCCAGGTGCGCGGCGTCGCGCACCTCGACGGTCAGGCGAAGGCTCGTCACCGGCTGGCGCGCGAGCGTCTGCATCGCGAGCACGTTGACGCGCTCGCGCGCCAGCACTTCGGTGATGTCGCGCAGCAGCGCCGGGCGCTCGCCGACGAGCAGCTCGACGTCGGCGGCGAAACGGCGCGTGCGCGCCTCGCCGTCCTCGCGCAGCGCGGCCTCGCTCCACGTCGCCTCGATGCCGCGCTCGGGTGCCCGGGCGACGAGCTTCGCGTACGACGCGCAGTTCTCGCGATGGACCGACACGCCGCGCCCCTTGGTCACGAAGCCGGCGATCGGGTCGGGCGGAATCGGCCGGCAGCAGCGCGCGAGTTGCGTCATCAGCGAATCGATGCCGACGACGAGCACGCCGTCGCCGCGACCCGACGTGTCGCTCGGCCGGTGCGTTCGCGTGACCAGCGTGGTCGGCTCGACGGCACCGGGCGCCGCAGCCGCCCCGGCCGGCAGCGCGGCGGGCGCCCCGGCGGCACCCGGCGTTCCGGGCGCGGGACGGACCGCGTCCTCGAGCTGGCGCGGGCCGATCTCCTCGCGCGCCACGGCGACGAACATCGGCCCGGTCGCCTCGAAGCCCAGCCGCCGGGCCAGCTCCTCGAGCGACAGCGCGGTGCGGCCTTCGCGCTGCAGCACGCGCTCGACGCGTTCGCGGCCGGCGGCGACATCGCGCTCGTGCTCGAGCGCATTGAACCACTGGCGCACCTTGGTCCGCGCGCGCGGGCTGCGCACGTAGCCGAGCTGCGGATTGAGCCAGTCGCGCGACGGCCCGTCGTGCCCGCCCCCTTCGCGCGCCGCGATGATCTCGACGGTCTGCGCATTGCGCAGCGGCGTGTTCAGCGGAACGAGGTGTCCGTCGACGCGCGCGCCGCGGCAGCGATGCCCGAGGGTCGTGTGCACGTGGTACGCGAAATCGATCGGCGTCGATCCGGCGGGAAGCTCGACGACGCGCGCCTGCGGCGTCAGCACGTAGATGCGCTCGCTGTCGTGCGCCGCGTCGGCACCCGCAGCGCTCGCGCCGGCCGGCGGACCCGCCGCAGCGGCGGACCCGGCCTCGCCGCCGACCTTCGGCGTCGCGTCGAGCGAACGACCGACCTCGCTCTGCCACGCCAGCAGCTGGCGCATCCACGCGATCCGTTCGGCGTCGCCGGCGTCGACGCGCGGATCGCCGGAAGCGCTCGATCCGCGCTCCTTGTACTGCCAGTGCGACGCCACCCCGTACTCGGCGTGCCGATGCATCTCGCGCGTGCGGATCTGCACTTCGAGCTGCCGGCCGCCGTCGGCGACGACGACCGTGTGCAGCGACCGGTACCCGTTCGGCTTGGGCCGCGCGATGTAGTCGTCGTATTCCTCGGGCACCTGCTTCCACAGCCCGTGCACGATGTCGAGCGCCTCGTAGCATTGCGCGACCGTGCCGACGATCGCGCGCAGCGCGTGCAGGTCGCTGATCTCGTCGAGCGTTCGCTGCTTGCGCTGCATCTTCTGGTAGATGCTGTGGATGTGCTTCGGACGCCCGCTCAGCTCGGCGGCGATTCCCGCCGCCTCGAGCGCGCGCGCGAGCTTCGCGCCCGCCCGCTCGACGAAGGCTTCGCGCTCGACGCGGCGCTGCTCGAGCTCGCGCGCCAGCGAACGGTACGCCTCGGGTTCGAGGAACCGGAAGGCGAGATCCTCCAGCTCCCACTTCATCTGCCACAGGCCGAGCCGATTGGCCAGCGGCGCGAGCACGTCGAGCGTCTCGCGCGCGATCGCCGCTTCGGGCGCGTTGCGCGTCGACGCGTGGTAGCGCAAGGTGCGCAGGCGCGACGCGAGGCGGATCACGACGACACGGATGTCGGTGGCCATCGCGAGCAGCATCCGGCGCAGCGTTTCGGTCTGGCCCGGACCGGCCTCCGCCTGCACGTGCAGCTCGCGCAGCCGCTGGATCCGGCGCATGCCATCGACCAGTCGCGCGACTTCGGCACCGAAATGCGATTCGATCTCGCGCAGCGGCAAGCGCTCGGCCGGTGCGATCAGCGCCATCGCCGTCTGCGACGCGGTGTCCGCGCCGAGCGAGCGAAGCAGCTCGATCGTCGCGCGCGCGTGCTCGAGATGCCCTTCGCCGCTGCGTCCGACGTCGTCGCCCGCACGCGCTTCGGCCCATGCGAGCGCCGCCATCGGCGACTGCACGGGCTCGATGCTATGCTGCGACCCCGACCGCTCGGCGACCGGTTGCTGCATCGGCTGCGTGGTCATGATGCGATTTGCGACTGGCGGTCTCCGATTATAGGCAACGCCCGTTGCGCGCGATGAACCGATGCTGCGCAGACTGCTGAGCCGCTCCCGAACCGAACCGATCGACCCCGCCGCGTGGCGGCGCATCCGGCGGCGGTTGCCGTTCCTCGCCCACCTGGGGCGCGACGAGCTCGAGCGACTCAAATCGCAGTGCGAAGCGTTTCTCGCCGACAAGCAGTTCAGCGGCGCCGCCGGCTTCGAGATCGACGACGACGTCCGGGTCGGCGTCGCGGTGCAGGCGTGCCTGCCCGCGCTGCACCTCGGGTTTTCCGGCTATCGCGATTTCGTCGAGATCATCGTCTATCCGGATCGCTTCGTCGCCCCGAGACGCGAGGTCGACGAGGCCGGTGTCGTGCACGAATCCGAGGACGAACTCGCCGGCGAAGCGATGCACCACGGCCCGGTCGTGCTGTCGTGGCCCGATGCCGACCCCGACGGCCAGCATGCCGGCTACAACGTCGTGATACACGAATTCGCGCACAAGCTCGATCTGCTCGACGGCGTCGCCGACGGCGCGCCGCCGCTGCCGGCGTCGATGCGCGAACGCTGGACGCGCACGATGACCGACGCCTTCGACGATTTCTGCGCGCGCGTCGAGTCGGTCGAGGCGGCGATTCCGCGCCACGTCGATCCCGAATCGGCCGAAGCCGACGCGTGGTATTCGCGGCTGCCGCTCGATCCGTACGGCGCAACCGACCCGGGCGAGTTCTTTGCCGTGGCGAGCGAGACGTTCTTCACGGCACCGCGCGCGCTGCGGCGAGCCTATCCGGCGCTGTACGAACTGTTCCGCGATTTCTTCCGGCAGGATCCGCTGTTCGCGCGCGTGGACGACGCGTAGCAAGCCCGGGGAATCCCGAAAAACCCCGCGGGTGCCAGAAACGGGGCGATGCCCTATCCTTGCATTCCCGGGGTCCCGATTCGACCCACAGGCAGCAAATCGAACCCTGCGGTGCGGTTTGTCATACCGCGGTTCCGGGTCGACGCGCATGATCCAAGAAGGGCCAACCCGCACACGCGACCCGACATGATTCGTCTGTTCAATCATTACCTGTCGCTTCGCGTCCTGCTGCTGACGCTCATCGAGGCGATGGTCCTGTTCCAGTCGATGGTTCTCGGTTTCGAGATCCGTCTGATGGACCAGTCGGCGCCGCTGCCGATCGTGCAGGCCGGATTGTTCACCGGCGTGATGCTGCTGATGATGACCGGGCTGGGCATGTACGACGCCCAGAACGAGCCGTTTCGCGTGACGATGCAGCGGCTGATCGTCGCCTACGGTCTTTCGCTGGTGGTGATGACCGCGGTCTTCTACCTCTTTCCCGCGACGTACGTCGGGCGCGGAATCTTCGCCGTGACGTCGATCTTCGCGGTAGCGGGCGTGCTGCTGCTGCGCGTGATGTTCTTTCGCGTGAGCGACATCGGGCTGCCCAAGCGCCGGGTGCTGGTCCTCGGCAACGGCTCGGAAGCCGAAGACGTCATCCGCTTCCTGCACGACGCGGGCCGGGGGCGCACGGTGCAGTATGCGGGCGTCTATCCGGTGGTCGGCGAGCACGTCATTCCCGACGGCGAGCAGCGCTTCAATCACGACCATCTGGTGCGCACCGCGCGCGAGTTGCGCGTCTCGGAGATCGTGCTCGCGGTGCGCGAGCGTCGCGGCGGCGTACTGCCGTTGCGGCAACTGCTCGACTGCAAGCTGCGCGGCATTCGCGTGATGGACCTCACGTCGTTCTACGAGCGCGAGCTCGGCGTGCTGAAGATCGACAACCTGCGCGCGAGCTGGCTGATCTTCAGCTCCGGGTTCGACCAGGGGCTCGTTCGCGACATGATCAAGCGCTCGTTCGACGTCGCGGTGAGCCTCGTCCTGCTGGCGCTCGCCTTGCCGGTCCTGCTGCTCGCGATGCTCGCGATCGTCCTGGAAAGCGGCGTGCCCGTCTTCTACCGGCAGGAACGCGTCGGACAGGGCGGCCTCCCGTTCACCATCCTGAAGCTGCGCACGATGGTGCAGGACGCCGAGAAGGACGGAACGCCGCGCTGGGCGAACCCGAACGATTCGCGCATCACCGCGGTCGGCCGGTTCCTGCGCCGCTCGCGCATCGACGAACTGCCGCAGCTGTTCAATGTGCTGCGCGGCGACATGAGCTTCGTCGGGCCGCGCCCCGAGCGCCCTTTCTTCGTGCAGCACCTGCTCGAGGACATCCCCTATTACGACGTGCGCCACAGCGTGAAGCCCGGCGTCACCGGCTGGTCGCAGGTGCGCTATCCGTACGGCGCGTCGGTCGACGACTCGCTCGCCAAGCTGCAATACGACCTCTACTACGTCAAGAACCACTCGCTCTTCCTCGACCTGCTGATCCTGGTCGATACGGTGCAGGTCGTGCTGCTGGGCAAGGGAGCCCGGTAGCATTCCCATGGAACTGCGCTCGCTGGGGCTCGCGAGCTTCGTCGCTGCCGCAGTCGCGTGGCTGCTGCTCGCCGGCCTGCTGACGGCGCGTCGCAGCGGCAATCGCGTCGGCCGCCTGCTGCTCGCCGCGGTGCTCGTGCAGGCGCTGTGGGCGGTGACGCTCGCGCTGGTGATCGTGCCGTACCCGGCCGCGCTCGCCGCGGCCAGCCTCGTCGAGGCGGCACGAAGCCTCGTGTGGATCGTTCTGTTGCTGCAGTTGCTCGGGGCCCGCCCGACGGCGCCGGCGGGCGACGACCCGCTCGAACGCACGCGCCGTTTCGCGTTCGTTCTCGTCGCGCTGCTCGCGGCCGCGTCGGTCGGCGCCGACTTCCTCGATACGCGCACCCAGCTCGCGTTCACGATCAAGACGCTGCTCGCCGTCACCGGGCTCGTCTGCCTCGAGCAGGTGTATCGCAACACGGGCGCCGAGCATCGCTGGAGCCTGAAGTTCCTGGCGATCGCGCTCGCCGCCATGTTCTCGTTCGACCTGCTGCTCTACAGCGATGCAATGCTGTTCTCGCAGATCAACCCCGCGTGGTGGGTCGCGCGCGGCTTCGCCAGCGCGCTGCTCGTTCCGCTGATCGCGATCGCCGCCGCGCGCAATCCGCAGTGGAAGCTCGACATCAACATCTCGCGCTCGGTCGTGTTCCACTCGGCCGCGCTGTTCGGCGCCGGCGCCTATCTGCTGCTGTTCGCCGCCGTCGGCTACTACGTACGCTTCTTCGGCGGCGAATGGGGCGCGATCGCGCAAACGCTCGTGCTGTTCGCCGCGGCGATCGGCCTGCTCGTCGTGCTGATGTCGGGCACGGTGCGCGCGCGGCTGCGCGTCTTCCTGTCGAAGCACTTCTTCTCGTACCGTTTCGACTACCGCGAGCAATGGTTGCGGCTCACCAGCGCGCTCTCGACGCACGACGCGCAGGCCCCCGAACACGACCTCGGCCATCGCGCGCTGCGGGCGCTCGCGCATGCGGTCGAGAGCCGCGGCGGCGCGCTGTGGCTGCGCGACGGCGACACGCTGCATTGCGCCGCGACCATCAACTACCGCGGCCCGCGCGATGCGCTGCCGGCGTCCGAACCGCTGGTCGCCTTCCTCGCCGAACGCGAGTGGGTGGTCGAGATCGACGAATGGCGCCGGCATCGCGACCGCTACGACGGCCTCGTACTGCCGGCCGCGTTCGACGCGCACGAATCCGGCTGGCTCGTCGTCCCGCTGATGCTCGAGCGCGCGCTGCTCGGCCTGGTGCTGCTCGAACGGCCGCTGGCACCGCTCGTCCTCGACTGGGAAGTGCGCGACCTGCTGAAGGCGGCGGCCCGGCAGGCGGCGAGCTACCTCGGCGTGCAGCGCGCCGTCGAGCAGCTCGTGCAGGCCCAGCAGTTCGAGTCGTTCAACCGGATGTCGGCCTTCGTCGTGCACGACCTGAAGAACCTCGTCGCGCAACTCTCGCTGATGGTGCGCAACGCGCAGCATCACCGCGACAACCCCGAGTTCCAGTCGGACATGCTGGCAACCGTGGAAAACGTCATCGAACGGATGCAGGGTCTTCTGCTGCAATTGCGGGCGGGCGCCCGGCCGGTCGAGCAGCCGGCGCCGGTCGGCCTCGCCGGCGTCCTCGAGCAGGCGGTGGGCCGGCGGCGCGGCCTCCAGCCCGAGCCGACCCTGGAGATCGACGCGTCGATCGCGCAGCGCTCGGTCGTCGCGCACCGCGACCGGCTCGAACGGGTCATCGGCCATCTGTTGCAGAACGCGGCCGACGCGAGCACCGCATCGGGCATCATCCGGGTTCGGGCCCGCGCGGAAAGCGGGGAAGCCCGCATCGACGTCGAGGACAACGGCGCGGGCATGAGCGAGGAATTCGTGCGAACGCGGCTGTTCCGGCCCTTTTCGTCGACCAAGGCGCACGGAATGGGAATCGGCACCTTCGAGAGCCGCGAATACGTCCGCGAGCTCGGCGGGTCGCTCGAAGTCGACAGTCGCGAAGGAGCGGGCACGACCTTCCGGATCCGTCTGCCGCTGGCGGCCGAAGTCGCACCCTCCGAAAACGTGGTGGCAGGAGTCTGAATGGCGGACGAGCGTCCGACGCTGATGATGGTCGAAGACGACATCGGTCTGCAGAAGCAGATGCGGTGGTCCTTCGATCGGTACAACGTGCTCTTCGCGGCGAACCGCGAAGCGGCGGTCGCCGCCTTGCGCCGGCACGAACCCGCCGTGGTCACGCTCGACCTCGGCTTGCCCCCCGACGCCGACGGAACGAGCGAGGGTTTCGCGACGCTGCAGGAGATCCTCACGCTCGCGCCGTCGACCAAGGTCATCGTGCTCACCGGGCAGAACGACCGTGCGAACGCGCTGAAGGCGATCGGACTGGGTGCGGCCGACTTCTTTGCCAAGCCCTTCGAGCCCGACCTGCTCGGAATCGTCGTCGACCGTGCGTTCCGGCTGGCCGACCTCGAGCGGGAGAACCGCGAGCTGCTGGCGCGGCAGGCGAGCGAAACGCCGCTGGGCGGACTGCTCACGCGCGATCCGGGCATGCTCAAGGTGTGCCGGCTGGTCGAGCGCGTCGCGCCGACCACCGCCACCGTGCTGCTGCTCGGCGAATCGGGCACCGGCAAGGAAGTGCTCGCGCGCGGCCTGCACGACCTGTCGTCGCGACGCGACAAGCGCTTCGTCGCGATCAACTGCGCGGCGATTCCGGAGAACCTGCTCGAGTCCGAGCTCTTCGGTCACGAGAAAGGCGCGTTCACCGGAGCGATCAAGCAGACGCTGGGGAAAATCGAGGTTGCCGACGGCGGCACGCTGTTCCTCGACGAGATCGGCGATCTTCCGCTATCGCTGCAGGCGAAACTGCTGCGCTTCCTGCAGGAGCGCACGATCGAGCGCATCGGCGGGCGCGACGAGATCGCCGTCGACGTTCGCGTCGTGTGCGCGACGCACCGCAACCTGCGCGAGCTGATCGCCGAGGGCGCGTTCCGCGAAGACCTGTTCTACCGGTTGAGCGAGATCGTCGTCACGATCCCTCCGCTGCGCGAACGCGCCGGCGACGCGGCGCTGATCGCGCATGCCTTCGTCCAGCGCTTCGCGCGGCAGAATGGCCGCGACCGCCTGGTCCTGCGCGAGGACGCACTCGATGCGATCCAGCATCACGGCTGGCCGGGCAACGTGCGCGAGCTCGAGAACTGCATCAAGCGCGCGGCGATCATGGCCGACGGCAACTCGATCACCGCCGCCGACCTCGGGCTCGAGGCGGCCGAGGAGGCGCCGATGCTCAACCTGCGCCTCGCCCGCGAGGAAGCCGAGAAACAGGCCGTGCTCAAAGTCATGGCGCGCGTCGAAGGCAACGTCGCGCGCGCCGCCGACCTGCTCGGAATCAGCCGCCCGACGCTGTACGATCTGCTCAACCGGTTCGGCCTGCGCTGACCCGCACCCGGGAACTTCCGCCATGACGCTCTCCGTCCCGCTGCTGCGAACGTTCGCCGCATCGCTCGTCGCCCTGTCGTTCTCCGCCTGCTCGGGCAGCGAGGCGCCCGACGCGCTGCTCGCTCGTGCGCACGATTCGATCCGCGCCGCCGATCCCCGGGCCGCCGAAATCCACCTGAAGAACCTGTTGCAGCAGGACGAGACGAACGCCGAGGCGCGTTTCCTGCTCGGCGAGGTGTACCGGCAGGGCAACGATCTTCGCTCGGCCGAGAAGGAGCTGCGTCGCGCGCGCGAACTCGACTACGATCCGAAGCAGGTGGTGCCGGCGCTCGCCGAGACGCTGCTCGCGCTCGGCGAAGCGCAGCGCGTCGTCGACGAAGCGCAGAACGCGAGCACGGGCGACGCGCTCGCCGACGCACGGGTGCACACCGCCGTCGGCCGCGCGCACCTGCAGTTGCAGCAGCGCGAGCAGGCGCGCAAGTCCTTCGACGCGGCGCTCGCCGCAAAGAGCGGCTACGCCCCTGCGCGCGCCGGGCTCGCCACGCTGCAGGCCGCGACCGATCGCGCCGGCGCGCGCGCCTCGGTCGGCCGGATCCTCGCCGACGATCCCGATTCGGTGGAGGCGCTCGTGCTGCTGTCCGAGCTCGACATCGCCGACCGGGAGTTCGAGGCGGCACGCGCGTCGCTCACGAAGATCGTCCAGCACGCACCCGCCGATGCGGCGAGCCGCGCCAAGCTCGTTTCGGTCTCGCTCGAACTGAACGACCTCGAAGGCGCCGAGCGCGAGCTCGCCGGATTGCGCAAGGTCGCACCGACCGCGCCGGTGACGCACTACCTGGTCGCACTGATCCACAGCCGCAAGAACGAACTGAAGCAGGCGCGCGACGAAGTCCAGGAAGCGCTTCGGCTTGCCCCCGAGTACCTGCCGGCGATCAGCCTCGCCGCCGGGCTGAGCCTGAGCGCCAATGCGCTCGAGCACGCCGAGCGGTATTCGCGCCAGCTCATCGACCGGTTGCCGCAGAACCCGGTCGGTTATCGCGTGCTCGGCGCGACGTACCTGCGCAAGAACGAGCCGCAGCGCGCGCTCGACGTGGTGACCCCCGGGCTGAAACGGCATCCCGACGACGCACCGTTGCTCGCGATCGCCGGCGAGGCCGCACTGAAGCTGAACCAGCCGAAGGAGGCCGCGGGCTACTTCAAGCGGGCCTCCGATCTCTCGCCCGACAGCTCGCGCTCGCGCACCGGGCTCGCGCTTTCTCACATCGCCGCCGGCGACACCGACGCGGGCATCGACGAACTCGAACAGGCCATCGAACTCGACGCCGGGAACCTGCAGGCCGACGTCGCACTGGTCAGCACGCTGCTACGCGACAAGGAGTACGACAAGGCGCTCGCCGCCGCCGAACGCATGGCGAAGAAGGCGCCGGACAATCCGCTGCCGACCAGCCTGCGCGGATCGGTCCTCGCCGCCAAGGGCGACTTCAAGGCCGCACGCACGGCCTTCGAGCAGGCGCTCGAAATCGACCCGAAGTTCTTTGCGGCCGCGGCGAACCTGGCCCTGCTCGACCTGCGCGAGGGGCACACGGGCGACGCCCGCCAGCGCTACCAGACGCTGCTCGAGAAAGACCCCAAGAACTCGCGCGCAGCCGTGGCGCTCGCGGTCCTCGTGTCGCGCACCGGCGGCACGCGCGAGCAGGTGCTCGAGCACCTGAAGAAGGCGCGCGAAGCGAATCCGGACGCGGTGGTGCCGATCCTGGCCACGGCACGCTACCTGATGGAGACGAACACGCCGAAGGACGCGATCCCGATGCTGCAGGAGGCGGCCAACCGCAACCCGTCGGATGCGCGCATCTTCGATCAGCTCGCGCAGGCGTTTCGCCAGTCGGGCCAGTCGGCCCAGGCGATCGCGAGCTGGGAGAAAGTGCTGCGGCTCGATCCGAAGGCGGCCAACGCGCAGTTCCGGATCGGCGAGGGTCTCGTCGGGGA
>JAKFES010000186.1:0-19749 GCA_036675585.1 Burkholderiaceae bacterium
CGCGAGCCGCGGGCCTTCGTGCGGCGGCAGCCAGCGGCGGATCGCCGCCAGGCCGATCCACGGCACGACGATGCCGGCGAGGGCGAGCGCGACCGCCGTCCGCGCGAGCGGCGAACCGGCGAGTGCCGGCCAGCGCGCGGCGAGCGCGCGCGTCGAGTCGGTGTCGGCCCCCCAGGCGATCGCAAGGCAGCCGACGACGCACAGCATCCACAGCCCGCTCAGGCGATCGAGCAGCACGCTCATGCCCGATTCGAGGCCCGGATGCCCGAGGCGCTGCAGCGCGTAGGCGCGCAGCATGTCGCCGCCGACGACGGCGCCGGGCAGCAGCGCGTTGACCGCGACGCCGTGGAAATACGTGACGACCGCCCAGCCGCGCGGCGCCGGCATTCCGAGCCAGCGTGCGAGCTCGCGCCAGCGCAACGCCGAGAAGACGTTGGCGGCGACGTTCGCCGTGAGCCCGAGCGCGAACCACGCCGGGTCGGCGCCGCGCAGCGCGTCGAAGACGCGTCGGGGGCCGGCCAGCCAGACGACGCCGCCGAGCAGCACGATCGCCGCGGCGACGCGCAGCCAGCGCCCGGCGAGCCGCTTCATCGCCGCGCTTCGGCGGGCACCGCCTCGCGCGTGTGGTATTGCGGGCGCTTTCCGCCTTCGTGGTACACGCGGATGAGCAACTCCCCGGTCAGCCCCGCGACGATCAGCTGGGCGCCGATCAGCACGAGCAGCACGCCGGCGAGCAGCAGCGGGCGTCCGCCGATGGATTCGCCGAGCAGCTTGAGCGCCGCCAGGTACGCGAGCACGGCGCCGCCGGGCAGCAGCAGCCACAGGCCGAGCCCGCCGAAGGCGTGCAGCGGGCGCTGCCGGTAGCGCAGGAAGAACACGACGAGCACCAGGTCGAGCAGGACGCGGAACGCTCGGTCGATCCCGTATTTGGAGTGTCCGCGCGTGCGCGCATGGTGCCGTACCGGCACTTCGACGACCCGTGCGCCCGCTTCGCTGGCGAGCGACGGGATGAAGCGGTGCAGCTCGCCGTACAGGTGGATGCGCTCGATGAATTCGCGCCGGTAGGCCTTGAGCGCGCATCCGTAGTCGTGCAGCCGCACGCCGGTGACCTGCGAGATCAGCCGGTTCGCCAGTGCCGAAGGCAGGCGGCGCGACAGCGCCTTGTCCTGCCGGTTCTGCCGCCATCCGGACAGGACGTCGACCAGCGGATCGCGTTCGAGCCGCTCGATGAGCGCCGGGATGTCGGCCGGATCGTTCTGCAGGTCGGCGTCGAGCGTGACGATGTAGCGGCCCTGCGCGCGGTCGAAGCCCGCCTGCAGCGCGATCGACTGACCGTAGTTGCGCGCGAGCACGACCGGGCGCAGCCAGGGCGTGCCCGCGGCGAGCTCGTGCAGCAGCGCACCGGAGCCGTCGCGCGATCCGTCGTCGACGAGAAGCAGCTCGAAGCGCCATCCGGTCGGTTCGAGCGCGGCGCCGACCCGCTCGACGAGCTCGCGCAGGTTCTCCACTTCGTCGTACATCGGGATCACGACCGATACGTCGATCGGGCGCGAAAGCGGAAACGGTCCGGGCGGGGTCGTCGCGTCGTGCGGGCGCGTCGCTTCGGGCGCGGCGGGCGTCGGGCTGGGGTGGTTCATCGTGGGATTGTCTCGCGCATCCGGCGCGCTGCATGCAATGATGCCCGTTCGCGAGTACCGCTCCGTTCCGACCGCCATCGCCTCCGCGCCCCTTGCCCGGCTCTCCGGCCTCGATCTGCGCATTCCGTTCGCGCTGATGCTCGGTTATTTCGCAGCGCAGGTCGCGCTGCGCGTGCTGGTCTCCGATTCGCTCGAACTCGACGAGGCCGAGCAGATGCTCGCGACGCGGACGCTCGATGCGGGGTACGGCACCCAGCCTCCGCTGTACACGTGGCTGCAATACGGATTCTTCCGTGTGTTCGGCGTCTCGGTGTTCTCGCTGGCGCTCGCGAAGAACGCGATGCTGTTCGTTGCGTACGCGTTCACGCTGCTGTCGGCGCGGCGCCTGATGCCCGCCGCGGCCGCGTGGCTGGCTACGGTCTCGATGCTCTGGCTGCTGGCGCTGTCGTGGGATGCGCAGCGCGACCTCACGCACACGGTGCTCGCCACGACGACCGCCACGGCCGTCGTCTACGCGCTCGTGCGCGTCGCGCAGCGCCCGCACGTCGCCGAGCATCTGGCGCTCGGCCTGGCGCTCGGACTCGCCGTGCTCGCCAAGTACAACAACATCGCCTTCGCCGCGGTGCTGGGCGGCGCCGTCGTCGCCGTTCCCGCGCTGCGCCGCCGGCTCGTCTCGCCGCGGCTCGCGTGGACGGCGCTCGGCACGGCGCTCGTCGTCGCCCCGCATGCACTGTGGCTGCTCGGGCACTGGCGGCAGGCCAGCGCGGGGACGATCGCCAAGATGGGTGCGGCGCCGGGCGTGATCGCCCCGTTCGCCTGGTTCGACGGGCTGGCGAGCGCAGCGCTCGCCGTGGTCGGGTTCGCGACGCCGTTCTGGATCGTCGTCGTCGTGTTCTTCGGACGGCGCGCCTTCACCGGCCCGTCGCACCCCGAGGCCGTGCGCATCGTGAAGGCGTATGCCGTGCTGTTCGGCGCGCTGCTGCTGGCGCTGGTCTTCGTCGGCGGCGTCACGCATTTCAAGGCGCGCTGGCTGGTTCCGGGTCTGTTCGCGCTGCCGGCGATGCTGTTCGCGTGCCGGCCGATGCTCGCCGAAGCCCCGCGCGCCCGCGCGTATCACCGGACAACGCTCGCGTTTGCCGTGGTGCTGTTCGTGCTGCTCGCCGCGAAGGCGCCGCTGCAGGGCCGCTTCGCAACCCCCGGCGACCTGAACCAGCCGATCGGCGCGCTCGCCGCGGCCCTGCACGCCGAAGGTTTCGACGGCGGCGTCGTCGTCACCGGCGAGCGGCGGCTGGCGGGCCGGTTGCGCCTGCATTTCCCCGATTCGCCGATCGTGCTCGCCGACGAGCCGATGCCGGAGCCGGAGGAGGCTCGGCGGTGGCTCCTGATCGCGAGCGACGACGAACTCGACGCGCTGCTCGAGCGGCTGTCGCTGCACGTCGATGCGGCGGCGGTACGCGGCGTCGAGCTGCCGTATCGATACGCCGGCGAACGACCGCTGCGCGCGCGCTACCGGTACGTGCTGCTCGACGCCGCCGCGCTGCGCTCCGCGCGCGCTCAGCGCTTCGGAGGCGGGTCGGCCGGTTCGCCCTGGCCGGCGCGGTAGCGCTCGAGGCGCGCGCGCAGATCGTCGTCGATGCGGCGTGGCCGGCCGTCGTCGAGCCCGATCACGACGAGCGTCGAGACGGCTTCGAGCCGGCGCTGGCCCGCGACGGTGCCGACGAAGCGCAGCCGGATCGAGCTCGAGCCGATGTGCTCCAGGTACACGGTGAGGTCGAGGTCTTCACCGAGCGTGCACGGCGCGACGAAGGTGCACTCGGTGCGCGCGGTCGGCGTCCCCAGCCGACGCTCGAGGATGAACTCCGCATAGCGGATGCCGAGCGCTTCGGTGAACCAGTCCTCGACCACCGCCTGCAGCATCTCGAAATAGCGCGGGAAGAAGACGTAGCCCGCCGGGTCGGTGTGCGTGAAGCGCACGACGGTGCGCAGCGTGAACGGTGTCTTCACGGGAAAAACCATCGATACCTCCTGCCGCGGCAGCGGGCGCTCAGGCTACCACCGACGGCCGCCGGCGGCGGGCAGCCGGCTTGCGGTTCGGGAAAGGAACGACACCATCCGAGGGAGCCGCCGATGACGATCCGCCTCGAGGAAATGCACCCCGCCCTGGTCCACATGCCGATCGTGCTGCTGCCGCTGGCGGTCGGTGCCGACTGGCTCGGCACGACGCGAGACGACGATTCGCTGCGCGAGATCGGGCGCACCGCGATCCGGCTGGCGGCGATCGGCGTGCTCGCTTCGGCGGCGACCGGCCTCGTCGCCGGCGAGGAAGTCAACGCCGAGCACGAAGCGCACGACATGCTGACGACGCACCGGAACCTGAATTTCGCGGCGACGGTGACGACGGTCGCGATGGCGGCGTGGCGTTCGCGAAACGAGCGGCCGAACGCGACGTATCTCGCCGCCGGCGCGGCCGCCGTGGGCGTGGTCTCGTTCACCGCGTATCTGGGCGCGAAGCTCGTGTATCAGGCCGGCGTTGCGGTGCAACCGGCGCGCGGCGTGTACCGGCCGGGCGCCCCGACGCTGCGCCCGGGCCGCCTGCGCGCCTTCGCCGCCGCCGCCGCGATCGACCTCGTCAACGGCATCCGCCACATGTTCGACGAAGTGTCGAACGGGCGAATCGTTCCGTATCTGTCGTCGCCGCGCGGCGTGTCGTCGCCGCGCGCGTTCCGGGACGAACCGCCGCGCCCGCTGCGTGCCGGCGCGCGGAGGTTTCGCAGCTAATCTTCCAGCGTGAACCCGACGTTCAGCGTGACCTGGAAATGCGCGACCTCGCCGTCGATGACGTGACCGCGCGTCTCGATCACCTTGAACCACTGGATGTTGCGAACGGTTTCGTTCGCTTTGGAGATCGCGGTGCGGATTGCGTCGTCGATGCTCGACGGGGACGATCCGGTGAGTTCGATGTGCTTGTAGACGTGGTTCGTCATCTCGAGCGCCCCCGTTGATCGCGATCAGTGCGCCTTGGCGCGGCCAAGGCGAGAATCGATTCATTGAATCACATGTGTTCGAGGAAACGTCGAATGACGCTGCTTTCCGACGACTATCCCGAGCGCCTGCTCGAGTCGCGCGACGGTCCGTGCCTGTCGCTGTACCAGCCGACGCATCGGCACCATCCCGACAACCAGCAGGATCCGATCCGTTTCCGCAACGCGTTGAAGGGGCTCGAGGAGTCGCTGCGCCGCCAGTATCCGAACCGCGAGATCGCACCGCTGATCGCGCCGTTTCGCGAGCTCGCGAACGACGCGTCGTTCTGGAATCGCACGCTCGACGGGCTCGCCGTGCTCGGCTCGGCCGGCTTCTTCCGCGCGTATCGCCTGCAGCGCAGCGTGCCCGAGCGAACGGTGGTGGCCGAATCCTTTCACTTGAAGCCGCTGGTGCGCATCGCGCAGTCGGCCGACCGCTATCGGATCCTCGGCCTGAGTCGGCACGAGGCGAAACTCTTCGAGGGCAATCGCGACGTCCTCGACGAGGTCGACTGGCTGCAAGGCGTCCCGCGCACCCCGGCCGAGGTGACGGGAAGCGACGAGCGCGATGCCGAACGGACGACGCGCCATTACGGAGCGCCGTCGTCGGGGAAGGTCACGCGCCACGGCACCGACGTGAAGCAGGACGCGGTCGACCGCGACACCGAGCGCTTCTTCCGTGCCGTCGACCGCGCCGTGCTCGAACATCACACCGGATCCACGCCGACGCCACTGCTGCTGGCGGCGCTGCCGGAGCACCATCACCTGTTCCGGCGCGTGAGCCGCAATCCGGCACTGGCCGCCGCGGCGCTGTACGCACATCCCGATTCGATGCCGCTCGACGCGTTGCGCCGCCGCGCCTGGGACCTCGTGCAACCGTATTATCTCGAGCGCCTCGCCGGGCTCGTCGACGCGTTCGAGGCCGCTCGTGCCCATGGGCGCGCGTCCGCGGACCTGTCCGACATCGGTGTCGCGGTGGCGTCGGGGCGCGTCCTGACGCTGCTGGTCGAAGCCGACCGGGTCGTCGCCGGACGCTTCGATCCCGCCGGCGGCGCCGTGCATTTCGGTGCGTTGTCCGACCCGGACACCGACGACCTGCTCGACGATCTGGCCGAATCGGTGTTGCGCTCGGGCGGCGAAGTGGTCGTCGTTCCGGGCGAGCGGATGCCGACGGAAAGCGGCGCCGCGGCAACGTATCGCTACTGATCGTCGGGGCGGGCTCGCCGGCCCGCCCCGCTGGTCCGCGGGTTCCTACGCGTCGGGCTGGAACGCCGCGGCCTTGCGCAGGATCGACTCGACCACCGCCTGCGGCCCCTGCACCGCGCTGCGTTGATGGTAGAACGCGAGCGCGCGCAGACCACCGAGTTCCTCGCCGCCGCCGGCGCGCCCCGGGCCGCCGTGCAACGACATCGGCATCACGTTGCCGTGTCCGGTGTGCGTCTTGGCCACGGCGGGGGTCACGACGTGCACGCGCCCGTGCGCATGCGCGATCTCGAGCGCGGCGCGCTCGATGAACGCGGCGTCGTCGCTGAACACCGACGCGACGAGCGAGCCGGCGCCCCGGCGCGCGAGCGTGAACGCGTGGTCGGGGTCGCGGTACGGAACGACGGTCGCGACCGGACCGAACACCTCGAAGCCGTGCACCAGCGTCGCGGCGTCGGCGTCATCGACCGCGAACAGGTGCGGCATCGCGAACGCGCCGACCGATGCGTCGGCGTCGACCAGCGCCGATTCGTCGCCCGCCCAGGCGGTCTTCGCCTCGCGAGCGAGCGTCTGCAGTCCTTCGCGCACGCCCGCGGCCTGCGCGCGGCTCGCCAGCGAGCCCATCCGCACGCTCTCGTTGCGCGGGTTGCCGACGGCGACCTTGGCGAGCGCCGCGCCGATCGCTTCGGCGGCCGCGCCGGCATGCGCCTTCGGCACGAGCACGCGCCGGATCGCCGTGCATTTCTGGCCGGCCTTGATCGTCATTTCGCGCACGACCTCGCGCACCATCGACGCGAAGGCCTCCGAGCCGGGGGCCGCATCGGGTCCGAGCAGCGCGCTGTTCAGGCTGTCGGTCTCGGCGTTGACGCGAACGCCGTGCGAGAGCACCGCCGGATGTTGGCGCAGCGTGCGCGCCGTGTCGGCCGAACCGGTGAACGACAGCGAGTCGAAGGGCGCGAGCGCGTCGAGCAGTCCGTCGCTCGACCCGCAGACGATCGACAGCGCACCGTCGGGCAGCACGCCGGCGCCGATCACGTCGGCGACCATGCGCTGCGTGAGCCATGCGGTGGCGCTGGCGGGCTTGACGACGACCGGCACGCCCGACAGCAGCGCGGGCGCGGCTTTCTCCCATAGCCCCCATGCCGGGAAATTGAACGCGTTGATGCACAGCACGAGGCCGCGCTGCGCGGTGAGCACGTGCCCGGTCTGGAAGGTGCCGTCCTTGCCGAGCCGCACCGCGCCGCCCTCGGCGAGCCAGCGTGCGTCGCCGAGCTTCGCGCCCCATTTCGCGTACTGACCGAGCGTGAAGATCGCTCCGTCGATGTCGATCGCCGAATCGTTGCGCGTCGTGCCCGAGTTTTGCAGCGCGATGTCGTAATACGCGTCGCGATGCGCCTGCAGCGTTTCGGTGACCCGCGCGAGGAGCGCGGCACGCTCGGCGTAGGTGAGCGCTCGCAACGCGGACCCTCCGCGCTGGCGCGCGTATTCGAAGCCCCCCGCCAGGTCGAGGCCGGTCGAGGAGATGCGCACGAGTTCGGTGCCGAGCACCGGATCGAACAGCGGCGCGCCGGCGCCCGCACCGGTTTGCCAGCGTCCGCCGAGATGGTTTTCGAGGAGTTGGGTCATGGGGATTCCGGAAGGGGGGATGAACGATAGTGCTTTTCTTTGGCGAAAGTCAAGCAGTAGAATGCATGTCACCCGATCGAACTGGCAACGGATTCCGATGAGCTCGACCCTCGATTTCGATGCGACCGGAGCGCCGGCCAACGGGGCGCTCGTGCCCGATGCGGCAGCGAACGGCTCGCCTGCCGACGCCGCGGCGGCGGCAACCGTCGCGTCGGCCGATGCCGGCGCGCAGGTGTTGCCGGCGCTCGCCGAGCGGATTCGCACCCTGCGTGCGCGCCGCGGGCTGACGCGAAAAGCGCTCGCCGGTGCGGCCGGGATTTCCGAGCGCCATCTCGCGAATCTCGAATACGGCACCGGCAATGCATCGATCCTGATCCTGCACCAGCTGGCCTGCGCATTGCACTGTGCGCTCGCCGAGCTGGTCGGCGACGTGACGACCGACTCGTCGGAGTGGCTGTTGATCCGCGAATTGCTCGAGAACCGCTCGGAGTCCGATCTTCGGCGCGCCCGCGTGAAGCTCGCCGAGCTGTTCGACAACGCGCACGGCGACGAGCGCGCCCGGCGCAGCCACATCGCGCTCGTCGGGCTGCGCGGCGCGGGCAAGTCGACGCTGGGGCGCATGCTCGCCGACGACCTCGGCTTTCCGTTCGTCGAGCTCGGCCGCGAGATCGAGAAGCTCGCCGGGTGCGGCATCCCGCAGATCCACTCGCTGTACGGCGCCAACGCGTATCGCCGCTACGAGCGGCGCGCGGTCGAGGAGGTCGTGCAGATCTTCCCCGAAGTCGTGATGGCGACGCCCGGCGGGCTCGTATCCGACAGCGCGACCTTCAACCTGGTGCTCGCGCATTGCTACACGGTCTGGCTGCAGGCCGACCCCGAGGACCACATGCGCCGGGTGCGCGAGCAGGGCGATCTGCGGCCGATGTCGGGCGCCGGGGCGATGGAAGACCTGCGCCGCATCCTGGCCGGGCGCGCGTCTTTCTATGCAAAGGCCGACCTGACCTACCGGACGAGCGGGATGTCGCTCGAGCAGTGTTTTTCGGGGTTGCGCGCGCAGGTGCGCGTGGCGATCGCCGAGGCCGCCTGAAGCGCGCGCAGCGCCGACATGCATTCGAGTGCTTGACAGCGGAACTCGAATGCACCATGATGCATGAACCCGCTGTCAGTACGCAATATATTGCATTAGCTCCCCGTACGGAGCCCAGAGGAGCCACCCAGATGAACACGTCCGCCCCGGCCGCCTCGCCGACCGCGCCGTCCGCCTCCCCGAACGACTCCGCCTCGCCAGCCGCATCGGCGGGCACCGCGCAGGCGGGCGGCCAGCCGACCGTGATCGACTACCGCACCGAGCCGTCGCGATACCGGCACGTGCGCCTGTCGTTCGACGGCCCGGTCGCCACGATGTCGCTCGACATCGACGAGGACGCCGGCATCCGTCCGGGCTACAAGCTGAAGCTCAATTCGTACGACCTCGGCGTCGACATCGAGTTGCACGACGCCCTGCAGCGCATCCGCTTCGAGCACCCCGAGGTGCGCACCGTCGTCGTCACGAGCAGCAAGGACAAGGTCTTCTGCTCGGGCGCGAACATCTTCATGCTCGGCACGTCGAGCCACGCGTGGAAAGTGAACTTCTGCAAGTTCACCAACGAGACGCGCAACGGCATCGAGGATTCGAGCCGGCATTCGGGCCTGAAGTTCGTCGCGGCGCTCAACGGCTCGTGCGCGGGCGGCGGCTACGAGCTCGCGCTCGCCTGCGACGATATCGTCCTGGTCGACGATCGTTCGTCGGCGGTGTCGCTGCCCGAGGTGCCGCTGCTCGGCGTGCTGCCCGGCACCGGCGGCCTCACGCGCGTCACCGACAAGCGCAAGGTGCGTCACGACCTCGCCGACATCTTCTGCACGACCACCGAAGGCGTGCGCGGCCAGCGCGCGAAGGAATGGCGCCTGGTCGACGAGATCGCCCGCCCGCAGCAGTTCGCGCAGACGGTTGCCGAGCGCGCCCGCGCGCTCGCCGCGCAGAGCGACCGCCCGCACGATGCGAAGGGCGTCGCGCTCACTGCGCTCGAGCGCGTCGTCGACGATGCCGGCTACCACTATCGCTTCGTCGACGTGCAGATCGACCGCTCGCGCCGCACGGCCGCCTTCACCGTGAAGGCGCCCGATTCCGCGCAGCCGCAGGATGTCGAGGCGATCGTCGCCGCCGGCGCCGCGTGGTGGCCGTTGCAGATGGCGCGCGAACTCGACGACGCGATCCTGTCGATGCGCACCAACGTGCCCGACATCGGCATCTGGCTGCTGCGCACCGAGGGCGACCCCGCCGCCGTCGAGCAGGTCGACGCGACGCTGGCACGACACGCCGGACACTGGTTCGTGCGCGAGACGATCGGCATGCTGCGGCGCACGCTCGCGCGGCTCGACGTCACTTCGCGCACGCAGTTCGCGCTGATCGAGCCCGGTTCGTGCTTCGCCGGCACGCTCGCCGAGCTCGCGTTCGCCGCCGACCGCGCGTACATGCTGTCGCTGCCCGACGAACCGCAGCGCGCGCCGCGACTCGTGCTCACCGAAGCGAACTTCGGCTGGTATCCGATGGTCAACGGCCAGTCGCGCCTCGAGCGCCGCTTCTACGAGGAGCGCGCGCCGCTCGACGCCGCGCGCGCCGCGATCGGCCAGCCGCTCGACGGCGAGCGCGCCGCCGCGCTCGGCCTGGTCACCGCCGCACCCGACGACATCGACTGGGCCGACGAGATCCGGCTCGCGACCGAGGAGCGCGCGGCGATGTCGCCCGACGCGCTGACCGGGCTCGAAGCGAACCTGCGCTTCGCGGGCAGGGAAACCATGGAGACGCGCATCTTCGGGCGGCTCACCGCGTGGCAGAACTGGATCTTCAATCGCCCCAATGCCGTGGGCGAGAAGGGCGCGCTGAAGTTGTACGGCAAGGGCGAGAAAGCGGCCTTCGACTGGAATCGCGTCTGAGGCGCACGGGCAAATCGAACGGACATACGGAGCAAGCGATGAGCACCATCGATTACGGCGACAAGATCCCCAACAACGTGAACCTGTCGGAAGACCGCACGCTGCAGCGCGCGCTCGAGCACTGGCAGCCCGGTTTCCTCGACTGGTGGAAGGACATGGGTCCGGACAACTCGAGGAACTTCGACGTCTACCTGCGCACGGCGATCAGCGTCGACCCGAGCGGCTGGGCGCAGTTCGGCTACGTGAAGATGCCCGACTACCGCTGGGGCATCTTCCTGAACCCGGCCGACGCCGACCGCAAGATCCATTTCGGCGACCACGCCGGTGAAGCCGCGTGGCAGGACGTTCCCGGCGAGCACCGCGCGAACCTGCGCCGCATCATCGTCACGCAGGGCGACACCGAACCCGCGTCGGTCGAGCAGCAGCGGCACCTGGGCCTGACCGCGCCGAGCCTGTACGACATGCGCAACCTGTTCCAGGTCAACGTCGAGGAAGGCCGCCACCTGTGGGCGATGGTCTACCTGCTGCACCGCTATTTCGGTCGCGACGGGCGCGAGGAGGCCGAAGCGCTGCTCGCGCGCCGCTCGGGCGACGCCGACAACCCCCGCATCCTCGGCGCGTTCAACGAGAAGACGCCCGACTGGCTGTCGTTCTTCATGTTCACGTACTTCACCGATCGCGACGGCAAGTTCCAGCTCGCCGCGCTCGCCGAGTCGGGCTTCGATCCGCTCGCGCGCACGACGAAGTTCATGCTGACCGAAGAAGCGCACCACATGTTCGTCGGCGAATCGGGCGTCTCGCGCGTCGTGCAGCGCACCTGCGACGTGATGAACCAGCTCAAGACCGACGACCCGGCCAAGGTGCGCGCGGCCGGCGCGATCGATCTGCCGACGCTGCAGCGCTACCTGAACTTCCACTTCAGCGTCACCATCGACCTGTTCGGCGCCGACCAGTCGTCGAACGCGGCGATCTTCTACAGCTCCGGGCTCAAGGGGCGCTTCGAGGAAGGCAAGCGCAGCGACGACCACAAGCTGCACGGCCAGACCTATCGCGTGCTCGACGTCGTCGACGGCAAGCTCGTCGAGAAGGAAGTCCCGATGCTCAACGCGCTGAACGAAGTGCTGCGCGACGATTACATCAAGGACTCGGTCTCGGGCGTCTCGCGCTGGAACCGGGTGATCGAGAAGGCCGGCATTCCGTTCCGCCTGAAGGTGCCGCACAAGGCCTTCAACCGGCAGATCGGCTCGCTCGCCGGCGTGCGCGTCTCGCCCGAAGGCCAGGTCGTGTCCGACGCCGAATGGAAGGCGCGCCACGACGAGTGGCTGCCGAGCGCCGAGGACCGTGCGTTCGTCGCTTCGCTGATGGGTCGCGTCGTCGAGCCCGGCAAGTTCGCCGGCTGGATCGCCCCGCCGGTGCTCGGCATCAACCGCCAGCCGATCGACTTCGAATACGTGCGGTTCAACTGATGGACTCCGCCGCCGTCCGCGAGGCGGCGTCCGCGACGGACGCCGCCCTCTCTCCCGCCGCGGGCGCAGCGGCGACGTCGACCGTGATGCGCCAGCACCTGATCGATCCCGAGATCTGCATCCGGTGCAACACGTGCGAGGAAGCGTGCCCGGTCGATGCGATCACGCACGACGATCGCAATTACGTGGTCAAGCCCGACGTCTGCGAAGGCTGCATGGCGTGCGTGCCGCCGTGCCCGACGGGGGCGATCGACAACTGGCACCGTGTGCTGAAAAGCGCGGCGTACGGGATCGACGAGCAGTTCGGATGGGACGCGCTGCCGGACGAAGTGCCGCTTCCCGACGGCGTCGTCGAAGCAGCGCAGGCGGCCATCGACGACGCCGCGGCGGCGGTACCGGTGGCGGTCGCGGCGGGCTTCGGCAGCGTCGAGGCCGAGCCGGCGCCGGCCGCGACCGCTGCGTTGGGATCGACGGTCCCGCCCTGGTCGGCGGGGCACGCCTACACCAACCTGTACGGGCCGAAAAACCCGGTCAGCGCCACGGTGGTGGGCAACTACCGCGTCACCGAAGCGGGTGCCTCGAGCGCGACGCATCATGTCGTGCTCGATTTCGGGCAGATGCCGTTCCCGGTGCTCGAAGGCCAGTCGATCGGCATCATCGCGCCCGGCACCGATGCGCACGGCCGCCCGCATCATGCGCGGCAATACTCGGTCGCCAGTCCGCGCAACGGAGAGCGGCCCGGGTACAACAACCTGTCGCTGACGGTGAAACGCGTCACCGCCGACCACCAGGGCAATCCGGTGCAGGGCGTGTGCTCGAATTACGTGTGCGACCTGAAGAAAGGCGACACGGTGCAGGTCACCGGTCCGTTCGGCGCGTCGTTCCTGATGCCGAACCATCCACGCTCGAACCTCGTGATGATCTGCACCGGCACCGGCAGCGCGCCGATGCGCGCGATGACCGAGTACCGGCGACGGCTGCGCGCGAGCGGCCGCTTCGAGGGCGGCAAGCTGATGCTGTTCTTCGGCGCGCGCACCCAGCAGGAACTGCCGTACTTCGGTCCGCTGATGAGCCTGCCGCGCGACTTCATCGACGTGAACCTCGCCTTCTCGCGCGCGCCCGGCGCGCCGCGCCGCTACGTGCAGGACCTGATGCGCGAGCGTGCGGTCGACCTGCTCGAGGTGCTGAAGGACGAGAACACGTTCGTGTACGTGTGCGGGCTGAAGAGCATGGAGGAAGGCGTCGTCGCGGCGCTGCGCGATGTTGCCGTGCACGGCGGGCTCGCCTGGGATGCGCTCGCCGCACGCCTGAAGCGCGAAGGCCGCCTGCACCTCGAGACGTACTGAAGGCGCGTCGATGCGCACCGCCCCGGACCGACGCGCCGAACGCCTTAGCGCCGCTCGTACGCGCTCGCCGCGCGCAGCACCGTCATCTCGTCGAAGTGCCGGCCGATCAGCATCAGCCCGACCGGCTTGCCTTCGGTCTCGCCGCAAGGGACCGAGATCGCCGGGTGGCCGGTGAGGTTGAACGGCGAGGTGTTGGCGAGCATCGTCCAGCTGTGCTGCAGCACGTCGGCGAGCGAGGCGCCTTCGGGCGGGATCGGCAGCGTCGGGAACGGCAATGTCGGCATCAGCAGCAGGTCGAACGTCGCGAGCGCGTCGTCGTATTCGCGGCGCAGGCGACGGCGCAGATTCTGCGTCTTCGCGTAGTAGTACCCGCGGCAGTCGTCGGCGAGATAGCGGCCGAGCAGCATGCCGGCCTTGATCGTGTGCGGCAGCTCGTTGCCGCGTTCGCGCAGGCCGGTCAGCATCGCGGCGAGCCCGAGCGGGTAGGCGCCGATCCCGTGATGGCCGACGCCCGTCCCCCCGTACAGCGTGTGATACGTGCCCTCGTTGGCGAGCGCGCCCCACAGCGCCATGCCGTGCAGGTGCCACGGGATCGAGATCTCCTCGACGCGGGCGCCGAGCTTCTTCAGCACCGGGATCGTCGCTCTCACCGTTTCGTCGGTGCCGGCGTGCGATTCGGGTAGCCCGAACGATTCGCGCACGACGCCGATGCGCAGCCCCTCGATGTCCTTGCCGAGGGCCTCCGTGTAGGGGGCGACCGTCACGTTTCGCTGGCGGCCGTCGATGCCGTCCTCGCCGGCCATCACTTCGAGCAGCAACGCGCAGCCGGCGACGTCGCGCGCCATCGGCCCGGCATGGTCGATCGAGTAGTCCAGACCCATGATTCCCGTGTACGGCACGAGCCCGAAGGTCGGTTTCAGGCCGACGATGCCGGAGAACGACGCGGGGATGCGCACCGAGCCGGCCTGGTCGGCGCCGGTGGCGAGGTCGACTTCGCCCGCGGCGAGCAACGCCGCGCTGCCGGTCGTCGAGCCGCCCGGCGTATGGCCCGGGTTGCGTGCGCTGATCACCGGGCCGGTCGCGCTCGTCGCGCTGCCGCCGGCGAAGGAGAAATACTCGCAGACGGACTTGCCGACGATGTGACCGCCGGCGTCGAGGATGCGCGTGACGATCGTTGCGTCGACGTCGGGCACGAACCCCTCGAGCACCGATGCGCCGTTCATCATCGGCACGCCGGCGATCATCGTGTTGTCCTTCACCGCGATGCGCTTGCCCGCGAGCTTTCCTCCGGGCGCGCCGCGGATGTCGGTGCGTACGTACCACGCGTTCAACGCGTTGTCGGCCGGTTCCGGACGATGGCCGGGGGTGCGCGGATATTTCACGGGCGGCTTCTCGTCGGGCAGGCGGTCGACGAGACGAAAGCCGGGGACGAATGCCTCGCAGAAGTCGATGAACTCCTGTGCGTATTCCGGTGTGATGTCCATGCCGAGCTCGGCGCCGAGGCGGCGCACCCGTTCGCTGCTCGGTAGCTGGAATGCCATGACGGTCTCCTCCTGGTGATGCGCGTACGGGCGCGTTCGTGCGCCGCGAGGGCGCGTGGATTTCAGCGTTGCGAGAAACCGGCGAGCTCGAGCAGCGCCTGCGCCGCGCCCGGCTCGCCCGCGTCGACGACGTGCGTGATGCGGCCTTTCTCCAGCACCGCGATGCGTTCGGCGAGCGCACGCACGAAGTCCAGGTTCTGCTCGACGAGGACGATCGTCAGACCGCGCGAGCGATGCAGCGACTGGAGCAGCCCGACCATCTGCTCGACGATCGAAGGCTGGATGCCCTCGGTCGGCTCGTCGAGCAGCATGAGCCGCGGTGCCGTGCACAGGCAACGCGCGAGCGCCAGGATCTGCTGCTCGCCGCCGCTCAGGAGCCCGCCCTGCCGGTCGAGCAGCCGCGCGAGCGCGGGCAGTTCGTCGAGCACCTGGTCGACGATGTCGTGCTTCGCGCCGCCGGCGACCGTGGCGAACTGCAGGTTCTCGCGCACCGAGAGCGCCGGAAAGATCCGGCGTCCCTGCGGCACGTAGCCGATGCCGAGCCGCGCGCGCCGGTGCGGCGGCAGCGCGTCGAGCGCAACGCCGTCGAGTGCGATCGATCCGTGCAGCGTCGGAATCTCGCCGACGATCGCGCGCATCAGCGTTGTCTTGCCCATGCCGTTGTGTCCGAGCACGCCGAGCAACTCGCCCGATCCGACCCGCAGCGTGACGCCGTCGAGGATCCGGATGCGTCCGTAGCCGGCGCGTACCTCACGCAGCTCGAGCATGCCCGATCCCGCGTCCGAGATAGACATCGCGCACCCGCTCGTCGGCGAGCACCTCGTCGACGTCGCCGTCGCGCAGCACGGCGCCTTGATGCAGCACGACGATGCGGTCGGCGATGTCGCGTACGAAGCGCATGTCGTGCTCGACGACGATCACCGCGCGCGCGCTGCGCAGCGTGCGCACCAGCTCGGCGGTTCGCGCCGTCTCCTCGTCGCTCATGCCGGCGACCGGTTCGTCGAGCAGCAGCAGTCGCGGGTCGGTCGCGAGCACCATCGCCAGCTCGACCCATTGGCGTTGCCCGTGTGCGAGCTCGCCCAGTTGCCGGTCGACGATCGGTGCCAGCCGCACGGTCTCGACGAGTCGATCCAGGCGCGCAGATGCGTCGCCTCGCGCGGGCCGTGCGTCGCCCGCAGCGCGGGCGCGCGCCGCCAGGTACAGGCTCTCGCGTACCGTCAGTCCGTCGAACACGCTCGGCACCTGCGTCTTGATGCCGATGCCGCTGCGCGCGATCCGGTGCCGCTCGAGTCCTGCGATCGAGCGGCCGAGGAACTCGACCGTTCCCGACGTGGGCCGGATCTGTCCGGTGAGCGCCTTGAACAACGTGCTTTTGCCCGCGCCGTTGGGGCCGATCAGGCACAGCAGTTCGCCGTCGCGCACCTGCAGGTCGACGCGGTCGACGGCGACGATGCCGCCGAAGCGCACGCTCAGTCCGGCGGTGCGCAGTACCGGTTGTGCCGCGGTGCTCGTCATCGCGTGCCGCGCCGGGCGAACAGCGCCTGGACGCGCGGCAGCAGCCCCGCCGGAATCACGAGCACGAAGAACATCAGCAGCGCACCGAGCACGAGGTTGGCGTCGGCGACCTGACTCGTGCCGAGCCAGGTCGTCAGGGCCTGGATCAGCACACAGCCGACGACCGGTCCGGCGAGCGTCGAGACGCCGCCGACCTGCGCCCAGATGATGATCTGCGCGGCGAAGCTCATGCCGAACACGTCGGGCCCGACGAAGCTGCCCCACGCCGCGTAGAGTGCGCCGGCGAATCCGGCGATGGTCGCGCCGATCACGAACAGACCGAGCTTGTAGGCACGCGAGTCGTAGCCGAGCAGTTCGGCGCGCAGCTCGTTTTCGCGGATTGCGAGGACGATTCGCCCGAAATCGGTGCGCACGAGCCGGCGCAGCCCGACGTAGACGACGAGGAGCGCCACCACGCTCAGCCAGTACATCTCCTCGTAGTCCAGCGGCCGGCCGGCGTCCCACGGCAGGTTGATCGGCGCGACCCCCGGCATCCCGTTGTAGCCGCCGAGCGCGATCTCCCCGATCCGGAAGTCGGCGCCCGCGACGGTGTTGATCACGTGAAAGAGGATCAGCGAAACCGTGAGCGTGATGACCGCGAGGTAGACGTCGCTGATGCGCCCGAAGAACAGGAAATAGCCGAGCAGTGCCGCGAAGCCCGCCGGCACCGCGAGCGCGGCGCCGAGCGCGATCGTCGAGCCGCCGAGATTGCCGGCGACGACCGCGTACGCATAGGCGCCGAGCCCGAAGAACACCGACTGGCCGAAGCTCAGCACGCCGCCGACGCCCCAGACGAGCGACATGCTCAGCGCGAGAATGCCGAGGATCGCGAACACGTTGATCCCGACCAGCGTGAAGGTCTCGACCAGCCAGGGCATCGCGAAGGCGAGCAGCGCGCAGGCGACGAGCGCCGCGTCGCCGGCGCGGCCGGTACGCGCCGCCGTCATGGCGAGCGCCGGAAGAAGCGCCCGGTGATGCCCGCCGGCATCAGCCGCAATGCGACGATCGCCGCCGCGAGCAGCGCGACCTGGCCGACGATCGGGCTGCCGAAGGTCGTCGCGATCTCGCTGATCGAGCCGAACATCGTTCCGGCGAGCAAGGTTCCGGTGAGCGCGTTCGCGCCGCCGGTGATCACCGTGATGAACGCCTTGGCGACGTAGACGAGCCCGACGGTCGGAACGACGCCGGTGATCGGTGCGAGCAGCGCGCCGGCGAGCCCGCTCACCGCGGCGCCACCCGCGAAAGTCCACGCGTAGACCTTGCGCGTGTCGACGCACAGCGCTTCGGCCATCGCCGGGTTCTGCATCGTCCCGCGCGCGAGCAGCCCCCAGCGCGTACGGCTCAGGAACGCGAGCACCGCGACGACGAGCGCGATGGTCACGCCGATCAGGAACACGCTGTAGACCGACTCGCGCGTGCCGCCCAGCTCGAAGCTGCCGAAGGGTGGCGCGACGCCGCGCTGCTGGAAGCCCAGCGTGACCGAAGCGAGCCCGATCAGGAACAGGCTCAGGCCCCAGGTGGCGAGGATCGTGTCGAGCACGCGCCCGTACAGATGCCGGATCACGATGCGTTCGACGAGGACACCGAAGAGCCCGACCGCCAGCGGCGCGACGACGAACATCGCGATCCACACGTTCGCCCCGGCCTGCACCGAAAGCACGAACGCGTAGCCGCCGAGCATCAGGAACTCGCCGTGCGCGAAATTGATGACCCGCATCATCCCGAAGACGATCGCGAGCCCCAGGCTGGTGAGAACGAGAACCGCGATCCCGTAGACGAGATGCAGGCCGGTGGCGGTGAGCGACATCCCCCTCAGATCTTCGGTACGAACTGCTGGTTCGTGTTCGGCCTGGCGAGCAGGTCGCACTGCCCGGCCATGTCGACCGACTTCACCGCCGGCGCCTTCTCGAGCACCCGGTACTGGCCGCCGTGCACCTGCGTCAGGTACATGTCCATCGTGCAGTGGTGCGTCGCGCCGTCCATCGCGATGCGTCCGTGCGGCGCGTCGACCGCGAGCCCCGACTCCAGTGCGCCGAGCACCGCTTCGCGCTCGATCGACCCGGCCTTCTTCACCGCCGCGGTCCACAGCAGCCAGCCGACGTAGTCGTTCATCGCGAGGTTCGTGATGTAGTCCTTCGGCCCCATCTTCGCCTGGAAGCGATCGACGAACGCCTTGTTCGCCGGCGTGTCGAGCTCCTGGAAGTAGTTGGTGCACAGGATCACGCCCTCGGAAACCTCGCTGGGCATCAGCAGGTGCTCGCCCGCGTCGCCGAAGGTCTGCGATGCCATCGGAATGCGGCCCTTCATCCCCGAGGCCGCCCATTGGCCGTAGAACGCGCCGTGCGCAGGGCCGACGAAGCTGTTGACGATGAAGTCGGGCGCGGCGGCCTGGATCTTCGCGATGGTCGACGAGAAGCTCGAGACGTCGAGCGGAAACAGCTCGGCACCGACGACCTGCGCGCCGAGGTCGCCCGCCATCTTGCGGATCCACCGGGTCGAGATCTGGCCGAAGTTGTAGTCGGCCGCGAGCACGTAGACCTTCTTTCCGTACTGCTTGACCAGGTACGGCATCATGATGGCCAGCCCCTGGCTCGGCGTAAGGCCGGTGACGAAGGTGTTGCGATCGCACACGCCGCCTTCGTAGGTCATGTTGTAGAAGTACGGCGTGTTGCTCCGGCGCAGGACGGGCCGCACGACTTCGCGCGACGCGCTGGTCACGGCCGCGAAGCACACCGCGGCCTTGTCCTTGATCGCCACCTGCTGCGCGAACTGCGCGTACAGCTGGTTGTTCGACTGCGCGTCGTACGCCGCCAGCCGCACCTTGCGCCCGAGCAGCCCGCCCGCCGCGTTGGTCTCGCCGACCGCGAACTCGAGCACGCGCGATTTCGGCACGCCGAACACCTGCAGCGGCCCCGAAACGTCCTGGATGCTGCCGACGACGATCTCGTCCTGCGCCTGCGCGGCCGACGACCACGCCGCGAATTTCAGCGCCGTGGCTCCGGCAGCCGTCGAAACCAGCCAATGACGCCGCGAGCGTCTCATGTCTTCCTCCTGTGCAGGCGATCGGATCGAGCCGGACCGCGGTTGTGTTTCGCGAGAGCATAGCCGAACGGCCGCCGATTCCGATGCGGGATCGCGATCGAACCCGGCGTTCGAGTTGCGCGTTCCCAATGGCCGGAGCGCAGCGGTTTCGCGAGGAGCCGACGGGTATGTGGCCGTGCGGGCGCGCGCAGCGGGCGGGGACCCGATTGCGCCGTGCGCCGGCCTCGAAGCCGCCGAGCAGCGCAGCCGCCGCGGGGGCAGTCGGCGAGCACTGTTCGAGCTCCGAGGCGCAAGCCCCGAAGGGGCGCCGCGACGAGGGCGAGTTGCGCAGCCGCCCGCGG
>JAKFES010000085.1:0-3040 GCA_036675585.1 Burkholderiaceae bacterium
CGTTGCACCCCGGCGTGCCCCGCCTCGGCGCCCCTCGCCCCGGCGCAGCGCGCCCGCCGCCACATCCGGCCCGCTGCCGCCTGCCGCGAACGCGCGCAGGCCGGAAGGAGGACGGGTTTCATCCTAGGCGCTCGCGGCCAGCGCGCGCCGCGCCGCGGCGAGCGTTTCGTCGACGTCGCGCTCGGTGTGCGCGGCCGAGAAGAAGAAGGCCTCGACCGGCGACGGCGGCAGATAGACGCCTTCGTCGAGCATCCGGTGATAGAAGACCTTGAAGCGCTCGACGTCCTGCGTCTGCACCTGCGCGAAATCAGCCGGCGGCGACGGCAGCATGTACAGCCCGCCGAGCGCGCCGAGATGCTGCGCGCACATCGCCGCGCCCGCCTCGCGCGCGACGTCGTTCAATCCGGCGACCAGCCGGTCGCCGAGCGCTTCGAGCCGCTCGTAGAAGCCCGGCTGCACGATCAGGTCGAGCGTGGCGAGCCCGGCGGCCATCGCGATCGGGTTGCCCGAGAGCGTGCCCGCCTGGTAGACCGGGCCGAGCGGCGAGAGCCAGTCGAGGATTCGCGCCGGGCCGCCGATCGCGCCGACCGGCATGCCACCGCCGATCACCTTGCCGAAGGCCGACAGATCGGGGACGACGCCGCAGCGCTGCTGCGCGCCGCCGAGCGCGACGCGAAAGCCGGTCATGACCTCGTCGAAGATCAGCAGCGCGTCGTGCTGCGTGCACAGCGCGCGCAGGCGCTCGAGGAACCCGGGTTGCGGGGCGATCAGGTTCATGTTGCCCGCGACGGGCTCGACGATCACGCAGGCGATCCGGTTCGGATGCTCGTCGAACAGCGCCTCGACGCTGTCGGCATCGTTGAACTTCGCCACCAGCGTGTGGCGGGCAAGGGCGGCGGGAACGCCGGCCGAGCTCGGTGCGCCGAAAGCGAGCGCGCCCGAGCCCGCCTTGACCAGCAGGCTGTCGGCGGTGCCGTGATAGCAGCCTTCGAACTTGACGATCGCGTCGCGCCCGGTGAACCCGCGCGCGAGCCGCAGCGCCGACATCGCCGCCTCGGTGCCCGAGCTCGTGAAGCGCACGCGCTCGATCTGCGGAAACAGCGCGACGATGCGCTCGGCGAGCTCGCTCTCCATCACGTTGGGCGCACCGAACGACAGGCCGCGGCGCGCCGCGCGCTCGACCGCCTCGACGACGTGCGGATGCGAATGCCCGGCGATCATCGGGCCCCACGACCCGAGGTAATCGATGTAGCGGCGGCCCTCGACGTCCCACATGTACGCGCCTTCGGCGCGATCGATGAAGCGCGGGGTTCCGCCGACCGCACGAAACGCGCGCACGGCGGAATTGACTCCGCCGACGAGGACCCGGCTGGCGCGTTCGAATTCGGAGACGTTGTCGGTCATGGATGAGGATGCGAAGACGACGGAAAGACGACCGCCAAGGATACTGGATGCGCGTCCGCGGACGGCGCGTTCACGCGGCGCGCGCGCCGGCGTCGATTCAATGCGCCGGAGCGCTCGCGACCGGCTCGCGCTCGATGCGCACCGCGCAGAACTTGAACCCCGGGATCTTGCCGAAGGGGTCGAGTGCCGGGTGCGTCAACTGGTTGGCTGCGGCTTCCGCGTACGCGAAGGGCAGGAAGACGCTCCCCGGCGCAACGCCGTCGTCCTCGCGCACGTACACGACGACGGCACCGCGCCGGGAAGCGACGCGCGCCCGCGCGCCGGCGCGCAGGCCCAGGCGTGCGACGTCGGCCGGGTGCATCGACGCCGTCGCCACCGGCTCGATCGCGTCGAGCGCCTGCGCGCGGCGCGTCATCGCGCCGGTGTGCCAGTGCTCGAGCTGGCGCCCGGTGCTGAGCACGAACGGGTATTCGGGATCGGGCCGCTCGGGCGGCACGCCGAGCGCGGCCGCAACGAAGCGCCCGCGTCCGTCGCCGGTCGGGAAACGTTCGCGGAACACGACCGGCTGCCCGGGGTCGTCGGCGCTCGCGCACGGATACGTGACGCTGCCCTCGCGTTCGAGCCGCTCCCAGGAAATGCCGCGGATCGAGTCCATCCCCTGGCGCATTTCCTCGAAAACGTCGCGCGGATGCGCATAGCGCCAGTCGAGCCCGAGACGACGCGCCATCTCGACGACGATCCACAGGTCCTGGCGCGCCTGGCCGGGCGGATCGATCGCCTGTCGCGCGAGCTGGACCATGCGATCGGTGTTCGTGAAAGTGCCGGTCTTCTCGGGAAAGGCCGACGCGGGCAGGATGACGTCGGCCAGGTACGCGGTTTCGGTCGGGAAGATGTCCTGCACGACGAGCAGCTCGAGTCGCGCCAGCGCCTCGCGCGCGTGCCGCAGATCGGGGTCCGACATCGCCGGGTTCTCGCCCATCACGTACAGGCCGCGAATGCGGCGCTCGGCCGCCGCCTGCAGGATCTCGACGACGGTCAGTCCGGGGCTGCGGTCGATGCGCGCGCCCCACAGGCGCTCGAAGCGCGAAGCGATGCGCTCGTCGCCGACCGGCCCGTAATCGGGCAGCATCATCGGAATCAGGCCGACGTCGGAGGCGCCCTGCACGTTGTTCTGGCCGCGCAGCGGATGCAGACCGGCGCCGGGGCGGCCGATCTGCCCGGTGGCGAGCGCGAGCGCGATCAGGCAGCGCGCGTTGTCGGTGCCGTGCACGTGCTGCGAGACGCCCATGCCCCACAGGATCATCGACGCGCGGCTCGTTGCATAACGCTGCGCGACGTCGCGGATCGTCTGCGCGTCGATGCCGCACACCGGGGCCATGCGCTCGGGGCTGAACGCCTCGACGTGCGTGCGCAGCGCGTCGTACTCGGCGGTGCGTTCGGCGATGAACGCGCGGTCGACGAAGCCGCCGAAGACGATCGCGTGCAGCATCGCGTTGAGCAACGCGACGTCGGCGCCCGGGGCGAACTGCAGCACCGTCGTCGCGTGCCGCGCGAGCTCGTTGCGCTTCGGATCGGCGACGACGAGCGTCGTGCCGTTGCGCACGGCATTCTTGATCCAGGTCGCCGCGACCGGGTG
>JAKFES010000025.1:0-3039 GCA_036675585.1 Burkholderiaceae bacterium
CCAGCGCGGCGCCGAAATCGATCAGCGGCATCAGCACGCCGCCGAGCGCACCGGTGGCGAGCAGCGCGAGCAGCAGGAACAGCCCCAACGGCTCGATGCGCGAATACACGTTCGCCAGCCGGTCGGGGAGCAGGCTCGCGACGATGCGTCCGCCGTCGAGCGGAGGGATCGGAACGAGATTGAGCACCGCGAGCGCGAGGTTGACGAGCACGCCGGCGACCGACATCCGGTAGGCGAACTCGGCGTCGACACCGGCGACGAGCAGCAGCTTGAGCAGCAGCCCCCAGGCGAGCGCCATCGCGAGATTCGCACCGGGCCCGGCGGCGGCGACGATGCCCATGTCGCGGCGCGGCGAACGCAGGTTCGACTGCACGATCGGCACCGGCTTGGCCCAGCCGAACAGCAACGCGCCGCCGAGCGCCTTGCTGGCGAGCAGGATCAGCGCCGGAACGAGCAGCGTGCCGACCGGATCGATGTGGCGCAGCGGATTGATCGTCATGCGCCCCTGCTGCTGCGCGGTTCGATCGCCCAGGCGCGCAGCCGCGAACGCGTGAGCCGCCTCGTGCAGCGTGATCGCGAGGATCACGGGGATCGCATACACCGCCACCAGCTGCGGCAGGCTCAGTTCCATGGCGGCGATTGTAGCAGCCGCCCCGGGGCACTCCGGCGACGTTCTTCAGAAGCGAACGCGCAGCGTGGAAGCCTCGGCGCGCGCCATGTCCTCGCCGATATCGCCGCGCCCGATGCGCACGACGAGCGGCTCGTCGCCGGTCAGATCGACCACTGTCGTCGGCTCGAAACCCTGGCCGCCGGCGTCGACGACGAGATCGATGCGGCCGTCGATGCGTTCGAGCACCTCGTCGGCTTCGTGCAGCGGATCGTCCTCGCCGGGCAGGATCAGGCTCGAGCACAGGACGGGCTCGCCGTGCGCCGCGAGCACGCCCTGCGCGATCGGCGCAGCGGGAACGCGCAGCCCGATCGTCTTGCGCGACGGATGCCACAGTCGGCGCGGCACCTCGCGCGTGGCATCGAGCACGAAGGTGTACGGGCCCGGCGTCCACTCCTTGAGGAACCGGTACTGCGAGTTGTCGACGCGCGCGTAGGTCGACAGCTCCGAGAGGTCGCGGCACATCAGCGTGAACAGGTGGCGCTCGTCGAGTCGGCGGATCGCGCGCAGTCGATCGACCGCGTCGCGGTCGCCCAGGCGGCAGGCGAGCACGTAGCAGGCGTCGGTGGGCAGCGCGACCAGTCCGCCCGTGCGCAGGGTTTCGGCGGTGCGCGCCAGCAGCCGCTTCTGCGGGTTCTCGGGGTGGATCTCGAGTCGCTGCGTCATGCGCCCAGGACGGCCGCCCGTCGGGCCGCACGCGCCGCTTCGGGCCAGCCGCTCCACACCGGCTCGAGGCGCGACGGCAACGCCGGTAGTTGCCCGAACTCGACCCGGTTCTCGCCGGGTCCGTGGAAATCGGTTCCGCGCGACGCGAGCAGGCCGCGCGCGGCGGCGATCGCCGCGAAGCGCTTCTGGTCGTCGGGCGCATGCGCGCCGCAGACGACCTCGATCGCCGTGCCGCCGAGGCGCTGGAACTCGTCGATCAGCGCGTCGAGCGCGTTCGGGTCGAGCCGGTAGCGCGCCGGGTGCGCGAGGACGGCGACGCCGCCGGCGTCGCGAATCCACTGCACCGCGTCGGCGAGCGCGGCCCATCGGTGGGCGACGAAGCCCGGTTTCCCTTCGACGAGATAGCGGCGGAACACTTCGCGGACGTCGCCGCAGACGCCTTGCTCGACGAGGAATCGCGCGAAATGCGTGCGCCCGACGAGTGCGGGATTGGCCACGTGCGCGAGCGCGCCTTCATACGCGCCGGGGATGCCCGCTCGCGCGAGCGCCGCGCCCATCTCGCGCGCACGTTCGTCGCGCCCGGCGCGCGTGCGCGCGAGCCCGTCGACCAGCGCCGCACAGGCGGGGTCGATGCGCAGGCCGACGACGTGGACCGTTTCGTGGCTCCAGCTGACCGAGATCTCGACACCGCAGACGAACTCGACGCCCAGCCGCGCGGCTTCGCGCTGCGCCTCGGCAAGCCCGCCGAGATGGTCGTGATCGGTGAGCGCGAGCAACTGCACGCCGCGCTCGTGCGCGAGCCGAACGAGCGCGGCCGGTGCGAGCGTGCCGTCGGACACGCGCGAGTGGCTGTGCAGGTCGACGTCGAGAGCGGTCCCGGGAATCAAGCGAAGAACTCCTCGATCAGGCGGGCGACTTCGCCCGGCCGGTCATGGTGGAGCATGTGTCCGGCCCCGGCAACCGTGACCCTGCGCAGCGAGCGGATCGCGCGCACGCGCGCCTCGTATTCGGGCGAGCGCGCGAACGCGCTGCGCTCGTCGGGCTCGCCGGCCGTGACCCAGAGCACGTCGGCGCGCACGAGTCGCCAGCACGCGGTGACCTCCTCGACGCGGTACAGCACCGGCGAAGGCAGCCGATGCGCCGGGTCGGCGAGCAGCTCGATGCGCCCCGCGGCGTTCTCGCGCGCCGCGTGCGCGGCGAGAAAAGCGGCGTACTCGGGGCGCAGCCGCGGGTTGTCGCGCATCCATCGCTCGGCGAGCGCCTGCCGCGACGCGTAATCGCGCATCGTCGTCGCGCGCGCGAGCGCGTCGAGCCACTTCGCGTAGCGCTGCGGCGCCTGCGCGGGATCGGTCGCGGGCAGCCCCAGACCCTCGAGGTTGACCAGCCGGCGCACGCGCTCGGGTCGCACGCCGGCATAGAGCAGCGCGATGTTGCCGCCCATGCTGTGACCGACGAGGTCGACCGCCCCGGCGGGCGCAACCGCGTCGAGCAGCGCATCGAGGTCGCCGAGGTAATCGGGAAACCAGTACGTGTCGCTGGAGCGCTCGGACAGTCCGAAGCCGCGCCAGTCGGGCGCGACGATGAAGCGCTCCTCGGCCAGTGCGTCGACCACGAATTGCCAGGAGGCGGCCACGTCCATCCAGCCGTGCAGCAGCACCAATGGCGGCTTGTGGGGCGAGGGCTCGCCCCAGAGGCGCACGTGGTAG
>JAKFES010000036.1:0-19490 GCA_036675585.1 Burkholderiaceae bacterium
CGAGCGGCAGCGCGCGGGCGGCGAACCGAGCCGGTCGATCGCGTCGCGCGCGCGCCGCTTCAGCGTCGTCGGGCGGCATGGTTCGAGAGCGAGCGGAGCACTTCGCCGAAACCGCCGGTGCCGACGCCGGTGGCATCCGGGTCGATTCCGGCGGGCGCTTCGTCGAGCTCGGCGAGCGCAGTGATGGCATGCGCGGTAATCCCGACGACCAGCCATTTGCGATCGGCGCGCACCAGCGCGATGCGTTCGCGCGCGCCCACGGGGACCGCGGCGACGATGCCGAGCGCGCTCGTGCGCCCGGCGGCGAGCGCCGGCGTGCGCCGCACCGCCCAGGCCGCCACCGGAAGGCCGACCAGGATCAGTACGAGCGCGACCAGCGAGGGCCAGGCCGACGTCATGGTCAGGCCCGGTTGAGCCGGCGCACGCGCTCGTTCGGCGTGACGATGTCGGTGAGCCGGATGCCGAACTTGTCGTTGACGACGACGACTTCGCCCTGGGCGATCAGGCATCCGTTGACCAGCACGTCCATCGGCTCGCCGGCGAGCGCGTCGAGCTCGATCACCGATCCCTGCGCGAGCTGCAGGATGTGCTTGATCGGGATGCGCGTGCGGCCCAGCTCCACGGTGAGCTGCACCGGGATGTCCAGGATCATGTCGATGTCGTTGTGCGCGCCGTGCGCGCCGCCCGACAGCCGGGGGAAGAGCCGCGAAGCGTCGCCCGCGCCCTCGACGACGTCGGTTGCGTTCGAGACGTGCGCGGCGCTCGCCGCCCCTTGCTCGGCGAGCGCCGCCGCCCAATCGGGCTCGACGGCGGTGGGGTCGGTCGGGTTATCGGTCGTCATGCGAAGCTCCGGAGGACGGATCGGCGTGGCCGGTGAGGAAGTTCTGGACCTTGATCGCGTAGCGCCCGTTGGAGACGCCGTAGCGGCAATCGAATACCGAGACGCCGTCGATCCGGGCGACCAGCGTTTCGTGCAGGTCGAGTTCGATGAAGTCGCCCGCTTTGAGCCCGATCAGGTCGGCGAAGCTGGCGCGCGCGTGCCCGAGCTCGGCGACGAGCTCGACCTCGGCCGACTTGATCTGCTGCGACAGCTTGACGACCCAGCGGCTGTCGCTCGCGTGCGAATCGCCCTGCAGCGTCGAGTACAGCGTTTCGCGGATCGGCTCGAGCGTCGAATACGGAATGCACAGGTGCATCGAGCCGCCGACGCTGCCGATCTCGAGATCGAATTTGGCGGTGACGACGATCTCGGAAGGCGTGGCGATGTTGGCGAACTGCGGCTGCATCTCCGAGCGCGCGTATTCGAGCTCGATCGGATAGACGCCCGACCAGGCCTTGCGGTACTCGGTGCAGACGACTTCGAGCATGCGCTCGATGATGCGCTGCTCGGTGGCCGAGAAGTCGCGCCCCTCGATCCTCGAATGCAGGCGTCCGTCGCCGCCGAACAGCGAGTCGATCACGGCGAACACGAGCTGCGGCTCGCAGATCAGCAAGCCGCTGCCGCGCAGGGGCTTGACGTGCATGATGTTGATGTTCGTCGGGACGACGACGTCGCGCAGGAACGCCGAATACTTCTGCACCTTCACCGGGCCGGCGGCGATCTCGGGGTTGCGGCGCATGAAGTTGAACAGCCCGATGCGCAGGTTGCGCGCGAAGCGCTCGTGGACGAGCTCGAGCGTGGGCATGCGCCCGCGAACGATGCGCTCCTGCGTGGCCAGGTCGTAGGGCCGGACGCCTTCGCCCGGCTCGTTGGCATCGTTCTCCGGCGCGTCGCTCGTGCCTTCGAGCAGCGCGTCGACTTCGTCCTGCGAGAGAAACTGGCCGGACATCATCGTCGGATTCCCGTTCGGCTTCGATGTGCGTTCACTGGACGATGAAATGCGAGAAGTGGACCGCTTCGATCGGGTTCGCCCGCGCGAGCCGCCCGGCGGTGTCGTGCCCCTTCGTTTCGTCGACCGGCTGCCAGCCGAGCTCGCGGCCGGCCTGCGCGGCGATCTGTGCAGCGAGTTGCTTCTTGCCGTCGAGCGAGAGCAGGTCGGTCGTCTTCTTCGACGACAGCAGCAGGAGCACCGAGTTGCGGATCGAAGGCAGGTGCGCGCGAATCGCCTTGTCGACCTTCTCGTCGGCGACCTCGAGCGTCACGCCGACCTGCGCGAAGCGCTCGCCGCCTTCGTCGGCGAGGTTCACGGTGAACTGGTCGAGCGAGACGAACAGGGGATCGCGCCGGACGCCCGCGTCGGAATAGAGCCCGGCCAGTTGTGCCGGGCGCACGAGGAACTGTGCGGCGGCGCCCGCCGCGGCGGTGAGCACGACGACGGCGCCGACGATCAGCGCCCATTTCTTTCCGCGGTTGGCGTGTCTGGTTTCCCGGCTCGCGGACGCATCCGACATCTTGGCTCCTGGAGAATCGCGGACCCGGAACGTGTGCCGGGCTACCGATGCGGTCGATTTTCGGCCGGCGGCGCGCGCGCCAAAGCGCGATAAGCGATGGTGCGGCCGTGCTATTCGCGCGGCGCGCGGCTCAGGCGTAGACGTCGAGAATCGCCCGGCGCACCGACACGCGCCGCGCATCGGCGGTGCGCGGCCGTCCGACGACCGAGTCGGGGTTCGTCGTGCGGGATGCGGGCGAATCGGCACGCGCCGCCGGCGAATCGTCCGGATCGCGCCCGGCGCGCCCGTCCGATACGCTCGCGTCGCCGAGCACCAGGCCGCGCTCGGCCAGCAGATCCTCGAGGATCGGCAGCGATTGCTCGATCGCCTGGCGCGTATCGGGCTGCGCAGCCGAGAACGCGATTCGCGCCGACTCGCCGCTCATCGTCAACTCGATGCGCACCGGACCGAGCTCGCGCGGCTGCAGGTGGATCTCGGCGCGTTCGATCCCGGCCGCGCCGAGCAGCGCGACCTCGGCGGCAAAGCGCCCGGGGAACGCCGAATCGCCCACCGGCGTCGGCACGTTCGCCGAGTGCCAGGACGGCGCGGCCGCCTCCGGCGCGAGTGCGCGCGGCGCGTCGACCGCCTGCAGCGAGTGGGGGGCGAACGCGCCGCGCGTGTGCGCGGGTTGCGCCGCGAAGTCCGCAGTCTCGCGTGCGACGAACGCCTCGCCGCGCGACGCCGGCTCCGGCGTGGCGACGGCGTCGGTAGCGAGTGTGGCCTCTTCGTTCGCGTTCGCCTGCGCATCGCCGCGGCTGCTCGCGACCGGATCGGGCGCACCGGCCGAGGGGCGCGAACGCGCCTTCGAGAGGCCCGCGTCGGCGGCGCCGGGCGGTCCCGGCGATGCCGGCGAATCGATCTCCGGAGCCGATTCGGCCGGCCCGGCGGCATCGAGTGCGGGCGGTGCGACGCCTGCAACGGCGGGGGCGACCGCTACCGGAGCCGCCGCTTCGATCACCGGCGCGAACGCGGCCAGCGAAGCGAACCGTTCGAGCCTGGATCGAGCCGGGTCGCCGTCCGTTGCCATCGTGTCGATCGCGCCGGCACGCTCCTCGTCGGCGGACGGTTCCTGCGTCGACGCCGGTGCATCGGCATTCGCATCGCGGGCCCGATCGGCGTCGGCATTCGGGTCGGACCGGCGAAGCGCGCGCGACATCGACTCGTCGAAACGCGCGGCGGACCGCTGCGACCCTTGCGCTTCGGATCGTCGGCGCCCCGCTGCGCTCGCCTGCTCGTTTCCGTGCGTCTGCGCGGCGCCGGGGTCGCGCGTTTCGCGCGCGGTTTCGATCGGCGCGCGCGGGGCCGGCGCGAAGGCCGGGAAAGTCGGGTCGCTTCTCATCGCGAACCCCGGCCGCTGCGCGTCAGCGCCTGTGCGGCGAGCTCGTCGGTAGCGCGCTGCTCGGCGCGTTCCCGTTGCCGGGAACGGGCCGAATCGCGCCGTGCCTGCAGCGTCTCGAAAGCGAGCAGCTTGCGCTGTCGTCCGACGAGCTCCTCGCGTCGCCGATCCATTGCGTCGTGCAGCGCGTCGCGTACGCGCGTCTGCTCGTCGATCGCGACGTCGAGCTTGCGCGTGAACCGCTCGCGCAGCCGCAGCACCGCGGGATCGACCTGCACTCGTCGGGCGGCGCCGAGCAGGTGCTCGTCGAGGTACGTCGAGAGCGTCTCGAGCGTGCGCTGCGCGCCATCGGCGTCGCGATGTGCGCCGGCAACGCGAAGCGCCGCGTCGTCGCGCACGCGCCGCGCCTGTTCGATCAACTGCTGCAGTGTGCGTCGTTTCATGCGTTGGTGTGGGTGTTCGGGTTCGCCCCGGACGAGGCGGCGCCATTGTCCGGTGACGTCGCCCCGAGCAGTGTCGCGAGCGCATCGTGCGCGGAGCGCAGGTCGCAACGCTCGGCGAGATCCTGCTGCAGGAAGCGCAGCATCGCGGGGTGCAACGCGATCGCGCGATCGGTTTCGGGGTCGGTTCCCGGCACGTAGGCGCCGACCGAAATCAGGTCGCGGCTGCGCTGGTAATGCGACCACAGCGCGCGCAGGCGCCGCGCCTGTACCTGCAGCCCCGGCGAGGTCACGTTGTTCATCACGCGCGAGATCGACTGCTCGATGTCGATCGCCGGATAGTGGCCCGCGTCGGCCAGCGCGCGGCTGAGCACGAAGTGGCCGTCCAGGTGCGAGCGTGCGGAATCGGCGATCGGGTCCTGCTGATCGTCTCCTTCGGCCAGCACCGTGTAGAACGCGGTGATCGAGCCGACGCCGTTCAGCCCGTTGCCTGTGCGTTCGATCAACAGCGGAAGCCGCGCGAACACCGAGGGCGGATAGCCCTTGGTCGCGGGCGGCTCGCCGACGGCGAGCGCGACTTCGCGCGCGGCCATCGCGTAGCGCGTGAGCGAATCCATCAGCAGCAGGACGTGCAATCCCCGGTCGCGGAAATGCTCGGCGATCGCCGTCGCGTACACGGCGCCCTGCATCCGGGTCAGCGGCGGCGAGTCGCCGGGTGCGGCGACGACGACGGCCCGGCGCAGGCCTTCGTCGCCCAGGATGTCGTCGATGAATTCCTTCACTTCGCGGCCGCGCTCGCCGATCAGGCCGACGACGATGACGTCGGCCGACGTGTAGCGCGCCATCATCCCGAGCAGGACGCTCTTGCCGAGCCCGGCGCCGGCGAACAGTCCGAGGCGCTGGCCGCGGCCGACGGTGAGCATCGCGTTGATCGCGCGCACGCCGGTGTCGAGCGGCTGGCGTACCGGCTCGCGTTCCATCGCGTTGACCGGCCGCGCGTTCACCGGCCGCATCTCGACGCCGTCGAGCGTGCCGTACCGATCGAGCGGTGCGCCGTGGGCGTCGACGACGCGCCCGAGCAGGCCGTCGCCGATCGGCAGCTGCCGCATCCGGTCGATCGCGCGCCGGCGCGGGTGCGAAGGCCGGCCCAGTCGCGTCGCGCGAACCGGGAACTCCACCGGCGTCACGCGGGCGCCCGGCGACAGGCCGAGCGTGTCGCCGGTCGGCATCAGGAACAGGCGATCCTCGGAGAAACCCACGACTTCGGCTTCGACCGAGACGTTCTCGCGCCCGTCCTCGCATTGCGAGACGAGACACAGGCTGCCCACCGGAAGCCGCAGGCCCGAGGCCTCGAGCACGAGCCCGGCGGCGCGGACCAGGCGCCCGTGCACCGCGATCGGCGAAGCCGCCGAGAGCAGGGCCCGCTGGCTGGAGAACCAGCCGGGCCACGGCGCAGCGAGGCTCACCGTACCGGCTCCGCGCTTCCTTCGCTGCGCCCGAGCGCGGCGAGCGTGCGGCGCCAGCGCGTCTCGAGCGTTGCGTCGATTTCGGCGCGCGGCGTCGCGATCCGGCATCCGCCCGCCGAAATCGAGTCGTCCTCGACGATCTCGCAGTTCGAACCGGCCAGGCGCGCGCCGAGCTCGTCGCGCACGAGCGCCGCATCGGCGGGATTCAGATGCAGGTGCAGCCGAACGGACTCGTCGACCAGCGCGGCGAGCGCTTCCTGCACCACCGGCACGATAATTTCGGGCCGCACCGCGAGCGTCGCGCGAAGCGCGTGGCGTGCGACCTCGAGCGCGAGCGCGGCGACTTCCTCGGCCGCGTCGCGTTCGATCGCTTCGAGCCGCTGCCGAACGCCGTCGAGCAGCGTTGCGATCCGTACGCCCAGTTCCGCACCGGCCTCGGCATCGCGCTTGCGGTGTTCGGCGTCGGCGTGCGCCACGCCCGCGTCGAATCCGCGCCGGAAGCCGTCGGCGAGCCCGGCCTTGCGTCCCGCTTCGAAGTCCGCCGGCGACGCATCGTGCTGCGGGGGTGCGGCGGCCGCCGATGCGCGTCCCGATGCGAGCGCGCCCATCGAATAACGCGTGTACCGGTCGAGCCGCTCCGACGCGATGATCCGGCTGGTTCCCCGCGGCGCGTTGCCGGCGCCGGTGGTCGCGGGCTGCGCGCCTGGCGAGGGCGCGCGCCCGGCAAGATGCTCGAGCAGCGTGTCAAACGAAGGCATCGTCGCCACCGGTGCTCAACGCGATCTGTCCGTCGTCGGCCAGCCGGCGCACGGTCTTGAGGATTTCCTTCTGCTCGGCTTCGACCTCGGAAAGCCGCACCGGGCCTTTCGACTCGAGATCGTCGCGCAACGTCTCGGCCGCGCGCTGGCTCATGTTGCGGAACATGCGCTCGCGCAACTCGGTGTCGGCGCCCTTGAGCGCGATGATCAGCGATTCGTTCTGGATCTCGCGCAGCAGCAACTGGATCGCGCGATCGTCGAGCCGGTTCAGGTCCTCGAAGGTGAACATCTGGTCGGCGATGCGCTGCGCGAGGTCGGCATCGTGCTCGCGGATCGCGTCGAGCATCGCGGTTTCGTTCGAACCGCCGAAGAAGTTCATGATCTCGGCGGCCGCCTTGGTGCCGCCGAGCTTCTTGCGCTTGAGCTTCTCGCCCCCGGCGAGCACTTTCGTCAGCACGTCGTTCAGTTCGCGCAACGCGTTGGGCTGGATGCCGTCGAGCGTGGCGATGCGCAGCATCACGTCGTGGCGCAGGCGCTCGGTCAGGTGCATCAGCACCGACGATGCCTGGTCGCGCTCGAGATGCACGAGGATCGAAGCGACGATCTGCGGATGCTCGTTGCGGATGAGCTCGGCCACCGACTGCGCGTCCATCCACTTGAGGCTTTCGATCCCCGAGACGTCTCCACCCTGCAGGATCCGCTCGATCAGCAGGCCGGCCTTGTCCTCGCCGAGCGCGCGCCGCAGCACCGAGCGGATGTATTCGTCGGTGTCGTCGACGAGCGTGCTGTGCTCGCCCGACTCGCTGTGGAAGCGGTCGAGCACCGAGTGCAGCCGCTCGCGGCTGGTCGTTCGCGTGCGCGACATCGTCTCGCCGAGCTTCTGCACTTCCTTGGGCGCGAGGTGCTTGAAGACCTCGGCGGCGGCGTCTTCGCCGAGCGCCATCAGCAGGATCGCGCTGTCGACGAGTCCCTGTTCGTTCATCGCACGCGCTCCCTCAGGCGCCTTTCGGGTCGGGGGCGACCCAGCTGCGCACGACGTTGGCGACCATTGCCGGGTTCTGGCGCGCGGCTTTCAGGATCTCCTCGTGCCCGGGTGCGGCACCGGGAAGCGCCTTCGGCGCCGCGACCGGCTCGGGAAGCTGCAACGGGTCGTCGACCTGCGCCGCGAGAACCGGCGCGCGCGGCCGGGCCATCGCTTTCACGGCGGGTCGGATCAGCGCGAAGATCACGATCAGCGCCAGCGCAAGGAGCCCAAGCTGCTTGCCGACGTCGCGCGCGAGCGCCAGGTTCTCGGGTTCGCGCCACAGCGGCGTTTCGACTTCCTTCGGCGTCGGCACCTCGGTGAACGGCGCATTGACGACGTTGATCGAGTCGCCGCGCTCGACGTTGAAGCCGATCGCCTCGCGCACCAGCGACTGGATGTTCTCGATCTCCGCGGCGGTGAGCGGCGTGCGCGTCGCCTTGCCGCTCTCGTCGACGCTGCGGCGATGATCGACGACGACCGCGGCGCTCAGGCGCTTGATCGTCCCGGTGGCATTGCGCGTCACGCGCACGGTCTTGTCGACTTCGTAGTTCGTCACCGATTCGCGGCGCGCACCGGGCGCGCTCGTGTTCGCGACATCGGTTCCCGGGCCGGCCGCACCCGCCGCGCGCGTCGCCTGCGCCGTGCCGTTCACCGGTGCCGTCGTCGCCTGCGGCGGCTGGTTCGACAGCGCACCCGGCACGCCCTGCGCGAGCGAACCGTCGTTCGTCGGCGCCTCGATCTTCTGCTCGCTTCGCACCGCCGCCGGCTCGCCGCCCTGGTTCGGCCGATATTGCTCGGCGGTCGATTCGCTCTGCGTGAAGTCGATGTCGGCGGCCACCTGCGCGCGAACGTTGCCGGTGCCGACGATCGGCTCGACGATGTCGAGCACGCGCTGGTTCAGGCTCGCTTCGATCCGGCGCACGTAGGTGAGCTGCGAGGCGTCGAGCCCGCTCGCCAGGTTCTCGCCGTCGGACGACAGCAGCGCGCCCGTCTGGTCGATGACGCTGACGTGCTTCGGCAGCAGGTTCGGAACCGACGACGCGACGAGGTGCACGATGCCGGCCACCTGCGCGCGGTCGATCTCGCGTCCGGGATGCAGCGACAGCAGCACCGATGCGGACGCCTTGTGCTGCTCGCGCAGGAAGCCGTTCTGCGTAGGCAACGCGAGATGCACGCGCGCGCCGCGCACGGCAGCGATCGACTGGATCGATCGCGCGAGTTCGCCTTCGAGCCCGCGCTGGAAATTCAGCCGCTCCTGGAACTGCGTGACGCCGAATTTCTGGTTCTCGAGCAGCTCGAAGCCGACCGTGCCTCCGCGCGGCAGCCCCTGCGAGGCGAGCTTGAGCCGCGCGTCGTGCACGCGGTCGTGCGGAACGAGGATCGCCGCGCCGCCGGGCGCGAAACGGTAGGGCACGTTCATCTGCGCCAGCGCGGCGATGATCGCGCCGCCGTCCTGGTCGGTCGTGTTCGCGAACAGCACCCGGTAGTCGGGCTCGCGCGACCAGAGGATCGACACGGCGACGATCGCGATCAGTGCCGCGACGCCGCCGGCGGCCATCCACTTGCGCTTCGGCGGAATCGCGGCGAACCCGGCAAGCGGGCTCGCGGGGGTCGGCAGGGTTCGAAGGGCGGCATCCATGCGGCGCAGTATCGGACGGGCGCGTCCGAACTCAACCGCCAAATAGCGGGTGCGGATGCCGCTATTTCGCGCTCGCCGGGAAGGCGCTGCAGGCGATGATGCCGACGTCGCCCCCCAGCGAAGGAACCGACATGGACGTACGTTTCCCCGCCTTCCAGCATCTGCCGATCCAGGGTGCGCCCGGCGCGCCCGGTGCGCGTGCGGCGCCGGGCGCCGTCGCCGAGACCGACTCGGTGCAGTCGTTCTCCGGCGCGCTGAACGACGCGCTGCACGGGGCGAGCAAGCTGCACGACGAAAGCCAGGCGCTGCAGCGCCGCTTCCTGATGGGCGCCGAAGGCGCGAGCCTCGAGCAGACCATGGTCGCAATGCAGCGCTCGCAGGTGGCCTTCCAGGCCGCTCTCACCGTGCGCAACCGGCTGGTCGCGGCATATACGGACATCATGAACATGCCGGTGTAGGCGAGGCCGGGCGCTGGTCGCCCGCGTGCGCCGGCACGCACAGGTTCAGCCCTGGCGTCGCAGACGCTTCTCGATATCGATCACGTACATCTGCACGCGACGCAGCAGATCGCTCGGCATCGCATGAAAGGCGAAGGCCACGCGTCGCGCGTCTTCGAGCGCCGGATCCTCGTAGACACCGCGCGCGATCAATTCGCACGGGATCACGAGCGACGTCGACGTCTCGATGCGGCTGTGCCGCCAGATCCGACCGACGGCCGGCGGCGTTTCGTCGGCCGCCATCCGGATCGCCAACCCCCCGGCGCTCAGGTCGATCAGCGGGTGACGCAGTTCCCGACCGGGCGCGATTCGCTGCACGCAATGCGCATCGTCCTCGCGCGGCGGTCGAACGCGAAACGCGTCGCGCCGCTGCAGCCGGTAGATCTCGCTCGGCACCGCCGCCTGCAGGGTCGTCACCAGGTTCGTCGGTGCGTCGTCTGCGCTCGCCCCGGGTATCGCGTCGTCGGCAAGCGACAACGACTCGAGCCGGAACTGCGTCTTCACGTTTTCGGGAAACGCGACGCCGATCGCGAAATGCGCGCTGCGCAGGGCCGCTGCACTCCGAGGATGACCGGAAGCGTCGACCTCGACGCCGTCGGGCGAGACGTGAACGATGCGCGTGACGAGCGCATCGTCCACCCGCCCCTCGGGATAGAGCGTCACCAGCGCACGCCGTGCCATCAAGTCGCGCAACACGGCGCGAACCGCGAATTCGCCGTGGATGCGGAACTCGGGGTTCAACGAACCCGGCGCGTCCGGGCCGATCGGGGCGTCAGCGGCGTTCGACATATCGACTGCAATGAGCGCCGGATCATTTCCCCTCGGGCGGTCGATGTCAAGCCGGTCGGTGCGGGGTGCCGTCGTGCACTCCGGCGGCAAACATCGAATCGACCCATCGATTCGTCGGATCGGCGAGGCGGCGCAGGTCGCCGTCGAGAACGACCAGGCGCCTGAGGATGCGCAACCGCTCGCGCCGCTGCTCGCCATCGAGCGCATCGGGTCCGCCCGCTCGCGCCACGCCGTCGGCGAGCCGGCGGATCTCGGTTTCCAGGCCGCCGACGCGGGCCCAGTCGCCGGCTCGGCCGGCCTCGAGCATCGCGAGCGCGACGTACTCGATCTCCCGGTAGCGCTGGATCAGCGGCATCGGAGCGACGGTGTTCCCTGCACGCCCGGTTTTCGGACGGGTGGTCCTCCACGCACGGGTTGTCCTCATGCCGAGGCGAGCGCCGCGAAGCGCGCGGCGTTCGTCGGCGCGGGGGCAACGGCGCCGGCGTTCGCGCCGCGCACCTGCGACGCGATGCGTTTCCAGGCGTCGCGCAACTGATCGAGCATTCGTTGCACTTCCGCGTATTTCGCGTCGTCGTTGGACAGGTTCGCTTCGAGCAGGCGATGCGTCATGTATTCGTAGAGCGCCTTCAGGTTGGCCGCCAGATCGCCTCCGCGCGCATCGAGCGAAGCCTTCAGCCCCTCGTCGAGGATGCGCACGGCGCGCCCCGTCGCTTCGCCCTTGGCCGGCGTGCGTCCTTCGCGCAGCGCGCCGCGCGCCTGCGCGATCGCGACGGCCGCGCCGTCGAACAGCATTTCGATGAGCGTGTGCGGGTCGGCCTGCGCCACGGAGGTTTCCAGATCGAGGTTGCGGTACGAGGCAGCGGAACTGCGGGGCGGAGCGAACATGGGACGACGTCCTGGCGGGTGACCGATTCCTTCGTTATCGGCCATTCGTCGCGCGCCTTGATGCGCTCGAGCAGCGGACTCGGCCGCTGCCTGTGCCCATGCGACTACTTCTGCCCGTTGTTCAGGTTGTTCAGCAACCCTTCGACGCCCGCGAAGGACCCGCTGATCCGCGACAGGTTCGCGTCGAGCGCCGTGTACTGGCGCATCAGGCGCTTCTGGATTTCGGCAAATCGTGCTTCGAGCCGCTCCTGCTGCTGCTCGGCGCTGCGCTGGCGCGCCTTCAGCGATTCGGTCGTGGCGGGCAGGGCCCCGTCGACATCGAGCAGGTCGCCGATGCGCTGAACGAGCCGATGCGCCAGGCCGCCTTCCTCGGGCGTGGCGCCGACGGCGGCGAAGAAAACCTTCAGGCGGTCGGGTGACGCGAGCGCAGCGGTGATCTTCGACTCCTGGACGGCGAGCGATCCGTCGCGCTGCACTTCGATGCCGATGGCATTGAGGCTGTTCATCGATCCGTCGCCGATCGTCGTGCGCAGCATCTCGCGCATCTGCTGCTGGACGCGCACGGCGCTCTGGTTGCCTTGCAATGGGCCTGCCGTTTTGGTCGCCGGGTCGTAGCGCGTCTGGTCGGCGATCAGCTTGTTCAGGTCGTTGTACGCCTTCACGAAGGCGTCGAGCGAGGCGCGCATCGCCTTCGCGTCGCTCGAGATGCCGATCTCGACCGGAGCCGTCGTTTCGCGCTTGAGTTCGAGCGTGACGTTCTCGATCGCGCCTTCGAGGCGATTGCCGGCAGCAGAGACCGTCAGTCCGTTGACCTTGACCGATGCGTCGCTCGCCGTTTGCGTGCGCTGCATTCCGGCGCCCGAAACCGGATCGTGTGCGAAGGCCGACAGCCCGTTCGCATCGCCGTGATTGCCGTCCGCGTCGTCGACGCCGACGGAGAAGGCCTGCGCTGTTCCCGTGTCGGTGCTGCGCAGCATCAGCCGCTGGCCGGTGCCGTCGGCGACGAGCGAGGCACTCACTCCGGAGCCGGCGGCGTTGATCGCGTCACGCACCTCGGCCAGCGTCGCGCCTGCGCCGATGGTGATCGAAACTTCCGAGCGATCGACGTCGGGGGTGAAACTCGTGCCGTCGGTGCTCAGCGATCCGAGCTGGATGCGTAGTGTTCCCGACCCGACGACTGCATCGGAGGAAGCGTACGCGGCACTCGCGAGCGTCTGCCGACCGGCGAGCGCCAGCACTTCGATCGAGTACGAACCCGTGAGCGCGCCGCTGCGAGCTGTCGCGGACACGTAGCTCTCCTCGCTGCTCGCCGCGCTGGCGGCATTCCAGGTCTCGTTGCGCATCAGCGCACGCGCTGCGTCCTGGAACGTGGAGAGCGCCGACTGGACCTTTCCCCAGGCGGAAAGCTGCGTCTGGATGCCCGACAGCGTGCGTTCGATCGACTGCATCGGCCGTCGCTCGATCTGCATCAGTTGGGAAACGATTCCGGCGACGTCGAGGTTCGAGGTGCCGCTGATGGTGGCCATGAGGCGCCTCCTGCGGGTTCTGCGGAACGAGGCGGGCGAGCCGGGATCGGCCACGGCCCGTGGCTCGTCGGTGTCGTTCGACTGTACGGGCTGCAAGCAGTGGCGAACGACCGATCAACGGTGAACGGCCGGCGCTTATCGGCGCGGGCCGTTCGCTTTTCAGCCGGGCGGGCGGGGCGGCAGTCGATGCGACATCGTCTGTAGCGCCCCGGATGTCGCTCAGCGCAGCAGCGACAGGACGTTCTGCGGCACGGCGTTGGCCTGCGAGAGCATCGCCATGCCGGCCTGCTGCAGCACCTGCGCACGCGAGAGGTTCGCGGTTTCGGCGGCGAAGTCGGTGTCCATGATGCGGCCGCGAGCGGCTGCCTGGTTCTCGACCGAAACCTGAAGGGTGGCAATCGCGGCGTCGAAGCGGTTCTGCGTAGCACCCCAGTTCGCGCGCTGGCTGTTCAGTTCGTCCAGAGCCGTATCGATCGCCGTCATGGCCGCGGTGGCGGCGGCAGCGTCCGCGCTGATCGTCAATGCGGTCGCGGTGGAGATGTCGCCGGCGCTCAGGTCGGCTCCGGTCACGGTGATCGTGTCGCCGACGTTGGCCCCGACCTGGAACACCTGCGGCGTGGCCGATGCCAGGATGGCGACACCGTTGAACTTCGTTGCCGTGATCGTGCGGTCGATCTCCTGGCCCAGCTGGACGAACTCGGCGTTCAGGTTCGCGCGCTCGTCCGTGCCGTTCGTTCCGTTCGCTCCCTGCACCGCGAGCTCGCGCATCCGCTGCAGCATGTCGCCGACCTTGCCGAGCGCGCCTTCCGCAGTCTGCGCCAGTGAAATGCCGTCGTTGGCGTTGCGGATGGCGACGTTCATGCCGCGCACCTGTGCGTTCATCCGCTCGGCGATCGCCAGCCCGGCCGCGTCGTCTTTCGCGCTGTTCACGCGAAGGCCCGACGACAGGCGCTGGATCGAGGTCGCCAGCGCGCTTTGCGTCACGCCGAGGTTGCGCTGCGCATTGAGCGAAATCGTGTTCGTGTTGATCTGAGCCATTTGCCGAACTCCTGCCTATGTCCTGAGGTTCCGTCGGTTCGATCGGCAAGGGGTAGGCCTCGCCGGACTGCGGGGAATAGCCCCCGGTCCCTGCGTTATCGGCGCCCGGGATGGCGGCTTTAGCTGTCGGACGTCGGGAGACGCGCCAATAGGAATTCTTCCTACGGGCCCCGGAATCTTCGGTCGGCGGCGTGCGGGGCCGGGCAACGGGGGTGGGCGGAGACCCCCGCGACGACCGCGAATTCCTACGCCGCATAGGATTTCCTCCTACTCCTCCGGGAGTTCTTCGGTCACGACCCGCATCCCTTTTCCGATTCAAGAACCTCCGCCCGCAGCCGACACTGGCGCCGCGGTCGAAAGCGAACGACGACCACGCGCCGGCACCGCCGGCCGCCGACGAAAGAAGACAGGGGTGATGGAATGCAGACCGAAGAACGCTTGATGGCCGAGATTCGCGAAACGAATCTTTCGTACCTGATCCTCGCGCAGAGGCTGATCCGCGCCGACCGCGCGCAGGCGCTGTATCGCCTGGGTATCTCGGAGGAAGTGGCGGATCTGCTCGACGCGCTCACGCCGAGCCAGCTGCTGAAGATCGCAGCCGGCAACCTGCTGATGTGCCGCTTCCGCTTCGATGACGAGACGATCTGGTCGCTGCTCACCGACCATGGGTGCGCAGCCGAGCGCGACGAGGGCAGCGCGCGTCGCCTGCACGCGAGCATCCTGATGGCAGGCAACTTCGCCGAGGCGCAGTCGTGAGCGTGCGCGAGGCGTCCACCGGCTCGCGGCGCAGCCTGCTCGAGGACAACCGCCAGGTCGCGCGCGCGATCGAGATGATCGAGCTGGGCGCGCGGCTGCAGATGCTGCAGGCCGAGACGGCGCTGCCGTACGAGCGACTGCTGCGCCTGTACAAGGAAGTGGCCGGGCGCTCGCCGTCGAAGGTGCAGCTTCCGTTTTCCGCCGACTGGTTCGTTGCGTGGCAGCCGAACATCCACGCATCGCTGTTCTACAACCTGTACGGTTACCTGCTGAAGACGAGTCCGCTCGACGACGTCGAGGCGATCGTCAAGGCGTACAAGCTGTATGCCGCCGAGATCTCCGCGCTCGGACTCGAGCCGCTGCTGTCGATCACGCGTGCCTGGCGCCTGGTGCGCTTCGTCGACGCCGGCCTGCTCGCGACGACGCAGTGCAGCCGCTGCAACGGGCATTTCGTCACGCATCCGCACGAGATCGAACGCCGTTTCGTCTGCGGGCTGTGCGAGCCGCCGGCGCGCGCCGGGAAGGGCCGCCGCAGCGGCACGATCCACTGATCCGGGTTCCGCGCGCTCAAGAAGCGCGGCTTCGGACCGAAAACGGGAGGTAGCCCCGGTCGGCAGTGCCGACGCTCCCCCAGGCCTTGCCCGCGCATGCTCGTTTTCGTCGGTTACCTCGTCGTCATCGGTTCGGTCCTCGGGGGGTACGCACTCGCCGGCGGTCACATGGGCGCCCTGTTCCAGCCGCTCGAGTTGCTGATCATCGGCGGCGCGGCGGTCGGTTCGTTCGTCGTCTCCAACAACGCCAAGGTGCTGCGCGCCGTGTTTCGCGCGCTGCCCGGGCTCGTCAAGGGCTCGAAGTACACGAAAGCGCGCTACATGGAACTGATGGCGCTGCTGTACGACCTGCTGACCAAGGCGCGCAAGGAAGGGCTGATGGCGATCGAGGCCGACGTCGAGACGCCGGTCGACAGCGCGATCTTCCAGCGCTATCCGACGATCGCCGCCGACCACGAGGTCGTCGAGTTCGTCACCGATTACCTGCGGATGATGGTCTCGGGCAACCTGAACAGCTTCGAGCTCGAGAACCTGATGGACAACGAGATCGATACGCATCATCACGAGGCGATGGTGCCGTCGCACGCGATCCAGAAAGTGGCCGACGCGCTGCCGGCCTTCGGTATCGTCGCCGCGGTGATGGGCGTCGTCCACACGATGGGTTCGGTGGGCCGGCCGCCCTCCGAGCTCGGGCAGATGATCGCGCACGCGCTGGTCGGCACGTTTCTCGGCATCCTGCTCGCCTACGGCTTCGTCTCGCCGCTGTCGACGCTGCTCGAGCAGAAGGCCGACGAGAGCACGAAGGAGCTGCAGTGCGTGAAGGTCACGCTGCTGGCGAGCATGCAGGGCTATGCGCCGACGATCGCGGTGGAGTTCGGCCGCAAGGTGCTGTTCTCGACCGAGCGGCCGAGCTTCCTCGAGCTCGAGTCGCACGTGAAGCAGAAGAAGGCCTGACGCGGCGCCCGGAGTCTCGACGTGGCCGAACGCAAGCTGCAGCCGATCGTCGTCAAGCGCGTGCGCAAGGTACACCGCGCGACGCACGGCGGCGCCTGGAAGATCGCCTACGCCGATTTCGTGACCGCGATGATGGCGTTCTTCCTGCTGATGTGGTTGCTCGGATCGACCACGCAGGGCGACCTGCAGGGCATCGCCGAGTACTTCCGCACGCCGCTGAAGGTCGCACTATCGGGCGGGCACGGTTCGGGCGACAGCTCGTCGGTGATCCAGGGCGGCGGCACCGAGCTCACCCGCACGATCGGCGCCGAGCGCCGCGGCGATACCGAGGCGCGCCAGCGCAAGGTCAATCTGCAGGCGCTTCGCGCCGAGCTTCGCGCGGCCGAAACGAAACGGCTCACCAAGCTCAAGTCGCAGCTCGAAGAGGCGATCACCCGCAATCTGATGCTGGCCGAGTTCCGCTCGCAGATCAAGCTCGACCTCACCCCCGATGGCCTGCGCATCCAGATCGTCGACGATCAGAACCGGCCGATGTTCGACCTCGGGCGCGCGTCGGTGAAGGAATACATGCGCGACCTGCTGCGCGAGATCGCGACCGTGCTCAACAGCGTCGAGAACCGCGTGAGTATCTCGGGGCACACCGACTCGGCGCCGTACGGCACCGGCGATCGCGGCTACTCGAACTGGGAGCTCTCGGCCGACCGCGCCAACGCGTCGCGGCGCGAGCTCGTCGCGGGCGGAATGAGCGAGTCGAAAGTCGTTCGGGTCATCGGGCTCGGTCCCTCGGTGATGTACGACCCGGACAATCCGCGCAACCCGATGAACCGTCGCATCTCGATCGTCGTGCTGAACCAGGAGGCCGAGGAGCGCGTGTTCTCGGGCACCGAGGTCGACACGGCGAACGGCACGGGCGACGCCGAGTCGGCGCTCGGGCGCGCGGGACCGCCCGCACCGGCAACGAGTCCGGCGGCAACGGGCGCCGAGGTCGTGCCGACGGACGCCGCGCCCCGCTGAACAGAGCGGGCGAACTGCCGCTTATCGCCGGACGCGCGCGACAGGCCGCGCGAATAATCGGGCTCGAAGAAGCACTTCGAAGCACGATTCCCGGGCGCAATGGCCGACAACGACGTCAGTCGCGAAGATCGACAACTCCCCGCTTCCGAACGACGGCTGCAGAAAGCCCGTGAGGAAGGTCGTGTCGCGCGTTCGCGCGACTTCGGTCATTTCGCGATGCTCGGTTGCGCGCTGCTCGCCGCGACCGCGTTCGGCCCCGCGCTCGCCGGCGCTTCGATCGAGATGGTGCGCAACGCGCTGCGCTTCGGCCGTCCGGAGGCGCTCGCCGCCGAACGCCTGCCGACGGTTTTCGCCGCGCTCGGCCTCGATGCGCTGCTCGCGCTGCTGCCGTTTCTCGGCGCGCTCGCGCTCGCGGCGATCGCCGCCAGCGCGGTTCCCGGTGGCATCCTGCTCTCGGGGCAGGCGCTCAAGGTCGATCCGTCGAAACTGAGCCCGCTCAACGGGCTGAAACGCATTTTCTCGATCCGCGGCAGCGTCGAGCTGTTCAAGCTCGTCGTGCTCGCGGTCGCGCTCGCCGCGGTCAGCGCCTGGTTCGTCGACTCGAGCCTTCCGGAATTCGCCGGCCTGGCGACGCGCCCGGTGGCGCAATCGCTCGGTTCGGGCACCACGCTGATGGGTGCCGGGCTGACCGCGCTGTTGTCGGTGCTCGCGATGGTCGCGCTCGCCGACGTTCCGTTCCAGTGGTTCCGTCACCGCGCCGAGCTGCGGATGACGCACCAGGAAGCCCGGCAGGAGGCGAAGGAGTCCGACGGTGATCCGATGCTGCGCAGCCGGATCCGGGCGCGCCAGCGCGAGATCGCTTCGCGCCGGATGCTCGCCGCGGTGCCCGCGGCCGACGTCGTGATCACGAACCCGACGCACTACGCGGTCGCCGTGCGCTACGACGAGACCCGTGGCGGCGCGCCGCGCGTCGTCGCCAAGGGTGCCGATCTGCTGGCCGGACGCATCCGCGAGATCGCGCGCGACGCCGGTGTGCCGGCCGTCGAGGCGCCGCCGCTCGCGCGCGCGCTGTATGCGCACGTCGATCTCGATCGCGAGATCCCGGTCGCGCTGTACAACGCGGTCGCGCAGGTCCTGGCCTACGTCTATCAGCTGCGCAACTGGGTTCCCGGGCGCGGTGCATCGCCGCACCTGCCCGAGGGCTTCGAGGTTCCGGCCGAGCTCGATCCGGCGAACGCCAGCGGCGACACGGCACGAGGCGGTGTTCGATGAGCACGACCGCGACGCCTTCGCTCGGCGCCGGCGCGCGCCGCGTGCAGCTCGGCGGCGTCACGCTGGTCCTTCCGCCGTGGCAGGCGATGGCCGCTCCGGTCGTCATCCTGCTGGTTCTCGCGATGATGATCCTGCCGCTGCCCGCGCCGCTGCTCGATCTGCTGTTCACCTTCAACATCGCGCTGGCGCTGCTCGTGCTGCTGGTCGCCTCGTACAGCGTGCGCCCGCTCGATTTCGCGGTGTTTCCATCGGTGCTGCTCGTCACGACGCTGCTGCGCCTGTCGCTGAACGTCGCCTCCACGCGCGCGGTGCTGATGCACGGCCACACCGGCACCGACGCGGCCGGCAAGGTCATCGAATCGTTCGCGAACTTCCTGATCGGCGGGAACTTCGCCGTCGGGATCATCGTTTTCTCGATCCTGACCGTCATCAACTTCGTCGTCGTCACCAAGGGTGCCGGTCGCATCGCCGAGGTGTCGGCGCGCTTCGCGCTCGATGCGATGCCGGGCAAGCAGATGGCGATCGACGCCGACCTGAATGCCGGGCAGATCGATCAGGCCGAGGCGCGCCGGCGTCGCAGCGAAGTTTCGCGCGAGGCCGATTTCTTCGGCTCGATGGACGGCGCATCGAAATTCGTCCGCGGCGATGCGATCGCCGGAATCCTGATCGTCTTCATCAACGTGATCGGCGGGCTGCTGATCGGCACCGCGCAGCATTCGCTGTCGATCGAACAGGCGGCGAACAACTACGTGCTGCTCGCCATCGGCGACGCGCTCGTCGCGCAGGTGCCGGGACTCGTGATCTCGGTGGCCGCCGGCCTGATCGTTTCGCGCGTCGCCGACGACGACGACGTCGGCGGGCAGGTGATGAAGCAATTGCTGTCGCTGCCGCGTGCGCTCGGATTGACGGCGGGCGTCGTCGCGCTGCTCGGCATGGTTCCGGGAATGCCGCATTTCGCGTTCCTCGCGCTCGCTGCGGCGACCGGCTATCTGGCCTGGTGGGTCTCGCAGCAGCAGGCGAAACGGCCTGTCGAGCAACCGTCGTCGAGCGAAGCGCAGAACACGAACACCGAGGCGAGCTGGGACGACGTCGAGCCGGTCGACCTGCTCGCGCTC
>JAKFES010000123.1:0-3034 GCA_036675585.1 Burkholderiaceae bacterium
GCGTCGGCCGCACCACCCAGTCGGACTCGCCCTGCAGGGCGCCGTCTTCGGTGGTCGCCCGCGGATGCAGGTCGTTCGTGAACATCACGCCATGGCCGATGAACACCTCGTCCTCGATCGTCACGCCTTCGCAGACGAACGAATGCGACGAGATCTTGCAGCGGCAGCCGATCACGGCATTCTTCTGGATCTCGACTAAGGCCCCGATGCGCGTCTCGTCGCCGATCGTGCAGCCGTACAGGTTCACCAACTCGGGCTGGAAGATCACGACTCCCTCTCCCAGGCGCACGCTGCGGGCGATCGGCATGTGCTCAGCTCCTCGAGGTGATCGCTTCGGTCGATTCGGCGTGATAGGACGCGCACGTTGCCGCGGGCTCCTGCACGCCAGCCGCCAGCGCCTCGGTGTGGACGACGTAGTCGCCCGATCCACGCAGCGAGACGAGGCGCGCCGGAACGCCGGCGACGATCCCGTGATCGGGTACCGACGCGAGTACCACCGAATTGGCGCCGACGGCGGCGTCGTCGCCGACGCGGATCGCGCCGATCACGGTGCAGCCGGGTCCGAGATAGACGCGATCGCCCAGCACGGGGATGCCGGGCGATCTGCCACCGTACTTCGCGCCGATCGTCACGCCGTGGTTCAGGTTGCAGTCGCGACCGATGACGGCCAGCGGATGAACGACGATGCCTCCCCAATGCCCGATATACAGGCCGGGCCCGACGTTGGTGTCGTACGGAATCGCGATACCGAAGCGGATGCCGCAACGGTGTAGCGCGAAGCGGCATGCGTAATGTGCGGATCTCCACGCAGCGCCGCGTCGACGCAACGCCACGGCCAGCCGCAGCCAGAACGTGTACCGGAAACCGGGCGTTCGAACGAAATGGCGGACCAGCGCGGCGGCCGAAATGCCGTCTCCGTACCGGCGCAGGTCCGCCCCGACGGTGCGCCCGAGCGGGCTCGACCAGAAGCCGCTCACGACGCGGGCCACCGGATGCGACTCGCGGCGAAGAACAGGGCACGCCACGCGGGCAGGTACGTGAGCTTGTGCCGCAGCGCACGCACGAACATTGCCATTGCGGCTGTCGGCCGGCGTTCGGCCTCCCAGACGCAGAATCCGAGTCCGACGTAGGTGTGGGCCCATCCTTCGCGTTCCGCCCGCCGGCCGATACGCCCGGGATGCTCGCGCAGGAATCGCTCCATGATCAGCATGCCGTTGCGATAGCGCCCGCTCGTGTCGTTCGACATCTGGCCTGGCCAGCGCCGGTAGCACAGCAGGGGCCGATCGACGTAATCGAACCGGTAGCGCGTGGAGAACCGAAGCCAGAGGTCGTAATCGATCCCCATAGTCAGCGACTCGTCGAAACCGCCCAGGCATTCGAAGCACGCACGCCTCGCGACGGCCGTCCCGAAACCGATGAAGTTGCGCACGAAGAGCGCACCGCTCACGTCGCCGCGAAACAGTTCGTTGTCGGACACGCCGACGCGGATTCCGTTCGCGTCGACGTAGTAAAGCCGCGAATACACGACGCCCACGTCCGGCGAGCGTTGCAGCAGCGGCACCTGCGCGGCGAGCTTGTCGTCGACCCAGAAATCGTCGGCATCGAGAAACGCGATGTACTCGCCGCGCGCTTCGCGCACGCCGTGGTTCTTCGCCGCCGCCTGGCCGGCATTGGCCTGCCGGATGTAGCGAACGGCGGGACTCGAACGGAAGGGCTCGATCACCACGGGCGTCGCGTCGGTCGAGCCGTCGTCGACCACGATGATCTCGAGATTCGGATACGTCTGGAGCAACACCGAGCGCAACGCCTGGGGCAGATACCGTGCCATGTTGTAGGTGGCGATGACGACGCTCACCAGCGGCGTCGCGCCGTCGGGGCCGATGCGCTCAGACATTGCAGATCGCGAACCGGAACTTGCCCGCTTCGGTCTGCCCGAGCGCGGCAACGCGGTGGATCTCGATCGCGACGCCCTCGCCGAGTGCGAGGCGCAGTTCGTCGTGCAGGCGCTGTGCCGCCGAGGCGTCGAAAAGGCCGTCCTCGACGACCCGCGCGCACACGCGCCCGGGCTCGTCCTGAACGATCTGCATCTGCTCGATACCGGGAATCGCGGTCAGCGTTCGCTCGACGAGCGAAACGCCGGCGACCAGCGAGCCGTCGAGCCGTTTCAGGAAATCCGCCCTGCGTCCGATGACCCGCTCCATCAGCGGCAGCCCGCGGCCGCACGGACAACGCCGATCGGACGGAACGCCCAGGTCGCCGACCTGATAGCGGATCAGCGGCATCCCGCGGTTGACGAGGTCGGTCACGACGATCTGCCCTTCCTCGCCGGGCGCGGCGTCCGAGCCGTCGTCGCGAAGAAACTCGACGAACAGGTGATCGACGTTCAGGTGCAGGCCCGCATGCGCTTCGCACTCGCAGGCGATCAGGCCGGTCTCCTCGCATCCGTAGCGGTCGGTGACGCGGCATCCGAACACCGACTCGATGCGCTCGCGCTCGGGCGCGAGGAGGATCATCGAGGTGGATACGATGCCGCGCGGCCGGATGTCGCGAATGCCCATCCGCTGCAGCATGCACGCGACGATGTACAGCGAGTGCGAGTGGCCGAAGAGGACCTGCGGACGCTCGCGACGCCAGCGCCGGACGAAGTCGAGCACCGTCGCGTCGTCGATGTTCATCGTGTCGAGATAGACCAGGCGATCGAGCAGCAGGTTGCGCAGCCGCTCGCGCGCGCTCCCCGGAATCGGCGCGTTGCCCCACAGCGCGGCGACCTTGGTGCCGATGTCCCAGCCCGCCCATTGGTTGCAGCGCATGGCCGCGGCGTTGCGAAGCTCCTGGCAGCGCGAATCGAAATAGACGACGAGCGACGTCCCGGTGGAGCCACCGGTGCGCGCCTCGACGAGCTCCCGGGCCGCATACTCGCTCGAGCACAGTCCACCCGGATTCGATCGGACCTCGCGCTTGCCGAGCAGCGGAAGACGGCGGAACTGGTCGCGATCGCGCAGCACACCGTCGAAACCCGCTCGCGCGAAGGAGG